>NZ_JBYTBS010000008.1:0-202002 GCF_058789495.1 Paenibacillus sp. FW126-R14 | reverse complement strand
CCCGAACGCCGAATCGCCCTCTTTCCACGCTAACTTATGCTAATGCCCCAAATTGTCTGGGATAACGCTGTTAAACAAGCTTAAATTCTGGGAGAGGTCCATTTCTCTCACATTCTTGCATGTTCCACCGGAGATAGGAGTTTCAAAAGACTTCTATTCAGGATGAATCACCACATTTGGCGCAAATAGGAGCTCTCGAAGACTCTTATTGCTTCGTATGGGGGAGTTGTAAATCTGTAACGTTGTTTTCCGCGCTGATTTATGCCAAATCAGCAATTTGCCTGCGATAACGCTGTCAAACAAGCTTAACTCCTGCGAAAAAGACGAAAAGCAGCTGGATCCGATGCACTTTTCTCATCAAATCCAGCTGCTTGTTGGGCATATGTCGCGAGCCCAAGGGCTCCTTGATTACTCGCCGCGGCCAACCGCCATATATTGAAGAAGCTCCGCGGCAGGATCGGCCAACCGGATGCGACCCTCCGCTTCCAGCAGGATGAGGTGAGCGATCGTCTCCGACAGCGCGAACCTCATCTGATGCGTGCTGAGCCGGTCGCCGAAGGTCGCACGGCACACCTCATAAGCGCTAAGCGGCGCGCTTAGCTGTCCCTCCATGAGCGCAAGCCGCTCATGGTGATGGCGCACCAGTTCCTCGGTGCGTGCGCCAAAGCCAGACCACGGCTCCCGGTGCCCGGGGTAAGCCATTTTGACCTTCAGCCTGCCGATCTCCTGCAGGCTGCGAAGGTACTCGCCGAGCGGGTTCTCTTCCACCTCCGGGAGGAAGGAAACGTTCGGCGATATTTGCGGCAGGACGTGGTCGCCGCAAAAAATCACCTCCGTCGAAGGGTCATAGAAGACCAGATGACCCGCGGCATGACCGGGGGTCTCCATGGCTTCGTACACGCGGTCCCCGAGGCGCACGGGTCCTTCCCGCAGCAGCGTAACCTGCGGCTGCGGGGAAACCAATTCGACGAAGCTCACCATGTGCTTCGCCAACTCCTCCACCCCGGCTTCCGGGAAGCCGTGTCGGGCAAAAAGCGTCAGCAGCCGCGCCGACATCGGCTCCCCCGGTCCCCACAGGAGCTGCACTTGCGCATTTCCGGTCTCCGAGAGGAGAACCGGCGCGCCCGTGCGCTCCTGGAACCACCCCGCCATCCCGTAGTGATCGGGATGGTGATGCGTGAGCACGATCTGCTCGACGTGCTCGAAGCCAATTCCGCGCTCCTGCAGCACCTGCAGCCAGAGCGCCTCAGCGTCCGGGGTATGCAGCCCCGGATCAATGACCGTGTACCCTTTGCTGCCGCGGATCAGGTAAGCATTCACCCAGCGAAGCGGAAAGGGCAGCGGCACCTTCACTTGCGTAATCTCATCTGTATGCTCCGTCACAATGTTCATTTGCGCGTACTCATCCTTCCTTGTGCCCTACAAAAATCATCCGGCCCGATACCTCAGCCTCATAATTCTGACCGTCATAACCGCCGTACACGCGATCAATATGTAAATTTGCTTTTTGCAGCATCGTTTCGAACGCCGATCGGTCGTATAGTTTAACTTGCTCCAAATACTGCCGGCCCGGAGCACCCTCCTGGGAAATCACAATTCGCTTGCGCACACAACCATCTTCAATGGCTCTTGTTTCACGAATGTGAATATCTCCTTCCATACGCTGAGATTGCGGAACAAGGTGAGCCCGAATATAAACCGGATTCAAGAAATCGATAATGAAGCGTCCGCCCTTTTTTAAAAGCCGATTCATCTCGTGAAATACCGCTTCATTCTGTTCATCCTCATCAAAATAGCCAAAAGAAGTAAACAAATTCACAACCGCATCAAACTGGCGATGGAGGGGGACTTCCCGCATGTCGCCACGAACCCAAGTCACTCGTTTCTGGTTGTCCAATTGTATGGCTTCATTCAAAAGTACCTCCGACAAGTCCACTCCCGTGACTTCATAGCCAAAATCCGCCAACGCCATGGAGTGACGCCCCATCCCGCAGCATAGATCCAAAACCTCCGCACCTTGCTTCAGCTCAAGCCAGTCCATCATTTTCTTCACTTCATGATACGCGCCCTGCATATCTCGATGCTTATAAACAAGCAAATAATCATTCCCAAAACTTTCTTGATACCAAGCCATTTGTCAACACCTTCAATTTCTATTTATGATCATTTAAAATTTCTTCAAAAGAGTCCATTTTCCGCTTCACAATGCGCAAGCCATCCCTTGCTTCTTCTTTACTGAAGTTGCCTGATTCAAGCTGCAAATCTTCCATATCAAGTAATTTTTCATAAAAAATAATGCCTTGTCCGATTAAATCCTTCTGATCCGGATGATCCTCCATATAATGGAACAAAACATCTTCCACTTTCGCATAATCGCCCTGTTTCTCGTAGTGAGCGAAGAGCAGTCTTTTCATATCCTCCGGGACCATCCATGCCTTAAGCCGATCAAGACTCGTCATAATTCGGGACGAAATCTCCGCATTCTCCTCATCTTTAGGATCAACCTCGGAGGAAAGCGACAGGTGCAGCAGCAAATCAAGAGATTTTACATAAGCCAGGTAAGCCTCATCGGTTTGTTCATGTTGTTTCAGCAGATCTCCACGGCCGATAAACATATCCCCAATGACCATCGCTTTCGCTGTATCCAAATTTCCATGATAGGAAAGCAGTTCCAAAATGTCCTTGCTTGACAAAGCTTGCAGGGAGCGAACGTTGAGCCCAAGCAAATGCCGGCTCGCTTCATCCAATTGCTGCTGAGCATCCCCAAGCGGAATATGTTCCTTATTAAAAAGAATACGATGCAGTACCTGAGTCATTTGTTCAATCTGCCGCATAAAATAATCACGTTTGAACATAAGAAACCTCCCTTGCTCAAAAGAATGCCTCATTTCAGCTTACCACGCATCGGATAGAAACTCAAAAGCGGATAACGCCTATTTTTGCGTCCATACCGCACCATTGGCAGCAGCCCTTCATAAACTAATTTTGACTGTATCCCTTAACCTTGTATTTCCCAATACCCGAGCAAGGAGGGGTGACACACATCCATGGGCAGCGACCACAAAAACAAATTTCTACTTACGAACCGCGAACGCGAAGTATTCGAACTATTAGTGCAGGACAAAACGACGAAGGATATCGCACAGCAGCTTTTTATCAGTGAAAAAACTGTGAGAAATCATATTTCGAATGTCATGCAAAAGCTGAACGTAAAGGGTCGTTCACAAGCGGTTGTAGAACTGATCAAGCTTGGGGAATTAAAGATCTGATTCCGTCAGCAAAGGGATCCATGCAAGCCTTCGAGGCCTCCTACTGGAGATTTCGAGGGTTTTTATGTTGTCAGTGCCCGGCACGTTAAAAGTGAACGTTTTGTTAACCCAACATTTCGACAGTAAGTGATCTCGTGCATGTACTATGATAATGACTAACAAGTACATTACATCTTTAGGAGGCTATTACAATCCATGATGGAAGTAATCTCTGAGCAAAAAAATGTGTTCTCTCTTTCAAAGCTCCTGAATGTGGAACCGGGCATTTTGTTTCGACTCTGCCAATATATCGAGTCAAGAGGCCATCACTTTGCTAAAACAGAAGAAGGCGCCTTTCAATTTAATGATAAAGATATTGCTGTGATTTTAGCCCATTATTAATGGGCTTTTTTGTTTTTGCGGCGGTAATTCGGCGTGGGGGAGGCAAGTTGGGGATAGGGCCTTGCTGAGGAGTTAAGCTTGTATAACAGCGTTATCTCAGACAATTTGCGGATTTAGCATAAGTTAGCGCGGAAAAACAGCCTTATTGGTCGGGGTAAATGGTTTGTGTAGGTCTCTGAAGAACACAAAAAGCACATCAAATCCGCCTGTTAATCCCAGCGAGCGGAATCTGGTGCGCTTTTTTATGTTTTCTAACGGCTGATCCAGGTTACAAAGTGCTTCTGGTTCATTTCAAAAGAAAACTGTGTTCCTCTATTCGCTGCATAAGCGGCCTTTGGCAGATTAGAGGGAACTAGGGTCCCTTATTTCGCCGATTTAGGCTGAAATCGGCTGTTTGAGGGAAAATAAGGCCCTGTAGTTCCCCTTTGCTGCTGCAACCAGCTGATTTTGCTTCAATAGCGCCCCCTAGTTCCCTTTCCCAAACGGAGAAGGTTCGCCGCCCCCCGCCTACTTCAAAGGCTTACTATACGTAGGCACATTATTGTGCGCTAACCGGCCGCAGGCTGCAGCCACAATGCCGCATACCATGTCGTCAATGAACGTATTGCATTTTCCCTCGGAGTGGTCGCTGTCGAGGTCTTTGATGATCCCGATTTTCTCTTTGTCGAGATAGCCGAAATTCGTGAGCGCAATGGTTCCGTACATGAGCGGAACGGCCGTCGCGATGCTTTCATCCACGCCAAAAAGCCCTTCGTCCTGGCCGACGATATGATTGTATTGCCGGTTGAATTCCCCGGCTTCGACGGCGGTATCTATTTTGATCGCCAACTGCAGGGCGTGGAAGGTCTGCTGCTTGCGCAGCACGGCAACGATGTGCTCTTCGCAAAGGCTGCGCGGCATATCCGGGTTATAGGGACGCTGAAGCTGGTCCAGAATCTCCACCATATCCTCAAGCTGGACGCCTCTTGCTGCGAGCATGGCGAGATTGCGCTGCGTATAATCGACTTTCACATTTTCCGAAATGATGACGCTTGCCGTTGAGGCTACAATTGCGCAGATCCCTTTTGAAATAAACGATTTAGGGCGCTTCGTCGGGAAGAAAAACCGGAATTTGCAATCCACGAAACCGAAGAGGGAAGCTGCGCCGCTGCCATACAGCCCGCAAATCGACATGGCAATGGTACGATGCACGTTATAGGCAGGGTCTTTCATGCTTGCGAGCAGCTCGGAATCGTGTTTGACCTTTTTTTGCAGTTCCATGAGCGTGGTCATGACGTTATAGGTTTCGGTTTTGCTTAAAACACCGAGCAAAGTCGTTGTGATCATCTCATAAGGAATTTTCTTAATGCCTTTGATTTCGACGAGCAGGCGGGCAACAGCTTCTTCGATGACGGATTGAGGATAGTGACTGAAAACTTCTTCCCTGAATTCGTTGAAAATGAGCGTTTTGTCTTTGAGGAATGTTCTCATCTGAGCGCCTCCAATTAGATCAAAATCAGTCTGTTCTACAAGTATAGCATATCAAGTTACGATGCCGAAAAGGATAGGGATTCATCGGAAAGGGGACCTATTTTTTCGGGTTGACTTTTTTAAGCAGGTGGACAAAAAGTAGTTATAAATCGGACAAAGTCCCGTATACATAATAATACGAAAAAGCAATGTACAGGCCATGCCGAAGGAAGTATGCGGCAGATGCTTCTGAGGAGGCTTCTGCAAAAACTCGAAGGAGGAAATAAGCAAATGAAACATCAACATTGGATTCGTTCAGCCGCTATCGCGGGGGTGATTGCCTTGCTGACCACAGGATGTTCGGTTCTGGGAACTGGGAAGAAAGCTGACATCGATGCACCTCCGACCACGGGTGCGGAAGCGGACGCTAAGACGACATCAGCTGCGGTCACGATCGACATGATCGACGATAACTCATCGCAAATGACGGTGTATGTGAAAGATGCCAAAGGCTTCGTGGCCCCGCTCAGTCTGGGATTGCCGAAAACGGTGTCCGTTGCCAAAACGACGCTGGAGTACATGGTGGACGGCGGTCCTGTCTCCAGTCTGCTTCCATCGGGATTTCAGGCTTTGCTGCCGAAAGGCACGAAAGTCATTAGCTTGAATGTGACATCAGACAAACGTGCCATCGTTGATTTCTCTAAAGAGTTTCTCACGTATGACCAACAAAATGAAAGAAAAATACTGGAAGCCATCACTTGGAATCTGACAAACTTCCCGACCGTAGAGAAAGTGCAGCTTCGTGTCGATGGCAAGGATCTCAAAGAAATGCCGAAAGGCAAAACGCCGCTGGATACACCGCTGGCGCGTTCGATGGGGATTAACTTGGAGAAGGCGGAAGATGCGGAGTTCGGGCAATCCACGCCAGTGACGCTCTATTTCTTGAATCAAAACGATCAAAATTACAAATATTATGTTCCGGTTACCAGACTAGTCAAAAGAACGGATAATGTCGCGAAAGCCGTTGTTGATCAGCTCATCAAAGGGCCTGATCAGAAGAAGGGGCTGGCTGGCGTTCTGAATGCCGCAACGGAAGTGAAGAGTATTAATCCGGCCGATACCGTGATTACGGTGGATTTCTCGAACAAGCTGCTTGGCGCAGACCAGAAAGCGTCCGAAGATGCTTTGAAATCCGTTATTCTTTCGTTGACTGAGAATACAGGCTTTAAGCAAGTTCAGATTAAAGTGGACGGCGCTGTGAAATTTACTTCCTCAGACAGCACGCAGAATTACACCAAGCCTGTTGCGAGACCGGCTCATATCAATCCGACCAAGCTGTAACCAGCTTGACCCGGAGTATCGAACCTCTTATGCAAAAGCTTTTCCTGCATAAGGGGTTTTCTCATCCTTTCTCATCCTTTTGGCCAGCCGGGCAGCATTGTTCTGGATGAGGGTGCTTTTCTCCGGCTACTTTGTTACAATGGGGCGAGAGAATCAGCTTCCCGTGGAAGCAACAGGAGGAGAACACGATTTATGCGAATTGGCGGAAGAACGAATGAAGAATTGCGCCCTATGAAAATAACCCCCCATTACATAAAACATGCAGAAGGCTCGGTACTTATTGAGGTCGGGGATACGAAAGTCATTTGTACGGCAACGGTTGAAGAACGCGTCCCGCCTTTTATGAAAGGCCAAGGCAAAGGATGGGTAACGGCTGAGTATTCCATGCTGCCGCGTGCCACACAGGTTAGAAATCAACGTGAGGCTGCCAAAGGCAAGCTGGGCGGACGCACGATGGAGATTCAGCGTCTAATCGGCCGTGCGCTTCGTTCCGTTGTTAACTTGGAAGCTTTGGGCGAGAGATCCATTACACTGGACTGCGATGTCATCCAAGCTGACGGAGGCACACGCACCACTTCGATTACGGGTGCATTCGTTGCCATGGCATTTGCCATCAACAAGCTGGCGACAGATAAAAATTTGGCGAAGTTCCCGATCAACGACTTCCTGGCATCTGTCTCTGTCGGCGTTATCGGCCAAACCCCGCGTCTCGATCTTAACTATGAAGAGGATTCGCAGGCTAAGGTGGATATGAACGTCGTGATGACAGGGCAGGGCCAATTTGTAGAAATCCAAGGAACCGGCGAGGATGCTCCTTTTTCACGTAAAGAATTGGATGAGCTTCTTGCCCTTGCGGAAACGGGGATTCATACGATGATCGAAGAGCAATGCAAGGTGCTGGGCCCTATCGCAGATCGTATTCGAGGTGCACAACATGCGGCTACGAAGTAATATCGTCGTTATTGCAACGCGCAATGAGGGCAAAGTGAAGGAGTTTGAGAGTCTTTTTGGTCCCAAAGGTTACAAAGTTCGCAGCTTGGCTGAGTATACGGACCTTCCGGACATCGTGGAAAGCGGGACGACGTTTGCAGAGAATGCGCGGATCAAAGCGCAGATCATTTCGGCGCATCTGCATGTTCCTGTGCTTGCAGATGACTCAGGCTTGTGCGTAAAGGAGCTGGGCGGCGCTCCGGGTGTTTATTCGGCCAGATATGCCGGGGAAAACGCAACGGATGAGGATAACAACGCAAAGCTGCTCCAAGCTTTGAATGAGATTGGCCCTGCCGAAGGATTGCCGGAGGAAGACGGTGGGCCTAAGCTTCTAAGCGAGGCTGCCTTTGTCTGTGCGCTCACGCTAATCGATCCGGTAGCCAATGAGACTATTGAAGCTGAAGACACCTGTCAGGGTTACATCATCGCTGAACCGCGCGGAGAAAGCGGATTCGGCTATGATCCGTTGTTTTATATTCCCGCTCTGGGCAGAACGATGGCGGAGCTGACGGTGGCAGAGAAGAATGAAATCAGTCACCGCGCCAAAGCTTTACGGTTGTTTTTGGATAGACTGCCTGATCAAAACGAATCCTAATGAAAAAGGCCTGCTTCCGCATCAGTGGACAGCAGGCCTTTTATATTAACGGATCGAAATTTTATAGGTTCGCAACCAGGTGTCTACTTGTGCTAAATAGGCGAACATTTGAGGTCCCGTCATCAACTGGCCGAACCATGGAAGATCGAAGTCGTTCGTGTCCGAGCTGGCGAGCGCGCGTATTTGTTTGACATCAATGAAAGGCAGCAGGGGGGAGCTGGAGTCATCGAGAATTTCCAGTACCCATTTGCGAACGGCTGCCAAATAATTCGGATTGTGCGTCTTTGGATACGGGCTTTTCTTGCGGGTCAGGACATCATCGGGCAGAACGCCTTTCAGCGCTTTTCGCAGAATGCCTTTCTCGCGATCCCCGGATGTTTTTATTTCCCAAGGAATATTCCATACATATTCAACAAGGCGGTGATCGCAGAAAGGAACCCTTACTTCAAGTCCAACCGCCATGCTCATGCGGTCTTTGCGATCGAGCAGCGTCGGCATGAACCGCGTGATGTTGAGGTAAGACATTTCCCGCATCCGGTTTTGCTGCTGCGTTTCGCCCGCCAGCCGCGGCACTTCGCTTAATGCTTGTTGATACCGATTGCTGACATATTCGGCCGGTTTAATCCAATCCACTAGATCCGGCGCCAGCAGATTGACCCGATTGGGCAGCTTCAGCGACCAAGGGAACGTGTTCGCAGAGAGGGCTTCCTCGTTGTGAAACCACGGGTATCCGCCGAAGATTTCGTCCGCAGCCTCGCCGGAGATCGCAACGGTGGCATTCTTTTTGATTTCGCGGCAAAATAAGTACAGGGACCCGTCAACATCGGCCATTCCCGGTGTATCCCTAGCAAAAACGGCTGTTTTCAAAGATTCCACGAGCTCGGGCGTATCGAACTCAATATAATGATGCTCAGTGCCAAGATGATCGGTCATCCGCTTAATCCAGGGGGCATCGGAATTCGGTTGAAATACGTTGGCCTTGAAGTGCTTATCGTTATCTTTGTAATCGACCGAAAAAGTATGCAGAGCGCCTTTTCCGCTCTCTTTGTAGTGCTCAGCAGCGAGCGACGTAAGCGCACTGGAGTCAAGCCCGCCGGACAGCAGCGTGCAGATGGGAACGTCAGAAACAAGCTGCCGCTGGGCTGTGTCGTTCAGCAGATGCTGAACCTGATTGGCCGTAGCGTCAATATCATCCGGGTGCGGCTGGCTCTCCAGCTTCCAGTACGTCCGGATCGATAAGCCGTTGCGGTCAAAAACGGCGCATTGTCCCGGCTTCAACTCGGACATATTGCGATAGATGCCGTGCCCAGGCGTGCGTGCAGGCCCTACTGCGAAGATTTCAGCTAAGCCTTCGGCACCGACTTCCGCTTGAAAGTCCGGATGGGCGAGAATGGCTTTTGGTTCGGAACCGAATAGAAGAACACTGTTCTGATGAGAATAAAAAAGCGGCTTTACGCCAAGCCGGTCTCTCACCAAGAAGAGGGATTGTTCTTGATCATCCCATGCGGCAAATGCGAAAATACCATTCAAACGGTCTACACAAGCCCGCCCCCATTCCATAAAGGCAACAAGCAGCACTTCCGTATCGCACGTTGTGCGGAAATGATGGCCGCGCAGTTCAAGCTCTTTTTTCAGCTCAGGGGCATTATAAAGTTCGCCATTATATACGATCGTATACGTGTAGTCACCTTGTTTCCGGATCATGGGCTGGGCGCCGTTTTCCGGATCCATGACACTAAGACGACGATGGCCGAGGGCACAATGCTGTGAAATCCAAGTACCGGAAGCATCTGGTCCACGCAAATGGAGCGTTTCCGTCATATTTTCTAGAATGGACGGGTACCCGGTCAAGTCTTTCCGCCAATCTATCCAACCCGTTATTCCGCACATTGACGTTCCTTCCTTTCTTTTTGAAGAGAGAATGATGATAAAAGGTATGCAAAATGGCGGTATATAATGTCTGTCCGAGGGAGGGCGGGGGCAGCCTTTGGCAGATTTTGTGTTAGGATTGTTTACAGGATGGTTGCTAAGAGGCAAATCAATTGACGAAAATAGGAAGGTGATGGCAATGAAAAAGAAGCATTCCAAAGCGCAAATCGATTATTTAGCTTCCCGGGAGCATTTTGTGCAAATCAGTCATCAAGCGGATAAACGGATCGCTGATTTGAAAGAGGCGGGCAAAGAAGTCGGACAGGCGGAGATGGAAGAAATCATTGAACGCGTCGGTCTGCACCGCGCCTTTAATGAACTGACACAAGCCGAAAATGTGCTTATTAATTGGACGCAAACCGCAATTAGAACAGAACCTGAATTCATCGAAAACCGCAGCAATTTCGAAGCGCTGTACGAAAAAGTCAAAACAGATGCTGAAGCCAGAGGCGCTATACTAAATTTAGCCATGCGTTTAAATCTCGAGCTAGCGTGACATTCTATAGAGGTAGTGCCATTCTTTCTTCAGGAGGCGAATGCTCATGGATAGTCATTTCATTAGCAAGCTGCACGACAAGCAGAGGAAAGCCGCGAAGAATTTCAGGACACAAGGTGACGGTCAGCCAGGCAGCAACCTGCCTCACAAGAAGCACTAAAGTAGTCTAATGGCACCAACAAAGAGCCTGCAGAGATCAAACTTTGCGGGCTCCACTTACAGGAGGGGAATGTCCAACATGGGTAAAAACAAAAGCATGAAGCAAAAGGCGCAAAGCACAATCGATCATTCAAAACAATCTTCACGCATCCAGTCGAATATGGATTCCACAGAGCCTGGTCATCATCAGCCTAACCGGCCTTCCGTGTAAATAAAGCTTTTGAATTAGCCGCAGCCATTGGGTTGACGGCTTTTTCCCTTATGTGCTTGAAAAAAACAAAAAAGCCGCGATTTCTCGCGGCTTTCTCTGCTTGCTGAACGTCCCAGGAGGGATTCGAACCCCCGACCGTACGCTTAGAAGGCGTATGCTCTATCCTGCTGAGCTACTGGGACATAGACCACTTCTTACCGCTCGGCTTGTATCCGTTTGGCGAAGCAAGAGTTATATTATCATATGGTTTTATGGTAAGTCAACACTTATTTTAAAATTATTTTGCAATCAGGGAAACAATCAAGTAAACTGTCACCAGCGAGACCAAGATTTCTGAGGTGATCCACATAGCAGAGCCATCTATGAATAATGTGATTCTTTTTCCAAAAACAGAGCAGTATTACGAAGAGGAGCTTACCCGCTTTCTGAAGAGAGAGCAGTATAGCGATGCTCTTCAGATGCTAACGTTTCTGCTTCAATTTCCGGGCGCCAACCCGAACAAGATTGAACAATGGGAAGCGCTGAGCATTTGGTTGCGAACGATGTTTCCGGAAACGATGTTCCCCATGTCGAGTCCGTCGGAAGAGGAGATAGAAGGGGAAGAGGATTTATTAAGGCAGTACATACAAGAGAAATCAACGGACGACGGCACTTACGCGCTAAAGCTGTTGAATTTGCTCAAGGAAGGTTCGTTGGAGCAGCAAGTCAGCGCGCTTGAACAGCTGGGTTTTGTCGATCAATCGGACATTAGCGCAAGCGTGAAGGAATGGCTTGGCGAGAAACCGCGGCATCCGCACATCCAATTCAAAGCGCTGCAGGCGCTGAAGCAGATGGGAGAGCAAGGTTTCGTAGAATTCCCGAAGAACGGGAGCATGATCGCCGTACAGATCGAAGAGACGCCGCTTAGCCCGGAGGAATTTCCCTCCCAGATTCGTGATATGATTCGCAGAGTCGGGGATATTAGTGAAATAAGCCAACCGGATTTTGTCTATTTTGCAAAACAAACCTGGCAGGAATTTTTGGCTTACGCCTACGGAACATCGATATACACCGATTTGCTTAGAGCGGAGGACGGAGCTGTCGACGTATGGGCATCCGCCCTGCACGCGATCCTTCAAGAGCGGTTGTTCGGTTCCGCAAATCGGGAAGAATTGCTGGATACCTACGGGATTGTGGACTCGATGACGCTCCAATGGAAGCGGGCTCATCTTGTGCTGCAGGCTTTTGTGAAACAGTTTAACCCGGATCCGTCCTAGAGGCGAAAGGTCGCCTTGAAATGAATTTGTTATATGTTATAATAGAATGGTTATAATGAGCGTAACGTGAAAATATGTCATCGTACATTTTTGGAAGGGGAAAGCATAAAATGAAAGCAAGTTGGGAAAAAATAGAGAAGAACGTAGGCGTTCTTGAAGTGGAAGTTGGCGCAGAGCGCGTCGCAGATGCATTGGATAAAGCATTCAAAAAAGTATCCGCGAAAGTGAATGTTCCAGGATTCCGTAAAGGCAAAGTGCCGCGTTCAATCTTTGAAGCTAAATTTGGCGTAGAAAGCCTGTATCAAGATGCGCTTGACATCATTTTGCCGGAAGTTTACGTACAAGCGATCGAAGAGGTCAAAATCGAGCCTGTTGATCGTCCTGAAGTAGACGTTGAGCAGTTCGGTAAAGGACAAGTTCTGAAATTCAAAGCAAAAGTTACAGTTAAGCCGGAAGTAACTCTTGGCGACTACAAAGGTCTTGAAGTTCCAGCGGTAGACGCGATTGTAACGGACGAAGAAGTGGACAGCGAGCTTTCCCGTCTGCAACAGCGCCACGCTGAATTGGTTGTTCTTGAAGAAGGACAAGCAGCTAACGGCGACGTCGTTGTTCTTGATTTCGAAGGTTTCGTTGATGACGTAGCGTTCGAAGGCGGAAAAGCGGAGAAATACTCCCTTGAGCTTGGTTCCAACTCCTTCATTCCTGGTTTCGAAGATCAGCTTGTAGGACTTGGCAAAGGCGAAGAGAAAGAAGTTAACGTTTCTTTCCCTGAGAACTACCACTCCGAAGATCTGAAAGGCAAAGCAGCTGTGTTTAAAGTGAAAATTCACGACATCAAACGCAAAAACTTGCCGGAACTTGATGATGAGTTTGCCAAAGACGTGAGCGAGTACGACACGCTTGCAGAGTACAAAGAAGAATTGAAAAACCGTCTTCAAGAGCGCAAAACAAAAGATTCAGAAGCTGCTCTGGAAACAGCTGTCGTTGAGAAAGCTGCAGCAAACGCGGATGTTGAAATCCCGGCTTCCATGGTAGAAGCAGAGCTTGATGTGATGGTGAAAGAATTCGAAAGACGTCTTCGTTCCCAAGGCATGACGCTTGAGATTTACTTCCAGTTCTCCGGTCAAAACGAGAGCGTGCTGAAAGATCAAATGAGAGAAGATGCTGAGAAGCGTGTTCGCAACAACCTTGTTCTTGAAGCAATTTCAGCTGCGGAAAAAATCACAGTATCCGATGAAGAAGTTGACGCGGAACTTGAGAAATATGCACCATCCTACCAAAAAACAACTGCAGAACTTCGTGAACTGTTCGCATCTAACGGCAGCTTGGAAGGTCTGAGCCACGATCTTGTGATTAGAAAAACGGTTGACTTCTTGCTTGAAAATAGCAAGCATGTTTCCGCAGCAGTATAAATAAGGTTAGTAGAGGCACGTACGTAAGCAACGTGCCTTTCTTTTACCCTATTTTAGCCTCAAACTGACTCACGACATATGCAATTCCTTGTATACATAGCAGTCTTCTGAAAAAATGACTTTGCTGCTCAAACATGTTAAACTGTTACTGAATCCCAATTTGGAAAACATGGCTTTAGCCACAAAAGGAGTTGGTACAATGAGTCTTATTCCTATGGTTGTTGAACAAGAAGCACGTGGGGAACGCTCTTACGACATCTACTCGCGTCTACTTAAGGACCGCATTATTTTCATTGGGAGCGCCATTGATGATGATGTGGCAAATTTGGTCATTGCCCAGCTGCTTTTTCTATCTGCTCAGGATCCCGATAAGGATATCCACTTATATATCAACTCACCAGGTGGATCTGTAACAGCTGGAATGGGTATCTTCGATACCATGCAATTTATTAAACCGGATGTATCTACGATTTGCGTAGGTATGGCTGCAAGTATGGGTTCCTTGCTGTTAACAGCTGGCGCCAAAGGCAAGCGATACGCGCTGCCGAATGCTGAAGTTATGATTCATCAACCGCTCGGCGGTGTAAGAGGTCAAGCGACCGATATTAAGATTCACGCGGATTGGATTATCAAAACGAAACAAAAACTCAACCAGATTTATGTGGATCGTACGGGACAGCCGCTTGAAAAGATCGAAAGAGACACCGACCGGGATAACTTTATGAGCGCTGAAGAAGCGAAAGCATACGGGTTAATCGACGAGGTTATCACTCGAAACGACTTGAAATAAAGGAGTGATCCCATGTTTAAATTTAACGATGAAAAAGGCCAACTCAAATGTTCCTTTTGTGGAAAATCTCAGGATCAGGTTCGCAAGCTTGTTGCCGGTCCGGGAGTTTACATTTGTGATGAATGTATAGAGCTTTGCACGGAAATTGTGGAAGAAGAACTAGGTCACGAAGAAGAGCTGGATCTGAAGGATGTTCCGAAACCGAAGGAAATCCGCAACATTTTGGACCAGTACGTGATCGGGCAGGAACAAGCGAAGAAATCTCTTGCGGTAGCAGTGTATAACCACTACAAGCGCATCAATTCCCAAAACAAGCTGGAAGATGTTGAACTGCAAAAAAGTAACATCGTCCTTCTAGGACCGACAGGAAGCGGTAAAACGCTGCTTGCGCAAACGCTTGCCAAAATTTTGAACGTTCCGTTCGCGATCGCGGATGCGACTTCTTTGACCGAAGCAGGCTATGTGGGTGAAGACGTTGAGAACATTTTGCTCAAACTGATTCAAGCTGCAGACTATGATGTAGAGAAAGCTGAGCGCGGCATTATCTATATCGACGAGATCGATAAAGTAGCACGCAAATCCGAGAATCCGTCCATTACAAGAGACGTTTCCGGCGAAGGCGTTCAACAAGCGCTGCTCAAAATTCTTGAAGGTACGGTCGCATCCGTTCCTCCGCAAGGCGGACGCAAGCACCCGCATCAAGAGTTTATTCAAATTGATACAACAAACATTCTGTTTATTTGCGGAGGAGCCTTCGACGGTCTGGAGCAAATTATTAAACGCAGAATCGGTAAAAAAGTGATTGGCTTCTCCACGGACGGAGCCAAAGTAGATTTGAAACCGGGCGAGTACTTATCCATGGTGCTTCCGGAAGATCTGCTCAGATTCGGGTTGATTCCCGAATTCGTAGGCCGTTTGCCGGTGATCTCTACCTTGGAGCCGCTGGATGAAGCAGCGCTTGTGCGTATTCTTTCCGAGCCGAAAAACGCGCTCGTGAAACAATACCAGAAGATGCTCGAAATGGATAACGTTTCACTCGAGTTCGACGCAGAGGCGCTTGACGCCATTGCGAAGGAAGCGATTAAACGGAATACCGGCGCGCGCGGTCTGAGAGCAATCATCGAAAGCATTATGCTTGACGTGATGTTTGAAGTCCCTTCCAGAACCGACGTCTCCTCTTGCGTAGTTTCTAAGGAAACCGTTCAAAACAAGCTTGCGCCTGTTTTGACGACCAAAGACGGCTCGCAAGCGACAGGCAAGAAGAAAGAAGAAAGTGCGTAACCCATAATTTCATAAACGAACACACAGCCTCCAATCCGGTTTCCTTATGCAGGAAATTGGAGCGGAGGATGTTTGGTGTCATGGGGAGAGAAACCATAATGTTCCATAGAAAAGACACGCGTCCCGTTCGAGTGGGCGACTTAACGATCGGCGGCAGCAACGAAGTCATTATGCAAAGCATGTGTACGACCAAAACAGCGGATGTAAAGGCAACCGTTGCCGAGATTCTTCGTCTTGAAGAAGCAGGCTGTCAATTGGTTCGTGTGACTGTGAACAATAAGGAAGCCGCCGAAGCGATTAAAGAGATTAAGAAACAAATTCATATTCCGCTAGTTTCCGATATTCACTTTGACTATCGTCTGGCGCTTGCCGCGATTGAAAATGGGATTGATAAAGTGCGGATCAACCCGGGCAATATCGGTCGCCGCGAGAAAGTAGAAGCGGTCGTTAAAGCTTGTAAGGAACGCGGAATTCCGATTCGGATCGGTGTTAACGCCGGTTCGCTCGAGAACCATCTGCTTGAGAAATACGGTTATCCGACACCGGAAGCTATGGTGGAAAGCGCTTTGTTCCACATCAACATTTTGGAAGAACTCGATTTTCATGATATTATCGTATCGCTCAAAGCCTCTGACGTACCGATGGCAATCGCCGCTTACTCGCAAGCTGCGAAAGCTTTCAACTACCCTCTTCACCTCGGAATTACCGAGGCCGGAACGCTCTTTACGGGCGCTGTGAAGAGTGCCGCGGGTATCGGAACGCTGCTCAACATGGGCATCGGCAACACGCTTCGCATCTCGCTTAGCGCAGACCCGGTTGAAGAGATTAAGGTTGCACGCGAGCTGTTAAAAACGTTCGGACTAATCACGAACGCTGCAACGCTTGTATCCTGTCCGACTTGCGGGCGCCTGGACATTGATTTGTTCTCGATCGCTAATGAGGTAGAGGAGTACATCGCCAAAATCAAAGTGCCGATTAAAGTATCCGTCCTCGGCTGCGCCGTAAACGGGCCTGGAGAGGCTCGCGAAGCCGATATCGGGATCGCAGGAGCCCGCGGTGAAGGCATGCTGTTCCGTTACGGAGAGATGATCCGCAAAGTGCCTGAGGCAGAGCTTCTCAGCGAGTTGAAAAAAGAGATTGATATTATCGTAAAAGCGTTTGAAGAAACAGGCACCATTCCTGGCCGTAAGCACTAATTTTTTTGAACATACGTGAAACCGTTAAGAAAGCCGTTAAGAACCTCAGCCTGAGGACTTAACGGCTTTTTGTTATGTTCAGCACGCATATTTGGAGCTCAAGCGAAGCATAATGAGAGAAACTGGAAAGCTTGCTCAATTCCCGCAAGTTTTTATAAGGATGAAGGAGAATGACCATGAATTTGTTGAAAAAAAGCTCAGCAACACGTCAAATCTCGCTAGCGGTAACGATGGGCATGTCGCTGCTGCTGCTGCCCGTACATGCCGGAGCGGCGGTTGGCATCGTTCCAAATCAACCCGTAGTGGAATCAACGACGAAGAAGGTCGCCATTGTCATTGACGACTTTGGCAACAATATGGATGGTACAACCGAAATGTTGGAACTGCCAATCCCATTCACAGTCGCAGTAATGCCGTTCTTGCCTTCGACGAAGCAGGATGCGCAGTTGGCCCACGAGAAGGGCCATGAGGTCATTTTGCACCTTCCTATGGAGCCTGTGCGCGGCAAGAAGAGTTGGCTTGGCCCTGGAGCCATTACAACGGACTTATCCGACGATGAGATTCGTAAGCGGATCGTAGCGGCCATCGAGGATGTTCCCTATGCGATAGGCATCAATAATCATATGGGCTCCAAAGCAACAGCCGATGAAAGAGTGATGAATATCCTCGTTGACATATGCAAAGAGAGAAAACTCATTCTATTGGATAGCCGAACGTCGCCCAAAAGCTTGATTGGGAAATTGGCCAGCCAAAAGGGCGTCCCATTTTCAGAAAACCAGTTGTTCTTTGATGATCTATATACGTACAGCCACATTAGCAAGCAGATGGTGAAGTTTAAAAAGCTTGTAAAGGACAGGGATTTGGTCATTGCAATCGGCCATGTAGGTCCTCCCGGCAAGAAAACAGCCCAAGTCATCAAAGAGGCCATTCCATCCCTTCAGAAGGAAACGACCTTCGTCTCAATTTCACAGACGGTGAAGCTTAATGTGAAGTAGGGCTTTTTTGAACCATCGCAAAGTATTCATCCACTGCACGGGTAACGGCTTCTGCAAGCTTTGTTTGGTGAGAAGAGTTGTTCAGTAGTTTACGGTCCGTTCTATTGGAAATGAACCCTAGTTCGACAATAACCGAAGGGCACTTGGTATTTCTGAGCACATAATATTTTTTGCCAAGTATAGGCTGTTCATCGGTTCCGTACACGCGATTAAGCGACGTTTGAAGCAGATTGGCAATCAGGATGCTGTCCGACTGATTCTGGTGAAAGACGAGCGGACCTCTTCGATCGGGCTTGTTCGACCAGTTAATATGCATGCTCAGCATCAACTTGGGTTTAATTGTATTGGCAATTCCGGCCCGCTGTGCCAAATCTTTGCGATGTCTTCCTCCAAAGGACCATTTATTATCTTGGCTTAAAGCATAATCATCCGTTCGATTGATAATGACGCGATAGCCTTTTTTCTGAAGAAGCTTATACGTTTTTTTGGAAATGGCTAAGTTCATGTCTTTTTCCTGGTACTTGCCGAATCTGGCTCCAGAGTCAACGCCACCGTGGCCTACATCGATGACAATATCGGCATAAGGGAGAAGGGGATTCCCTGCAAAAGCGTATGCATCTGAGCCTGCTGCACAGAGGCAAAGGAATAGTAGGGCGATCGTCACAAATTGCTTCAAAATGCCACATCCTTTTGCATGAAATATCTCCTCTTATCCTTCTTCATGAGAGGAACTCTCATACGTCATTCAAAAGTTTGCATGGATTGGATTAACCTTCTTTTACACGGGAATAATGGAAGTTATCGCTAAGGTTTACGAACCGTTTTGCCCAAGCAAAGACGAGCTTATGAGGGCGGTTTTGCTTGGGGCGAAACTCTTGAGGAGGTATGACATATGAGTCTAAGTATTATTTTAATGGTAATTCAAGTGTTTTTTGCGGTTGTCATCGGGCTGTATTTCTGGAATTTACTGCGTAACCAACAGACGAATCGTTCTGCTGTCGATAGAGAATCCAGGAAAGAGCTGGAGAAGCTGAGAAAGCTGAGATCCATTTCATTGACGAAACCATTATCGGAGAAAACGAGACCTTCCTCCATGCAGGATATCGTAGGTCAGGTTGAAGGTCTGAAAGCTTTGAAAGCTGCTCTGTGCGGTCCAAATCCTCAGCATGTGCTTATTTATGGTCCTCCGGGTGTCGGAAAAACGGCTGCTGCCCGTGTCGTACTGGAGGAAGCTAAGAAAAATCAGGAGTCTCCTTTCCGCCCGGACTCCAAGTTTACGGAAATTGACGCAACGACAGCCCGGTTTGACGAGAGAGGGATTGCCGACCCGCTGATCGGTTCTGTTCATGACCCTATTTATCAAGGGGCGGGCGCGATGGGGGTTGCTGGCATTCCGCAGCCTAAGCCGGGTGCCGTGACAAAAGCGCATGGGGGCATTCTGTTTATCGATGAAATTGGTGAATTGCACCCGACCCAAATGAACAAATTATTAAAGGTGTTGGAAGACCGCAAAGTATTTCTTGAGAGTGCGTACTACAGCTCCGAAGATACGAACATTCCTGGGTATATCCATGATATATTTCAAAATGGCCTTCCCGCGGACTTCCGTCTAGTAGGGGCAACGACGCGTACCCCAAGCGAGATTCCGCCGGCTATTCGCTCGCGCTGCTTGGAAATCTTCTTCCGGCCGCTTTTACCTGAGGAAGTCGGCGAGATCGCGCGAAAAGCTTTGGACAAGATTGGCTTTCAGAAGTGTGAGGCTGCTGTTCAGGTTGTCATGAAATACGCAACGAACGGCAGGGAAGCCGTGAATGTCATTCAGCTTGCGGCAGGCATCGCTTTATCGGATAAAAGAGATGAAATTACCGCCTCCGACATAGAATGGGTTGTAAATTCATCGCAAATTCCTCCGAGACCCGAGCGCAAAGTGCCTGCGCAGCCGCAGATCGGATTTGTCAACGGGCTGGCGGTCTACGGTCCTAATTTGGGTACGCTGCTGGAGATCGAGGTATCCGCAATTCCTGTTGCCGTAGCAGGTACAGGGAAGTTCAACATCACGGGGGTTGTGGATGAAGAAGAAATGGGAGGAGGCTCTCGGACAATCCGCCGGAAAAGCATGGCTCGCGGCTCTGTGGAAAATGTGTTAACGGTCCTTCGCAAGCTTGGAATTAACACCTCCGACTACGATCTGCATATTAATTTCCCTGGCGGCGTGCCGATCGACGGGCCTTCTGCCGGTGTTTCCATGGCGACAGCTATCGCGTCTGCGATACACAAGATTCCTGTCGACAACAAATTGGCCATGACGGGCGAAATGAGCATACACGGGAAAGTTAAGCCGGTTGGCGGCGTTGTGGCTAAGGTGGAAGCGGCATTTCAAGCGGGGGCGACCAAAGTCTTGATTCCAAAAGAAAATTGGCAAGAGTTGTTTGCGGATTTGCCTGGCGTTGAAGTGATTGCCGCCGATTCCATCGAGGATGTGCTCAGCGTTGCATTAGGCATTGAGCTGCATGATAATGTTATCCCTATGCCATTCGCTGCAGAGCGGACGATCGCTTCTTCATCTTTGCCGATCCTGCACGCGAATTCGCAGCATACGATTGATTCGTAATCCGTTTTGCCATTACCTTACATGACGCGTTAGATGCCAATTGGTGTTTTCTGTGTAGTTTTGTTAAAATGTAAAGGGCAATGGATGAATAAAATAATGTGAGACTTTGAGCCAGGCTCAAAGCTCCCTATATATGGAGGTGCAGAGGATGGGACCCGGAAAAATCAAGGTGCGCAGATTGCCGCTATTGCCTCTTAGGGGACTGCTGGTTTATCCGAGCATGGTTCTACATCTGGATGTAGGGCGGGAAAAATCGGTTAAAGCACTAGAGCGGGCAATGGTGGATGACAGCATGATTCTCCTCTGCTCTCAATCTGAGATCAACATAGAAGAGCCTTCCAAAGAAGATATTTATCGCATCGGAACGATTGCGAAGGTGCGGCAAATGCTGAAACTGCCGAATGGAACCATTCGTGTTTTAGTCGAGGGCGTGTTGCGTGCTGAGATTGCAGAGTACCTCGTGAATGATGAATATTATGAAGTTACGGCCAAAGAGCTGCCGGAACAAGAGGTAACAGATCCAGAGATCGATGCGCTCATGCGCACGGTGCTGAATCAATTCGAGCATTATATCAATTTATCGAAAAAGGTTACGCCGGAAACGCTCGCGGCTGTATCGGATATCGACGAGCCAGGCCGTTTGGCTGATGTGATCTGCAGCCATTTGTCGCTTAAAATTAAGGATAAGCAGGATATTCTAGAGACGGTGGATGTGCGCGAACGGCTCGAGAAAATGCTTAATATTTTAAATAACGAGCGGGAAGTGCTCGAGCTGGAGCGCAAAATCAGCCAACGCGTCAAAAAGCAAATGGAGAAGACGCAGAAGGAATACTATCTTCGCGAGCAGATGAAAGCTATTCAGAAAGAGCTTGGCGATAAGGAAGGCCGCGCCGGCGAAGTCGATGAGCTGCGAAACCAGCTTGCGGAAGCCGAGCTGCCGGACAAAGTGCGCGAGAAGGTCGAGAAGGAAATCGACCGCCTCGAGAAAATGCCGGCAACTTCAGCTGAAGGCGGAGTCATCCGCAACTACATCGATTGGCTGCTGGGCCTGCCTTGGTCCAAATCAACCGAGGATGACCTCGATTTGAACAAAGCGGAAGACATACTCAACGAGGATCATTTCGGACTTGAGAAGCCTAAGGAGCGCGTGCTGGAGTATTTAGCCGTGCAGAAGCTGGTCAAGAAGCTCAAAGGTCCAATCCTTTGTCTGGTTGGCCCTCCGGGGGTAGGTAAAACCTCAATTGCCCGTTCTATCGCCAGATCGATGGGCAGACAGTTTATCCGAATCTCCCTTGGCGGCGTTAGAGACGAAGCTGAGATTCGCGGCCATCGCCGCACGTATGTTGGCGCTATGCCGGGCAGGATCATCCAAGGGATGAAAAATGCCGGAGCCAATAATCCGGTTTTCTTATTGGATGAAATCGACAAAATGGCGATGGATTTCCGCGGAGATCCCGCATCGGCGCTGCTGGAAGTACTGGATCCCGAGCAAAATAGCACTTTTAGTGATCATTTCATTGAAGTTCCGTTTGACTTGTCTAATGTCATGTTCGTGACAACGGCCAATGCCGTACACAACATTCCGCGTCCTTTGTTAGACCGGATGGAGGTTCTTTACATCCCGGGCTATACGGAAATTGAGAAGCTGCAAATTGCGAAGAAGTATTTGCTGCCTAAGCAGAAACGCGACCATGGTCTGGAAGAAGAGCAGCTTGTGGTTGACGACTCGGCCTTAATGAAAATCGTGCGTGAGTATACGCGCGAAGCCGGCGTTCGTAATTTGGAACAGCAAGTGGCAGGGATGAACCGGAAAGCCGCCAAGAAAATCGTGTCAGACCCTTCTACACCGGTACATGTTACGGAGGAGAACTTAAAGGATTATTTGGGTCCTGTTAAGTTCCGTTACAATGTAGCGGAAGATAAGGATCAGATCGGGGCGGTCACAGGGCTTGCTTGGACGGAAGTCGGGGGAGATACCCTGGTCATTGAAGTCACGGTGATGCAAGGAACAGGCAAGCTGACACTGACAGGCAAGCTCGGCGATGTGATGAAGGAATCTGCGCAAGCGGCTTTCAGCTACACGCGTACACGGGCCGACATGCTCGGTATTGCGCCTGACTTCCACGAGAAGAATGACATTCACATCCACATTCCGGAAGGTGCGATACCGAAAGACGGTCCGTCCGCCGGCATCACGATGGCCACCGCATTAATTTCCGCCTTGTCGAATATCCCGGTTTCCCGCACCGTCGCTATGACGGGGGAAATCACGCTCCGCGGCCGCGTGCTGCCGATCGGAGGCTTGAAGGAAAAGGCGCTCGCTGCACATCGAGCCGGTATCCGTACCATTCTGCTGCCTCAGGATAATGAGAAGGATATCGTAGAAATTCCAGAAAGTGTCCGCGATGAGATGACGTTTATTCCAGTCAGCCATATGGATCAAGTGCTCGAACATGCGCTTGTCCAGAACAGGCCGCCAGCTCACGTCGGATAACCATAGAAAGTAGTTGAACAATCTTGAAAGTCAATCAAGCTGAGTTTGTTATCAGTGCGGTTGGACCTAGTCAATATCCAGAGGATGCCTTGCCGGAGATTGCTCTGGCAGGGCGTTCTAATGTCGGAAAATCATCGCTCATCAACTGCATGATTTCCCGCAAAAATTTGGCTAGAACCAGCTCGCAGCCCGGAAAAACCCAAACATTGAACTATTATAAAGTGAATCAGGACTTATATTTTGTAGATCTTCCCGGTTACGGCTATGCGAAAGTATCCAAAACAAAACGCGAGCAATGGGGCAAATTCATTGAGAGTTATTTGATGCATCGTGAAACGCTGCGCCTCGTCATGCAGTTGGTGGATTTAAGACATCCGCCTTCCAAAGACGACCAAGCCATGTATGAATGGCTGAGACATCACGACGTGCCCGTTCTCGTTGTCGCTACCAAGGCGGATAAGATCCCGAGAAGCCAATGGCCCAAACATCTCAAAATTGTTCGGGAAACGCTTGGTATGGACAAAGGTGTCCAGCCGCTGATGTTCTCTTCTGAGCTTACGCTCGGAAAGGACGAACTTTGGAGCATTTTGGAGCAAGCGATTGCTTACGGAGAAGAAGATCCGGCCGAGTCCCAAGCAGAGACAATTGAAGAAAAGAATGAACAAGAGCCGTCCTGATTCAAAGGGGCGGTTTTTTGTGCAAATAAGAGCAGGATGCCAAAAGACAGAGGAAATGAAGAAGAAGTACACAGGAAAGTGAGGGATTCTAGGGAAAATTTACTGGCATTCCGTATTTCCTTGGTTTTTTCAGAATATTTGGCGGATTATCATGAAATGCACGCAGGAATATTAATGCCGTATGTAGTATAATAATAAACAAGGTAAGTGTTCATTGCTTGAAAACAAAGAATCGAGGGATTTTTATGGCACAAAGGTTAGCGACTGAATATGTCAAGACCTGCCTCCAGTTAACAGAAGCCGAGATGTTCAGGTTTTTTCAAATGTTCGTGGATCATCAAGTGACTTTGCAAGTGAAAGTTTTGGAAAACGGCAATCAAGAGGTTGTTTTTCAAGATGGCGCAGGTCAGGAAATCGTCCTTTCATTTGAGAAGAAATCGGGCCTATATGAATGTACAGGATCCTGCAGATTAAGTAATACTTTACTGGCTAATTTAATGCGTAAAGCTGTATCGGAGTTTAAAGGAAGCGCTACGGTGAACCGAATTTACCCTAGTTATACGATGGTTTACTATTACGAACGCGGTACTGTTGTGAAGATTGAGGAAGTCAAAGGGCAATTGTTAACGGTCATTTATGAGTACAGAGACACGATTGGCCTCATGCAGGAAATGTTCCAGAAGAGAGAAGTCGAACAAGAGATCGAAATGATCTACGACCAAATTAACCACCTTCTTGATTTGCGCAATATGGTGCAGGATCAAGGAGAACATCAGCAGATTGACAATCGCCTCAATGAACTTACACATCGTTTGTTTATTCTGGAGGCTTAACAACCACATATACATGGCTAATGGAAGACCCGGTTTTCGGGTCTTTTTTGTGTCGAAATTGCGACTTTTTGCCAGGAATGAACAACTTGCCCGCCTTCTACATAGATTAGATATTGCGTGTATGGATGAGAAGGCGTTTGCCAAAAAAAACTATTGCATTTCTCGTCGATAGATGTTATTTTTATTCTCGTTGAAACAATATAGGAACCAGGATTCACTCAGGACATTGAATGTTGCGAGAGATAATACCCTCGGGAAGTGAATGACGTAGGTCCTAGCGGATGAAATTTTTACACACATTTTATTCCTAGGAAGGGGGAACCGAAAGATGGAAACTGAATACTCAACTTTCGGAAGACACGTTGCTGTAGATACTTGGGGGGTAGATTTCGAACTTCTGAACAATGCAGAATGGTTGCAGGCTCAGATGGTAGAAGCTGCCGAGGTATGCGGAGCAACCGTACTATCTGTACAATCCAAGCAATTTGAACCACAAGGAGCAACTGTACTTGTTATGTTGTCCGAGAGTCATCTCTCCATTCACACTTATCCTGAGAGAGGTTTTGCCGCGCTTGACTGCTACACATGCGGTGAGACAGTGGACCCTCAATTAGCAATTGATTTCATGGTATCCGTATTGAAACCAGAAACGTTCTATGCGAAGAAACTAGTTCGCGGAATGGGCGAATTGCAAGTCGAAACTCCAGAAATTAAGCAAGCAGAGCTTGTGAAATAAGGTTCTGCACATAACAATAACGATAGCCACGGAGAAATCCGTGGTTATTTGTTTGTCCGCGTTCCCATACAATGATATTGCGACACATGTCCAAATCAGGGAAGCGGGGATCTAGCGCTGTGAGACAAAAAATAATTAGAAAAGCAATTCTTTATAGTGTTGTTCTTTTCCTCATAATCTGGCCTGTCTATCAGCTGTCTCAAATGCTTGGCCATCATAAAGAAGAGCACGATGCCACCCATTTGCTGTTTCAAGTTTCTGTCTTTCAGATGGAGCTTTTAAAGAGCAATTTGGAAGAAGCTGCGCAAAGCAAGACCACAGACGAACTGAATGGAAGCAAACAAGCGCTATATTCGGCGGGCTACACGCATGAGCGTCTTGTATTAGCGGCGGGTGGAGCGGACTATCTGACTCCGTTATCCAGCATGACGCAGTTGACCCAGTATGTGCAGCGCCTGCAGATTGGCGGAGAACGGGCATTGAAGCCGGAAGAACTGCAGACATTGAAGGAAGCCGGTCTTCAGTACAAAAGCATGTATGAGGTCTATGAGAAAATCATGGCATCCAACGGGGATATCATCTCCTCCCAAAATACGAAGCTGGCAGAGCTGGACCGTAATTTGACCTCTTTTCTCCGCAAAAAACTGCTGCAATAATTGGACATCTTGCCAATTCAGGTATAGGCCAGCCGATTGCTGTTAAAACTAACGAGCAGGAGCGCAGCATTCATAATTTATACAAAAAATTTGTCGGATTTGCTAAGTTCGCTGTGCTATAATGGTTCATAGAAAATAAATAGAAAGGCAGGTGGTACCATTGCATATTATAACGGTCGGCTTAAATTACCGCACGGCTCCGGTCGAAATTCGGGAAAAGTTCGCTCTTTCCGAACAGGATTTGCCGATTGCACTGACAGAATTGAAAGAAACGAAAAGCATATTGGAATGTGTAATCGTCGCCACCTGCAATCGCACGGAAATTTACGCCGTTGTGGATCGACCACAAATGTGCAGTCATTACTTAACACATTTTATTGAACGGTGGTTCCAAGTTCCCAAAGATCAATTTCAGAAACATTTATATATGCATGAAAATGAGAAGGCGATTGAACATTTATTCCGCGTTACGAGCGGTTTAGATTCTATGGTGATCGGGGAAACCCAAATTCTTGGACAAGTACGGGAAGCTTTTTTATCGTCTCAAAAAATGAAAGCTACCGGCGCTTATTTCAATACGTTGTTTAAACAATCGGTAACACTTGCCAAGAAGGCCCATTCCGAAACAGGCATCAGCAATAATCCCGTTTCTGTTTCCTACGCTGCGGTGGAGCTCGGCAAGCGGATATTCGGCAGCTATATGAATAAGACGGTTATGATTATTGGCGCTGGGAAGATGAGCGAGCTAACCGTTAAGCACTTGTATGCCAATGGCGCTAACAAAGTTATCGTAGTGAATCGTACGTTCGAGCGTGCGGCGGAGCTGGCGGAGAAATTCAAGGGCATTCCTTGCACCATGGACAACATGGCCGCTTATTTGCCGGAAGTGGATATTATTATCAGCTCTACTGGCGCTCCTGGATATGTCCTTACTAAAACTGATATCCAGTCGTATGTTCAAAAAAGAAAGTCACGTCCGCTGTTCATGATGGACATCGCCGTGCCTCGCGATCTGGATCCGCAAATCAGCGATCTGCCGAATGTGTTCCTTTATGATATTGATGATCTGGAACATATCGTAGACAAGCATTTGCAGGAGAGAAAGAAAGAAGCGGCCAAGATTGAGACGATGATTGAATCGGAAATAGGCGTGTTCGAACAATGGACTAAGACACTGGGCGTTAGTCCGGTTATTAACGCACTTCAGGCCAAAGCAAGCCAGATTCATGAAGAGACGATGGAAAGCATGCTGAATAAGCTGCCCGATCTGGATGAACGTGAAATTAAAGTGATTCGGAAATTAACGAAAAGCATCGTGAACCAAGTGCTGCGCGACCCGATCCTGCGCATTAAGGAAATGGCGGGAGAACGCCATGGGGAAGAAGCGCTTGAGCTCTTCACGAAACTTTTTGCCCTCGAAGAGACGCTGGAACAACAAGAGCAAGCGAGTCAGTTAGCACAAGAGAAAGAAGCGGGGCAAAAAGCGCTGGAAGCTAAACAGCTGCTGGAAGACAAACTGTCCGTACGCGGTTTGCAGACCGCGGATATTCTGGCAAAATCTTAGAAAAAAGGCGCTAATCGCCTGGGAGAGGTGCCATGGTAACTCGTAGCTGGTTGTTTGATGCGATGATTTATATGTATGCCCTGAGCCTACTGTTTTACTTTTCGGACTTCGCGAATGCGAACCGGAGCGCAAAACGGATGGGGACGGGGCTGCTTTTGTTTGTATGGGTTCTGCAGACCGCGTACTTAGGCATTAATTTGTACGCTCATTTGACAGAATGGGTATTTACCCGATCGGACGTCCTGTTCATGTTTTCGTGGCTGCTCGTGACGGTTTCATTATTGGTAAATCGATTTTTCCGGATTGAATTGTTTGTGTTTTTTGTGAATGTGCTTGGATTCGCCATGCTGGCATTAAACGTATTTGGAAATCCTCAAGTCATGCCGATCAAATCCAGCTGGGACATCAACGACGAGCTATTATTTATACATATTAGTCTAGCAATTGGCAGTTACGCGGCATTTTCTATTGCTGCTATCTTCTCCTGCATGTACGTATTTTTGCACAGTATGCTGAAGGCCAAAAAGTTTTCTCAAACGGTGATGCGATTGCCGTCCCTTGAGAAAATTGAGCATTATACGTATTTTTCCGTTATTATCGGGGCTCCTCTGCTTCTTATGGCGTTAAGTCTCGGTGTGGTCTGGGTTGTGCTGGAAGGAAATCATAACTTGCTTTATGATCCCAAGGTCATTAATTCCTTCTTTGTTTTGGTTGCGTATGCGTTCTATTTATTCCAACAAAAGTCGATGCGGATTTCAGGCTATAAATTAGCCGCTTGGAACCTAGCCGCTTTCCTCATCGTTGTGATTAACTTCGTTGTGTCCAATCTGGTTTCAGGATTCCACGACTGGATATGGAGCTGACGAATATGAAGCATCCGTATCCGATTATGGTGAATTTGGCGGGCAGACAGTGTCTGGTTATCGGCGGCGGGCAAGTAGCTGAACGGAAGGTGCTTTCGCTTCTTGAAGCAGGGGCATGCGTGACCGTTATCAGCCTGACGTTTACGGCAGGGTTAGTCGAGATGGGCCAAAGCTCGCAAGTAGTCCTGCACAGGCAGACGTTTCATCCGTCTATGATGACAGGAGATCTTGTCATGCCGTATACGCTCGTTGTGGCGGCTACAAACGACGATGAAGTTAATGCGCAGGTCTACGAGCTTGCAAACAAACACGGCAAGCTGGTCAACGTCGTTGATCAGCCGGAGCTTAGCTCCTACATTCAACCCTCCGTTGTGCGAAGAGGGAAACTGGTGATCGCTGTTTCGACGGGGGGCGCCAGTCCGTCTGCGGCTCGTAAAATCGCCCGCGAACTGGATAGCGGTTATGGCGAGGAATACGCCGCTTATCTTGATTTTCTTAGCGAGGTACGTTATCTCGTTCAAAGCAAAATAGCGGATAAGCAGGCGCGGCAACGAATGTTTAAAGAGATGCTGGAATGGGACGTACTGGGCAAAATCCGCGAAGGCACGTTCGAGAGTTGGAAGGACAAGCTGTACATGGCGATAGAGAAAGAGCCTTGGCTTACAGGAGAAGAGGGTCAACCGGAGACGGACCGGCCTTCATGGTCAACGATTAAAGATTTCGGGCAGCAAGTATAGGGAGGCGGGTAGAGATGAAAACCATTATTGTAGGAACTAGACAAAGCGCTTTGGCCTTGACGCAGACGGGGCAAGTGGTAGAGCTTTTAAAGCAGCTTGCTGCAGAGCACGGGATTGACTGTCAATTTGAAATTAAGAAAATTGTCACGAAAGGCGACCGGATCTTGGACGTGACTTTATCCAAGGTCGGGGGCAAAGGCTTGTTCGTCAAAGAAATCGAACAGGCGCTTGTCGACGGCGAGATCGACATGGCCGTCCACAGCATGAAGGATATGCCCTTCGAGCTTCCGGAAGGACTTGTCGTGGGCGCGATACCGCAGCGCGAAGACGCGCGCGATGCGCTCATTACGCGCGGGTGCAGTTCCCTGCAAGAGCTGCCGCAGGGGGCACTTGTCGGCACCAGTTCGCTGCGCCGTGCCAGCCAACTGCAGCATCTCCGCCCGGACCTCCGCATCGAGTCGCTCCGGGGTAACATCGACTCGAGGCTGCGCAAGCTCGAGGAAGAGAACTTCGATGCGATTATGCTGGCCGCGGCCGGTTTGCACCGGATCGGCTGGCAGGATCGCATCAGCGCTTACTTGCCGCCCGAAGAGTGCCTCCCTGCCGTAGGGCAGGGGGCGCTCTGCATCGAGTGCCGGGGCGGCGACGCGTTCGTGCTGGACTTGCTGGGCAAGTTCCAGCATGAGCCTACTGCGCTCGCGGTGCGAGCAGAGCGGGCTTTCCTCGGCAGACTCAATGGAGGCTGCCAGGTGCCGCTCGGCGCTTACGCGAGCGTAAGCGAAGCCGGCAGCGGGCACGAGGCGCCGCTGCTTACGCTGACGGGCATGGTCGGCACGCCGGATGGCGCGACCATGCTGAAGGAGACGGCTTCCGGGAGCGATCCGGAAGCGCTGGGCCAGCTCATTGCGGACAAGCTGATCGCGCAAGGAGCTGAACGTATCTTAGCTGAGGTGAGGGAGTGAGCCGCTTGAACAAAGGGAGAGTTTATCTCGTTGGCGCAGGTCCAGGAGACCCTAAGCTGATCTCGGTTCGTGGCATGGAAGCTATTCAGAAGGCGGATGTGATCGTCTATGACCGGCTGGCAAACCCTCGTTTACTTAAGCATCGCAGACCGGACGCCGAGCTGATTTTTGTCGGCAAGCTTCCGGACAAGCATATATTAAAGCAAGAAGAAATCAATCATTTGCTCGTAGATTTGGCCCTGCAAGGGAAGATCGTGACCCGTCTCAAGGGTGGCGATCCCAGCGTTTTCGGACGGGTCGGCGAGGAAGCGGAGCTGCTTGCGGAGCACGATGTGACTTACGACATCATTCCGGGCATCACATCATCGATTGCCGTTCCGGCTTACGCGGGAATTCCGGTCACACACCGCAATTTCACTTCGTCGTTCGCGATTATTACGGGGCACGAGTATCCGAATAAAACATACTCCGGATTGGACTGGGAGCACTTGGCCAAAGCCATCGGCACGATGGTTTTCTTAATGGGCGTCGCCAATCTGGAACAAATTTGCCGCGAATTGATCCGCTGCGGCAAATCGCCGGAAACGCCGGTTGCGCTCGTCCGGTGGGGCACCTGGGCGGATCAAGCTACCATCACAGGCACACTAGCTGACATTACAATCAAAGTGAAAGAGGCTGAGTTCAAATCGCCCGCCGTCATTATTGTCGGCGACGTTGTGAAGCTGCGCGAGAAGCTGGCTTGGGTCGAGAAGAAGCCGCTTTTTGGCCGCCGGATTCTGGTGACCCGGGCGAGAAGCCAAGCGAGCGAGCTTGTTGATTTGATCGACGATCTGGGGGGAGAACCGGTTGAATTCCCTGTGATCAAGCTGCAGCCGCCAAGCAGTCCGGAAGCTCAGCAAGCCTTGGATGAAGCTTTACATCAACTGCATACGTACGATTGGATTTTGTTGACCAGTGTGAATGGGGTGGAATTTTTCTGGGGCCGTTTGCGTCAGCTAGGGATCGATGTTCGCAGAATGGGCAATGCCCGCATTGCCGCAGTAGGACCCAAAACTGCCGAAGCGCTTGCCGAGCGGGGAATTATCGCAGACAGGCTCCCGAGCAAGTTTCAAGCGGAAGACCTGCTTGAGGCGATTCAATCCGATTTGATACAGGGTCAGAAAGTCCTTCTGCCAACAGCGGATTTGGCACGTGAGTATTTGCCCGCTAAACTTCGTGAGTTAGGTCTTCAGGTTGCGGAAGTAGATGTGTACGAGAATGTACTCGCCATAGACGACGGTGCGGAAGTCATTCATTTGCTTCAAAATCAAAGCATTCATATCATCACTTTTACAAGCTCATCGACCGTAACGAATTTGATAGAAGCCTTGAAGCAGCTGGGAATCGAAGATCCGGTATCCCTTTTGCAAGGTGTTGAAATTGCTTGTATCGGACCCAAAACCGCAGAGACGGTACGGCGATACGGGCTGCCGGTCACGTATATGGCCGAAGAGGCCACAGTTGCTTCACTCGTTCAAAGCATGATTCAACCTAAATAAACGGCACCCGATCGGCCGCAATTGAAGCTGTTCGGATTGCTAAGCCAAATAAGGAGGCGGAATCCTCATGAGTTTCCCCATTGTTCGCAACCGCCGCTTGCGCGGTAATGCAGCTATTCGCAATTTAGTTCGTGAAAATCAAGTAACGGTCAACGACTTGGTACAGCCGATTTTTGTTACGCACGGAACAAATGTAAAATCAGAGATTGCCTCTATGCCAGGCGTCTATCATTTTTCGCTGGATATGCTGAAAGCTGAGATCGACGAAATTACATCGCTGGGCATTCAAGCCATTCTGTTGTTCGGGGTTCCCGATCACAAAGACGCCAAAGGCACATCCGCGTACATGGAAGACGGTATCGTCCAGCAAGCAACCCGTTTTATTAAAGAGTTGAACCCGAACTTGCTTATTATTGCCGATACGTGCCTGTGCCAGTTCACGGATACGGGTCACTGCGGCGTGATTCATCATCACCCGGTAACAGGAGCAGCCGATGTGGCCAATGATCCATCCCTGGAGCTGTTGGTTCGAACGGCGGTTTCCCAAGCCAAAGCCGGTGCGGATATTATTGCGCCATCCAACATGATGGACGGTTACGTGCATGCCATTCGTTCAGGTCTGGACGAAGCCGGATACGAGAATACGCCGATCATGGCGTACTCGGTGAAATATGCATCGGCGTATTACGGCCCATTCCGGGATGCCGCTCATTCCACGCCGCAATTCGGCGATCGCAAAACGTATCAAATGGATCCGGCCAATGGCAGAGAGGCGCTGCGCGAAGCGGAAAGCGATGTTGTTGAAGGCGCGGACTTCTTAATGGTGAAGCCGGCTCTTGCTTACATGGACATCATTCGGATGCTCAAAGATAATTTCGACCTGCCGGTAGTGGCTTACAATGTGAGTGCCGAATACTCCATGATTAAGGCTGCCGCTTTGCAAGGTTGGGTGAATGAAGAAGCGATTGTTATGGAAACGATGCTAAGCTTCAAGCGCGCAGGCGCCGATATTATCCTGACTTATTTTGCTAAAGATATTGCCCGCTATCTGAAGAACAGCTAATTTTTTTCACAGATCAGAACCATTCATCCTAGAAGAGCAGACGAGCAGTTTCCCGAGGAAATTGACCGGCTGCCCCGGCTAGACGCGGATGGTTCTTTTGTCATACTATTGTCGCAAAACGTGAGCTTACGTCGGTTGTGACAGGGGTATAATTAGGGCATAATGAATGAGAATAGATGGAAACAAGAGGAAGGTGCCTCATGAGCTATAACGACAATTTTATTAAAGCATGCCGGAAAGAACAGGTGGATACGCTGCCGGTTTGGTATATGCGTCAAGCCGGACGTTACGACCCGGATTACCGCAAGATTAAAGAGAAATATACGCTGCTCGAAATTTGCAGACAGCCGGAGCTTGCTGCGGAAGTGACGATGATGCCGATTAAGAAGCTCGGCGTCGATGCGGCAATTTTATATTCAGACATTATGAATCCCGTGGCTTCACTTGGGGTCGATTTTGATATCGTCAAGGATATCGGTCCTGTTATTCATACGCCGGTTCGTACTGCGCAGGATGTGGAACGTTTGCGTCCTATTGACGTGGAGAAGGATTTATCCCATATCATTGAGACCATTCGGATTTTGGACAAAGAGCTGGAAGTTCCCCTTATTTCTTTTGCGGGTGCGCCGTTTACGATTGCCAGCTACTTGATTGAAGGGAAGCCATCCAAGAGCTATATTCGCACAAAGCAGCTTATGTATGCAGAGCCTGCGGTTTGGTTTGCGTTAATGGACAAACTTGGAGATATGGTCATTACTTATTTGAAAGCTCATATCGCTGCGGGCGCTAAAGCGGTTCAAGTGTTCGACAGCTGGGTAGGCGCGCTTTCTCCTGCCGATTTCCAGCTGTATGTGCTGCCGACGATGGAGCGTATTTTCAAAGAGCTTTCCCACTTGAAGGAGCCAAAAATTTATTTCCCTGGCGTTAGCTCGGGCGAACTGCTCCCTTATTTGACTAACTTGCAAGCCGATGTCATCGGTCTGGATTGGCGTATTCCGATCTCGGTAGGCCGTGAACGGGTTGGCGAGCGATTTGCCGTGCAAGGAAACCTGGATCCTTATGTCTTAACGGCCCCGATGCATGTGATTGAGCAGCAGGCGAAAGCGATCATGGATGAGGGAATGAAGAAGCCGGGTTATATTTTCAACCTGGGGCACGGGCTGTTCCCGGAAGCGTCGCTTGAGAAGCTCAAAGATTTGACAGCGTTCATTCATGCGTATTCGCGTTCCGTATTAACTCAACAAGCAGAAAAGAGTGGTGTTTAGGATGACCAAACGTCGTGTTGGTGTATTAGTCATGTCTTACGGAACTCCGGAAAGTCTGGATCAAGTGGAAGCGTATTACACACATATTAGACGCGGTTCTCCGCCTACTCCCGAGCAGCTGCACGAATTAACTGCAAGGTATGAAGCGATTGTAGGCGGGTTCTTTCCGCTGCGTGAAAATACGAATAAGCAAGTGAAGGGGCTTGAGGATACGCTGCGCGCCGAACATCCGGAAGTGGAGTTCGTGTGCTACCAAGGCCTGAAGCACGCTCAGCCGTACGTAGAAGACGGCGTAGAGCAAATGGTTAAAGACGGGCTTACGGAGGCTGTAGGTGTCGTTCTGGCGCCTCATTACTCCACGATGAGCGTTGGCGGCTATGTGAAAAGAGCGAAGGAGAAGGCTGAGGAGCTGGGCCTTAAAATGAGCTTTGTCCTGGATTATCATCTTCATCCTAAGTTGATCGATGCTTTGAGCACGCGGGTAGAGAAGGCGTTAACGAAGTTCGTCGAGACGCAGCGCAGCGATATTCGCGTGATCTTTACGGCGCACAGCCTGCCGGAGAAAATTCTTGAAATGAAAGACCCGTACCCGGACCAATTGCTTGCAACGTCTAAGGCTATTGCCGAGCGTGTCGGGCTGACGAACTGGCAGTTCGGTTGGCAGAGCGCAGGCCAAACGGCCATGCCGTGGCTTGGACCGGACATCTTGGAAGTTCTGCAGCAAATTCACAAAGAAGAAGGCGTGAAGAACGTTCTGCTGTGCCCGATCGGTTTCGTTTCCGATCATCTCGAAGTTCTTTACGATATCGATATTGAAGCGCAAGCCTTGGCTAAGGAGCTGGGTCTGCATTTGGAACGAACGGAATCGCTTAATACCGACCCCCTCTACATGGAGACGCTAAGCGATGTTGTGCATACCAAATGGCAAGAAGTCAGTGAACAGTCATGAGTACCCGTATTCCTCACTACATGATTGTTGGCGGGGGGATCACAGGGCTTAGCGCTGCTTTTTACTTGAATAAACGTTTGGAGTCGGAAGGTGTTCCATTCCGTATTTCGGTTGTGGAGAAGTCGCCGTCATTTGGCGGGAAAATTCGCACGCTTGAGAAAGAGGGCTTCGTGATTGAAAAGGGGCCCGACTCTTTCCTTGCCCGGAAACGGCCCATTATTGATCTGGCGTATGATCTCGGACTTGAACATGAGCTTACCGGTACCAATCCTAAGGCCAAGAAGACCTTTATTGTTCGTCAGGGCAAGCTCCACCCGATGCCGCCGGGTTTAGTGCTCGGCATTCCTACACAAATGACACCGTTCATGAAGACGGGCCTCATCTCACCCCTGGGCAAATTGCGGGCGGCGTTGGATTTGGTCCTGCCTAAGCGTGAAGTGACGAACGACGAGTCTCTCGGACATTTCTTGGAAAGGCGATTAGGCAAAGAAGTGCTGGAGCGCATCGTGGAACCGTTGTTAGCGGGGATTTATGCCGGGGATACGTTCAAGCTCAGCTTGAAATCTACGTTCCCTCAGTTTCGCACGATGGAGCAGAAGCATCGAAGCTTGATTCTTGGGATGATGGCAAGCCGCAAAAACGTGGCCGAAGAAACGGCGCACCTGCCTTCGGCAGTCCGGAATTCCGTTTTCGTGACGTTCAAAAAAGGACTGCAGACGCTGGTCTCCGGCTTAGTCGCTGCGCTGGATTCAGCCGATCTGCGAACCGGCGTCGGGGTTTCTTCCGTACGGCAGTCGGGGGAGCAAGCTGAGGTGATATTTGAAGATGGCCGAAGCGAATTGGTCGATGGCGTTATTCTAACGTCGCCGGTGCATCAGGCTGCCCAGATGCTGGCGCACTTCCCCGCAGCAAGCGAATTGAACAAAATTGACTATATTTCTGTGGCAAATGTCATTATGGCGTTCGACCGCAAAGACATTCCGTTCGAGCTGGATGCCTCGGGCTTCTTGGTTCCGAGGAGCGAAGGCAGTACGATCACGGCGTGTACGCTAACCTCTGCCAAATGGCTGCACACGGCGCCGGACGGCAAAGTGCTGCTGCGCTGCTACATCGGCCGTTCCGGCGAGCAGGAATGGCCTGCCCTGTCGGATGAGCAGTTAATCAGCAAAGCGCGTCACGATTTGCGCAGCTTGCTTGGTTTAACGGCCGAGCCGTTGTTTACGGAGGTAACGCGGCTCATGCATTCCATGCCTCAATACCCGGTCGGGCATTTGGAACAGATCGCGCGCTTCCGGAAGGAGCTTGAGGCCGCAATGCCTCAGGTGCTGGTAACGGGGGCGGGCTTCCATGGCGTCGGCCTTCCTGACTGCATCAGGCAGGGGAAAGAGGCTGCCTGGCAGCTTGCAGACCGTATCTCCGCTAAGGAGCTTGCTGTAACAGCCGGCTCCGTCTAACGCAGCTTGGCCAGATCCAACTTGAAGTCGGAAGGGGAGATGGCCAAGATTTGTTTTTCCTCTAAATCGCGGATAACCTGCATGAGCGTCGTTTTTTGAACGCCGGCGAGCTGTGAAATTTCATCGAAATTGAGCACGAGCTTGATCGTAATCGTATGGCCGGAACGGATGCCGTGTTTGTTGGCCATGGTGATTAAGCTTTTGATGACGCGCGTTCTGGCGTCCAGAAAGGTCAAATCATACACCTGTTGGTTCGTATCGCGCAGCCGGTGGCTAAGTTCTTGCATAATGACCAGCGTAATGTCAAAATGAGTGCGCAGCAAATCGAGGAAGTTCTGCGCTGTCATCGATAGCAGCACGCAGTCTTCCAGCGTTTGTGCGGAAGCCGAGCGCGGCTTGCCGTCGATCAGGGACAGCTCGCCGAAGCTCTCGCCCGACTTGCAGATCGACAGTATTTTCTCCTCGCCGGAGCTGCCGGTCGTGAAGATTTTGACAGATCCGCTTACAACCATATAAAAGACGTTGCCCGTATCTTTTTCGGAAAACAGGACGGTATTCCCTTTGAAGGAGCGTCTTGTGCAAATTTGTGCCAAAGCGTCTTGCTGATGTTCGTTCAGCCGGGCGAATAAGGGTACTTTTTTAATCATTTCAAGCATGATCGGCACCGCCTTTTGGTATGTTTTATGTCAACAGTTTATCATACAAAGTTTAATGGGGGGTATAAAATTATGGAAAATTCGAGCAGAATCGACACGCGTTCTTCAGCCGCATTTCAAGAAGCCAAGAAGGTCATTCCAGGCGGCGTCAACAGTCCCGTTCGCGCTTTCAAATCCGTTGGGCTGACTCCTTTATTCATGGATAAAGGCGTTGGTTCCCGTGTCACGGACATTGACGGAAATACGTTTATTGATTATGTAGGCTCTTGGGGGCCGCTTATCGTAGGGCATGCGCATCCTGCCGTGCTGGAAGCGATTAGAGCGACAGCCGAGAAGGGGACGAGCTTCGGCGCGCCCACACTTTTGGAGACGCAAATGGCACAGCTGGTCATTGACCGCGTACCGTCGATTGATATGGTGCGTATGGTGAATTCAGGCACAGAAGCGACGATGAGCGCTTTGCGGTTAGCCCGCGGCTTTACGAAACGGGACAAGATCGTTAAGTTCGAAGGAAGCTACCATGGTCATGCGGACTCCTTGCTGATCAAGGCCGGTTCCGGCGTTGCTACGCTTGGGCTGCCTGACAGTCCGGGCGTGCCTAGCAGCGTGGCCACGAATACGATCACGGTGCCTTACAATGACTTGGACTCTGTGAAATTAGTGTTTGAGAAGTTCGGTGAAGAAATCGCCGCGCTGATCGTTGAACCTGTCGCTGGGAATATGGGCGTTGTTCCTCCGGCTCCAGGATTTTTGGAAGGTTTGCGTGAGATTACGAAGCAATACGGAAGTTTGCTTATTTTTGATGAAGTGATGACAGGTTTCCGCGTGCATAAGAACTGCGCACAAGGCCTGTACGGCGTTACGCCGGACTTAACTTGTTTAGGTAAGGTTATCGGCGGAGGACTCCCTGTCGGCGCTTATGGAGGCCGTCTGGACATTATGGAGCATATGGCTCCTGCGGGTCCGATTTACCAAGCGGGCACGTTGTCCGGAAACCCGTTAGCGATGGCTGCCGGCTTTGCCACTTTGTCCCTCTTGGGCGAGCCGAATGTCTACGAGGAGCTGGAGCGCAAATCGGCGATGCTTGAAGCCGGATTTGTCCGGAATGCGGCGGAGTTTGGCGTAGCAAGCACGATTAACCGGGTAGGCTCGATGGTTTGTCCGTTCTTCACCGAGCAGAAGGTTACGAATTACGAGACGGCTAAAACAGCTGATTTAGCAAAATTTAACGCTTACTTTGGTCATTTGCTCGATTTAGGCGTTTCGGTTGCGCCTTCGCAGTTCGAAGGCATGTTTGTCTCCACGGCGCACACGGATGAAGACATCGCGGCGACGATTGACGCGCATCGTGAGGCGTTGAAACGTTTGTAAGCTGGCCATGCCGGTCAGAGAGAGGGGTTGTCCCGAGGTCATAAGACCTTGGGGCAGCCCCTATTTGCGCGCAATAACAGAGTTGCCGCTAACAACAAAGAGGCTATTCCCAAACTCATCTGCGATGAGCTCGGATATAGCCTCTTGTGCAATGCTATGTAGCCAATCTAGTTTGCTGAAGGCGGAGAGCTGGCCGGTGGCTGGGAAGGGTTCGCTCCATTGCCGTTGGTTTGCTGCTGTCCTTGCTGTTGGCCTTGTTGTTGTCCTTGACCTTGCGTAGCTGTCGAGCTCGGCGTTGGCGTTGCGCTCGGTTTAGGAGTTGCGGAAGCTCCGGTTGTGGAGCCTCCAGTCCCTGTTGTGCCGCTGCCGTTTCCTGAACTTGTCCCAGTTCCGGCTCCGGCTCCTGGTGTAGGAGTCGGGGTTCCCGAGCCAGGAGGCGTCGGCGTTGGTGAAGTTTGCGGCTTCGCCGATGTGTTTGGTTTGGCAGAACCGTTGTCCGATTCTGAAGGAGACTGCGATGCTCCGCCATTCTTGCCTGCCTCGTTGCTGGATTCAGGCTTCGTAGACGGTGTTGGCGTAGCCGATGGTTTCGGTGTTGCTTTCGGCGGGTTAGCTTTCTTCTCCGCTTGCTCTTTCAAGAAATCAGGATGATCGTAAGCACCGCCGGGATCGATCGTTGTAAGACCCGCCCATACGTTGTTCACTTTCACCTCATCCGGATGGTCGAAAACGAGGAAAGCAGAAGGCAAGCGGCGCTCGCCATATCGGCTGGAAGGCTTCGTAATCAACTCATCATTGTATACCATTTCGGAAGATGCTCCGCCATCCAAGAAACCTGCATTGATGACGCCATCCTCCAGGAACAAATCTTGAACTTCCTTGAGCGTTGCGCCCACACTATGAGTTTGACGGCCGTCGATAACGATGAAGATGACGGTACCGTCGGCCTTTTGGCCTACGGCTGTACGAGGCGCCCGTCCCCAGCCGCCATCGCCGCTCGTAATGAGCGGTTTGCCGTTCGCGATAACGCGCGGATAGAAAGAAACGGCATCCGTAACGCCAAGCTTCAGCAAATCGTCAATCGTGTATTTCCCGATGATGAGTGTGCCTTCTTTGGTAAACCCTACAATGTGCTGCGGAATGCTGCCTTCTTGGTCGGTATAAAGGATTTCTCCGCCGGACATAATAGCTCCAATTGGGGCAAATCCGTTTCCTAGACCGTCCGGATCGTTAAATCCTCCGCCGTTTACACCGGCGACAGCGCCTGTGCGCTGAACCATCGAGGTGATTCGCTCGCCTTCCCCTTGTTTAGCGGGAACAACAACGCGAATAGTCCGCGGATCATAGACATACATCTTTTTGCCTTTCCAGAACTGGCCGGAAATGTCCTCGACCTTGACAAGACTTTCAAGAGGACGATTTTTATTGAATTGGACGGCATGCAAGTCTTGCTTTTCGACGGAATTGACTTCGGTCAAGTTTTGCATTTCAAGAACCATTTGGTCTCTGCGCTGCGCGCCTACGAAAATCCAAGCCCAATCCCGATGCTGCGTGGTGATGACCGTCTTGGCTAAATACTCGCGGATGAATGTCCCCGGAGGAGTCAAATATAAAAAGCTTGAACTAAGGAATGTACATGCCGCTATAACAAGTAAAATGCGCTTCAACCAACTATAGCTGCGAAAATGTTCTAAAATTGAACTACCCAAGTTGTCCCTCTCCTGCTCTAGTATGCTATTTGATGATTTAATGTCGAAAAAAATCAATACTAGACTTATATTATCATATTTTTGCATGCAATTGATATTGGTAATTGTTAAAATAAAGTGTACGCCATCCAACTATTCTTAAGGAGCTATTCATCCATGAAACGATACTATTTTTTTGATTTTCCTATAGATTTAATGGCTGTGACTTTTATCTTTCTATTAATCTTGCTTGCTATTCTATTCTCTTTTCATAGAGGGAGACGTTCATGACAGTGTGGAAGCGCAGCGGCGAATGGTTGGAGCTGCCCCTTCCGAATGCGGCATGGAAGCCATTGAAGCCAGGGGCCGTAGAAGAAATTGCAGCTTTGCTGCCTGTGCCGCGCAAATACTTTTTGCGCTTAGCGTCTCAGGGGCTTATTCGGGTACAAGACGACTTGGTAAGACTCCGGGTATTTCCGAATGAAGAGGGAGCTTTCAAGCCTGAACAGCATGATATTGAGATCCTCTTTGAAGATGATTTCTGTCTGGTCGTTAATAAACCGGCAGGGATGTCCGTTCATCCTTCGGAAGCGGGGCAAGGCGGTACGCTGGCTTCGGCTGTCGCTTTCCATTATCAATCGACAGGTCAAGCCTGTTCCGTGCGGCACATTCACCGTTTAGATCAAGATACGACAGGCGCTGTATTATATGCGAAAAATGAATGGGCCCATGTCCTGCTCGATGAAGCCATGCGAGATAAGCGGATTGACAGACGTTACGTAGCGATAGCGGAAGGCGTATTCAAAACGAAACAAGGGGTCATAGACGCTCCTATCGGCAAAGACCGTCACAATTCCGGCAAGCGCAGAGTGACTCCCGGCGGAGATCAAGCGGTGACGCACTACCGGGTACTCCGTCAACTGAAACATGCAGCGCTGGTAGAGTTGGAGCTGGAAACAGGCCGCACGCATCAGATTCGGGTCCATTTAAGCCACCTCGGCCATCCGCTTGCCGGAGATTCTCTATACGGCGGTTCTTCCCGTTTATTTCACCGCCAAGCCCTCCATGGGGAGAGGCTTACCTTCGAGCATCCGGTTACGCAAAAGATGATTGAAGTTCATGCGAGTATGCCGCTTGATTTGCAGCAATTGCTGGCCAAAGTCGAGGCTGCGGCAAAAATGTAGTCATGCCATGCTCTTCCCACCCATATACTTAGAAAGACAAACAAGTAAATGGTCCAACAATCCGAGAATGCCCTCCGGCATCCGGGGTTGATGGAAGGGAGGATTAATCCGGTGTCTGAACAACAACCAGGTCTAAGATTCGATATCTATGAGCGCGTTCACTTGCAAGAGAATATGGCGGGAATACAGGAATTGAACGATGTAGAGTTGTCTCCTCACATTCAGGTGCTTACTTTGGATGATCAAGCGATACTGAAAGGGAATTTGCTGTTGACAGGCAATTATGCCAGTGAAGAAGGGGGAACGCCCAGACTGCTTGAGCATTTGATTCCAGTCGAAATCACATTGCCTTTAAATCGCATTCATCGTGTGGAAGATATTCAAGTGGAGATCGAGAATTTCGACATTGATTTGCTTACCGCGAGAAGCTTGAATGTGACGGGCGTCCTGTCCCTGCAAGGCGTCGAGATCGTCTCTGCTCCGGTAGAGAGCTGGAAGGAAGAAGAGGAAGTTACGTTCGTGCATGAGGTCGACAGCCAACGCTTCGAGCCGCCTCCAGCGAATCCCGCACAGCCGGTTCAAGAGGCTCCGCCCAGTGAACCGACCCCTATGCCATATCCGGAGTTCGTTCCACAAGAGCCGCCAATGGTTCATATGATGCCAGAACCGATGCCGGTGAATGAAGCGCCTGTCTCCGAGCATTCTTCACAGCCGTCACCGCCGGCCATTGAGGAAGATGAGTATAGTGACGGCGGTTCGGCCATTGTCGAGATTGAACAAACCGAATTGAAGGTGACCCCCCATTCGGACAGCACGGTGGTTACGGAAGAGAAGAAGGATCTCAAGGTTGCGTTCGGTAAAAAGGCCAACGAGGCTGTGGACATCAACCCGTACGGCCTCAAATCGTTACTTTCAAAAGCGGGCTCTTACCTTACGGATAAGAGGCGGGCGGAGGAAGAAGCGCAGGCTGCGCTTGCGGAGGAGTCGCGGATCGATGCCGTCGAATGGAAACGGCTGTTTCTCCAGCAGACGAATTCGCAGGAATTCAGGAAGGTCAAGATGTGCATCGTCCAAAAGGAAGAAACGTTAGAGACGATTGCCAAGCGCTACCAGATCAACCCGCGCGAGCTGCAGCTTTTGAACCGGCTCGGGGATCAGGAGATTTCGGCAGGGCAGATTATTTATTTGCCAAGGCAATAAACCGGATACATACACAAGAGCCTCTGGCTGCTTTCGCGGCCAGGGGTTTTACTATTTTTGGCCGGAACATCTTGATTCGTGCAAGCATATTTTACACATAATCGGTAATACTGGAATGATATATTGACTCTATTTGAAATGTTCGTTATCATATGATGTAAACCATTTTGAGTAATACTGGAAACGTTGATAGGGAGTAGTAGGCGGAATGCCCTTCAGAGAGTGGAACTGCAGCGCTGAAAGGTTCCATAGGAAGCAACCGAACGAAGTCGCCCTGGAGTTGTGAATGTGATGGCAAGCGTCCGCTACTTGCGGAATAGCTGACTTAGCATTTGCCGGCCGCAGCCGTTATCTGTTTGAGAGCCACGCGCTTCATGCATGAAGCTGCGCGGAATAAAGGTGGTACCACGGAAGCAAGCCTTTCGTCCTTTGCGGGCGGAGGGCTTTTTTTGTTTGATTTGACCCGAAGCCAGCGCTTAATTACAGGCCCCTAAAGCCTATTTAACAGATATAACAGTGATGGAGGTAATCTTATGACCGAAGCGAATGAAATCAAAGAGCAACTGCAAATGCCTACCACGTACGATCCCAAAGAAGCGGAGCGGAAGTGGTATGACTACTGGATCAAGAATGACTTTTTCAAGGCGGGCAGCCGTCCGGATGCGGAAACTTACACCATTGTGATCCCGCCTCCTAACGTTACGGGCATGCTGCATATCGGGCATGCGCTTGATTTTACCCTTCAAGATATTCTAGTTCGTACGAAGCGGATGCAGGGCTTTGACACGCTTTGGCTGCCTGGTTCCGACCATGCGGGTATCGCTACGCAAACCAAAGTCGAGCAAAAGCTTCGTGAGGATGGTCAATCCCGCTATGATCTCGGCCGCGAAAAATTCCTTGAGAAAGTATGGGAATGGAAAGAGCATTATGCGAATACGATTCGCGAGCAATGGGCCAAAATGGGCTTTTCTTTGGACTATTCCCGTGAGCGTTTTACGCTGGATGAAGGGTTGTCGCAAGCGGTTCGTGAAGTTTTCGTAAGCTTGTATGAGAAAGGGCTTATTTACCGCGGCAACTATATTATTAACTGGGATCCTGCAGCCCGTACAGCGCTTTCAGATATTGAAGTTGAGTATAAAGAGGTTCAGGGTGCGCTTTACCACTTGTCCTACAAAACGACTGACGGATTGGATTCCATCGTTGTCGCTACTACGCGTCCTGAGACGATGCTTGGCGATACGGCCGTAGCTGTTCATCCGAAAGATGAGCGTTACCAGCATCTGATCGGCAAGAAATTGCTGCTTCCGATTGTCAACCGCGAGATTCCGGTTATTGCGGACGAGTATGTTGAGAAAGAGTTCGGAAGCGGCGCCGTCAAAATTACGCCTGCCCACGATCCGAACGACTTCGAAGTCGGCAAGCGCCATGATCTGCCGCAAATTCTGGTGATGGACGAAACCGGCACGATGAATGCGAATGCAGGCCCATACCAAGGCAAAGACCGGTTCGAATGCCGCAAGCAAATCGTTGCCGATCTGAAGGAACAAGGCGTTCTGATCAAAATCGAAGAGCACGTTCACCAAGTAGGTCACAGTGAGCGCAGCGGCGCCGTCATCGAGCCGTATCTGTCCACGCAGTGGTTTGTTAAAATGCAGCCGCTTGCCGATAAAGCGATTGAAGCTCAAAAATCAGGCAAAGGCGTAAACTTCGTTCCGGATCGCTTCGAGAAAACTTATTTGAACTGGATTGAAAATGTTCGCGATTGGTGCATTTCCCGTCAGCTATGGTGGGGCCATCGCATTCCGGCTTGGCATTGCGCGGATTGCGGTCATATCACCGTTTCCCGTGAGGACGCTTCCGCTTGTTCACACTGCCAAAGCACAAACCTGAAGCAAGACAACGACGTGCTCGATACTTGGTTCAGCTCTGCCCTATGGCCGTTCTCCACACTCGGCTGGCCGAATGAGACTGAGGACCTTAAACGCTACTACCCGACGAATGTTCTAGTAACGGGTTATGATATTATTTATTTCTGGGTTGCCCGAATGATTTTCACGGCTCTTGAATTTACGGAGCAAATTCCGTTCAAAGACGTGTTGATGCATGGTCTTGTACGCGACTCCGAAGGCCGTAAAATGTCCAAATCGCTTGGCAACGGCGTTGATCCGCTAGAGGTGATCGAAAAGTATGGCGCAGATGCTATGCGTTACATGATTTCCACGAGCAGCACGCCAGGGCAGGATCTCCGTTTCCGGTGGGAACGTGTGGAGCAAGCGCGGAATTTTGCCAACAAGATCTGGAATGCGTCCCGTTTTGCGCTTATGAACCTCGAAGGCGTTACGGCCGCGGACATTGATTTGACGGGTCAGCTGGGTACGGCAGACCGCTGGATTCTGCATCGTTTGAACGAAACGGTTCGCGACGTAACCCGCTTGATCGACAGCTATGAATTCGGCGAAACCGGCCGTTTGCTGTATAATTTCATTTGGGATGACCTCTGCGATTGGTACATTGAGTTCAGCAAATTGAGCTTATACGGTACGGATGCCGCTGCGAAGAAGAAGACGCAATCCGTCCTGGCCTATGTGCTTGATCGCACACAGCGTTTGATTCATCCGTTCATGCCGTTCATTTCCGAAGAAATCTGGCAGCATTTGCCGCATGAAGGCGAAACGATTACGCTTGCTTCTTGGCCAACCGAGAATGCGGCGTTCGAATCCCCGGATGCTGTTCGCGAGATGGAGCTGCTCATGGATGCCATCCGATCCGTTCGCAATATCCGCTCTGAAGTGAATGTGCCGATGAGTAAAAAGGTTGAGCTGCTGATCAAGCCGGCTAGCAGCGAAACGCAAAGCATTCTTCGTAAAAATGAAGAATACTTGAAGCGTTTCTGCAATACGTCCCTGCTGCAAATCGACGCCGAAATGGCTGCGCCGGAGAAAGCGATGACGTCGATCATTACCGGAGCAGAGCTGTTCTTGCCGCTGGCCGGGCTGATCGATATCGCCCAAGAGCTTGTGCGCTTGGACAAAGAGCTGCAAACTTTGCACGGCGAAGTCGAGCGTATTGAGAAAAAGCTGGGCAACGAGGGCTTCGTAGCCAAGGCGCCTGCGAAGGTCATTGAGGAAGAGAAGGCTAAACTTGCCGACTATGCGGATAAGCGGGACAAAGTGATTGCTCGATTAGCGGAATTAAAAGGATAATTGAAGGAAAACCAACGATTGCCTAGTTACGTATACAAGGTGATTCATATAGTAAATGAGGATGAGATCGATGAACGAATTCAAAGACAACCATCCGGCAGCTTTCCAAAGCGCGCAGGAAGCGATCGCCTGGATCGTTGGCCGGATGGAGAAACTCGGCATCAAACCGGGACTCCAGCGAATGCAGTTGATGATGGAAAAGCTTGGTCACCCCGAACGCAGATTGAAATTCATTCATGTAGCAGGGACGAACGGCAAAGGCTCCACGTGTGCCTATTTGTCTTCCGTCTTGCGGGCATGCGGCTATGATGTGGGGACGTTCACGTCCCCGTATTTGGAAAAGTATACGAACCGTATCCAAGTGAACGGCGAGGATATTCCGGATGACGATCTGCTTCGATTGGTGAATGACATGAAGCCGGTCATTGACGAGATTGCCGAGACAGAGCTAGGCTCCCCGTCGATGTTTGAAATTTCTACAGCTCTTGCCATTATGTATTTCGGCAAAGTGGCGTATCCCGATTATGTGGTATGGGAAACGGGCTTGGGGGGAAGGCTGGATAGCACGAATATCGTGAATCCGGTCGTGACCGTCATTACCAATGTAGGCCATGACCATATGGACATTCTTGGAGACACGATCGAAAAAGTAGCCGCAGAGAAGGCCGGTATTATTAAAGCGGGCGTGCCCATTATTACGGCAGCTCAGCCGCATGAAGGCTGGAGCGTAATCGAGCAGACGGCCCGGGCGAAGAAAGCGACGCTTTACACGCTTGGCGATCAATTCGATTACGCGAATGTGACCAGTGAGCTGGATCTTCAAACTTTTGATTTCAAAGGCCCGTTCCGGCCTATCCCGGGCGTGCCGATTTCGCTCAATGGCGAGCATCAGCTGAAGAATGCCGCCGTGGCGGTGATGACGTTGGAAGTGCTGCGTCAATATTATGCCTGCATCGTGGACGACGAAGACCTGTATAAGGGGCTGAAAGAGACCCGTTGGCCGGGCCGTCTCGAGATGATTTCGAACGAGCCCCGCATTTTGCTTGATGGCGCGCATAACCCGGAAGGAGCCGCGACACTTGCCGCTGCGCTCCAAACCGTATACAGCTACCGAAAGCTGAATCTGATGATGGGAATGCTTTCGACAAAGAATCATACGGGCTACCTCAGGCATATACTACCATTGGTGGATACACTTATTATTACGGAACCCGATTTTCATAAAAAAGGGGATGCCTCTATGCTCGCAGAGCTTGCACGTGAGCTTCTTCACGATATGAACCGTGAGGTCGATATCGTGGTTGAGCGCGATTGGAAGCGGGCATTAGAACTCCTTACAAGCAGAACTGAGCAGGATGATCTGGCGGTCGTATCCGGCACGCTGTATTTAATCTCTGATGTTCGTTCTTGGATTACCTATCAAACCGATTCTGAAAAAGGATGGTGAGAACGGCGTGAGTCAAGCTGAACACGTACATTTTATAGGCATCGGCGGATACGGCATGAGCGCAATTGCCAAAGTCATGCTTGAAATGGGATACCGGATTTCCGGTTCCGATCTGGCACACCAAGAGTTAACGGAAAAGCTAAAGGCGAAGGGCGCGCAAGTTTACATCGGGCATGAAGCCCGCAATGTTTCGGGTGCTGATTTGGTTGTTTACTCGACAGCCTTATCCAAAGATAATGTGGAGATGCAAGCGGCGGAAGAATTGAATATTCCTGTTATTCACCGCTCCCAGATGCTCGCCAGACTGATGAATGAACGCAAAGGAATCGCGGTTGCGGGCGCTCACGGCAAAACGACGACCTCTTCGATGATTGCTCTGGTTATGGAGATTTGCGGTATCGATCCGACCTATATTATAGGCGGCGAAATCATGAATGTGGGCAGCAACGCCAAAGCAGGCAAAGGCGATTTCGTTGTGGCGGAAGCCGATGAGAGCGATGGAACATTCCTTCAATATCACCCAACGCTTGCCTTAGTGAATAATATCGAAGCGGATCACTTGGAGAACTATAACGGTGATTTCGAGAATTTAAAGAAAGCTTACAAGCAGTTCCTCAGTCAAGTGAGACCCGGAGGAAAAGCGATTGTTTGTCAAGACGATATGTTCTTGCGTGAGATGATTCCGTCTATTCAAAGCGAAGTCATTACGTATGGAATTGATAATGATGCTGACTATATGGCCAGCGATATTTCCTTAGGCGACCGCAAGGTTACGTTTAACGTCCATTGCAAAGGTGCGCTGCTTGGGGAAGTCAGCTTGTCCGTACCAGGTAAGCACAATGTATATAATGCGTTAGCTACGTTGATCACATGTTTGGAAGCTGGACTGCCTTTTGAGCAGATTGCCGAGGCCATTCAAGAGTTTCGCGGTGCGAAGCGCAGATTTCAAGTGCTTGGGGAAGTGGAAAACATTTTGGTCATTGATGACTACGCGCATCATCCGACTGAAATTCAAGCGACGATTTCCGCTGCCAAAGCAACAGGCAAACGGATCGTTGCCGTCTTCCAACCGCAACGCTATACGCGAACCTATTATTTATTCGAGCAGTTCAGCCGTTCTTTCGAGGAGGCTGACGAGGTTATTATTACCGATATTTATTCTCCCGCTGGCGAGAAGCGAATTGAGGGCGTAGATTCAGCCAAGCTGGTTGAATTGATTAAGAGCAACAGCAATCCGAGTGTGCAGCATATTGCCACAAGGGATGAAGTTCAAGGCTACTTAATCGACCATGTGCAGCCGGGGGATCTGGTATTGACCATGGGCGCGGGAGATATTTGGAAAGCGGCTGACGGCTTAGCCAAATCACTTCGCAAGAAATACGAAACGAACGGTTAGAGAAAAGATCGCTGGAAGCCAATTGGCTGGAGGCGGTCTTTTTTTGCGTGACCGAACATATTTCAACTCTCTCAATCATAATCTAGTAACAGAAGATTTGGACAAGATGACGGCAGGACCGTTTCCAAATACATTTTACGAGGAGTGAAGAGAATGAGTAAAGCAAGAATTACGTATCGTTTCGACGCCAAAGAGCCTGCAGAACCTAACCGCAAAGCCTCGCGAGTGCCGGTTTCCGAAGAGAAGGTAATCCCACTCTATCAGGAAGAGTTCAAAGTAGTAGCGAATGAGACGAAAGACGTCCGCAAATCCGAAGAGATTTCCTCCTATCATCAAGCTGAGAGAGAGCAGGTAGAGAGTTTATTTGAACCGCATGCGCTAAATACGTTTACGACGGATTTTGGCGGCTGGAGCAGCCAGATTGAGACGGAAGGCGAGCGGGTCGAGCGAATTATCCGCGAATCCCAGTCTGTCCGGGAGGAGCAGAGAGGCAGAGAAGTTCCTGTTGAAAGCCAGGAGCAGGAGCCGATTACGGAGCGAAATCGCGACGAATGGTCAAGCTGGACGCAGAGAGGCCCCTATGTAGAGCCGGAAACAGGCGCCAGATATGCGAAGTCTAGCGGTGCGCCTTGGATTCGCATTGCCACTTCGGTAGCCGGAGCTGTCGTGACGGGGATCGCTTTCGGATTTTTTGTCCTCTCTATGTTTTCATCGACCGATCGTACCGCAACAGAGGCCGTACAGGGCAAAAATACAATAGCCGTGCCTTCGGCTAATGTCCAGGCAGCTGTTCCATCGAAAACGCCGGTCGGAGCCGCCAAAACGGGCACAGATCAAGCATCCGCGCTGCCGGCGACGGCCGCTGCCGTGACCGCGGTTCAAATTCCCGCTAAATCCTACACGATCCTGCAAAATGGCGTTTTCAGTTCCTTGCAGGGAGCCCAAGCCATCCAGGATACGCTGAAAAAGAAAGGCTTGGCGTCCGCCCTGGATACCTCAGATAAGCCCACGGTATTCGTAGGATTTGCGAAGAATAAGGATGATGCCAATACCCTTCGACAACAAGTACAAACCGTGGATAAATCGATAGAAGTGTATATCAAAAGCTTGGATATTCCGGCTGCATCGGGTATCCGTTGGGGCGGTCAAAAGCCGGAGGCGGTTCCTTCTTTTCTGGCAGAAGGAGATAAGCTGGTGAATGCCATTAATGAAATGGCCGTTATTCATCTTGCGGAAACGAAGCCGACGGCGCTTTCGGACAGCTCCTTGCAAGCCATTCACACCTCCCATCAGTCCCTGACAACATTGTCCGCGTCACTCAATGAAGGCTTAAACGATGACGCCAAGCCGATTGTTCAGAAGATGACTTCCGCACTGAACAGCGCCGTGCAGTCCATGGATGAGTACAAGAAAAGCCCGTCCGCAGCGATGCTGTGGCAAGCTCAAACATCCATGATGCAGTACATTTTTGCACAGAAAGAACTGCTCAAGAAAATCAGCGTATCGTAACTAAAAAAATCAGCGTATCCGCCAGAGCTTTAAGATAAGCCTCTGAAAGATACGCTGCTTTTTATTTTGCGTAATAACGATCCAACAAGGCAGCAATCTCTGCGCGTGTCATCGTTTGCTCTGGTTTGAACGAAGTATCGGTGATTCCGTTAATAATGCCTTTTTGTTTCAGGGCATAGATCGCTTTCGCGCTCCACAATTCTGCGGGTACGTCGTCGAACGATACCTTAGGAGCGGCGGATTGCCCCGTGCTTTTTGCAGTCATTTGGATAAGCCGGTCGAAGAGATAGGCGACTTCTCCGCGCGTAATCGGCTGCTCGGGGCGAATCGTCCCATCGGCATAGCCTTGAAGCAGATTCAATTTCTGGGCTTTGGCAAAAACAGGACTTGCCCAGTAGGAAGGGGACAGGTCTTTGTACGTTTGATCGGCCGTCTGGCAGGCATAAACCGCAGAGGTTACGGTTCCGCTTGGCGCACAAGCCGCCTCCAGCGTGCTGAATGAAAATACCCGGTCCATCAAGGTAAGGAATTCGGCTCTTTTCAAAGCGCGTTCCGGCTCATACCGATTGGCGATGCCGTCAATAATTCCTTTGTTCTTCATGCGAAGAATCGCCTCTCTTGCCCAATGCCCAAGGGAATCTGTAAACAGAGGCGGCGTATAGGCGGCGATCCCGTTTGCGATTCCCAGTGCCATTTTGGATCGCACCGCATCGTTCGCAAGCAGTGCAGCATCGCTGGATTGGCTTAAAAAAGCAGTTTCCACAAGAATGCTCGGAATGCTTCCCATTCTGGCAACATAAACCGCACTTGGCACTAGTCCTAAGTTCTTGGTGCCGGCAGCGGAGACTAGCGCATCCAAGACGTGCTGCGCCAGATCTTTGCTGTAAGGCGTCAACTGCTTCATTTTCTCGCTGGCGGGATAATCTTCTTGGGGGTACGCGTTGTCGTAGTAAAGCACCATGCTTCCATTGGTTGTGCCGTTCGGGTGCGAATTGGCATGGATGGAAACGAATAAATCCGCTTGCAGGGCATCCGTGAAGTCAACGCGCTGCGCGAGTGACCAGTAGGTGTCATCCGTTCGTGTCATGACGACCTCGTAGCCCCGGTTGGTCAGCTCGTCCCGGAGCTTCCGGGTGATATCGAGATTGACATCTTTTTCTCGTAAACCGTTAACTCCAATGGCACCGGGATCGCTCCCGCCATGTCCGGGGTCAAGTACAATTTTGTAGGCGAAGGCTTGATAGGGAAACGCTATCGTAAGTATAAAAGTGAGCAGGACAAGTTTTTTAAGTAATGTCATTGTTGAAGTACCTCCGATAAACTATCTTACTAGGATCAGCTCAGGTTGTAAGCAGGTAACAATCGCCATTCGGCTACTTTTTTCATGGAAAAAAATAGTTCGTACCCGTATAATAGGGCTTGTACATAGAAGAGAGGATGACAGCGATGAAGAAAGGCACCTTTACATTAGTCATATTTCTAATTATCGGCTTGATAACCGGGATTATTGTAGGCCAATTGCTGGCTTCTGTGCCTGCCTTGTCTTTCTTGACCAAATCGGTCTCTATCACTTGGGAGCCCAAGGCAGATTTGCAAGTTGTGAAATATGAACTGAATCTTCTGGTGAGACTAAACTTATGCAGTATTCTTGGATTAGTGGGGGCCTTCCTCCTATATCGCAAGCTATAGTCGGCATTGAACCATTTTATCGTAAATTATGGAAAGCTAGGAGATGTTTCTTTTGAGTAAATCCCTTAACCCGGAACAAAGACTTATTCTTGCTTCTTCCTCGCCGCGGAGGCAGGAGCTGATTCAATCGCTCGGACTACCCTATATCATTCGGGTGAGCGACGCGGATGAGACCGTAGAAGGAAAAATAACGCCTTCCGAGCTGGTGGAAGTTTTATCCGTACGCAAAGCGTCGACGGTTCGGGACATGCTGGAGCCCGGCGAAAAGCACGGAATTATTGTTGGCTCTGACACCGTCGTCGTGCTTCAAGATGAGGTTCTGGGCAAACCGGCAGATGAAGAGGATTCCTTCCGCATGCTGAAAGCTCTGCAGGGCACAACGCATCAAGTATACAGCGGGGTTGCCTGTATCGATGCCCAAACAGGGAAGCACGTCGTCTCGCACAGCGTGACCCATGTGAAGATGAAATCCATGTCAGATGCCCAAATTCGCCGCTATATTGCGACTGGAGAGCCTAAGGATAAAGCGGGCTCTTATGCGATTCAAGGAATCGGGGCGACCATCGTGGAATCGATTGCTGGCGACTATTTTACCGTTGTAGGGTTACCGCTTTCCTTGCTGAGCGATTTGCTGCTGAACTTTGACATCCAAGTCTTGTAATCTTTCGTTTTCCCGACGTTCACACATTGACTGTGTAATCTGTAACGGTTACAATGACAGTAAGCGACACGACTTCGCATTCTTCAGGGAGGATTGGCCATGAACAGCGAATTTACGATAGCCGTCCACAGTCTCGTATTTCTTGCTAATTTGCCTGATCGTATGGCAACCAGCGAAGAAATTGCTGCGAATGTATCCACGCATTCCGCCCGTATCCGCAAAGTTATGGGCTTTCTGCGCAAAGCCGGTTACGTTTCAACGAAAGAAGGCATCGGAGGCGGATTCATTTTCTGCCGCAATCCGGATGATGTGACTCTCGGTGAAATTTACCGCTTGACCTGTCACGGCTCTTTAAAGCCAAGTTGGTGCTCCGGCGATGAGAAAAACAAGAATTGTATGATTTCATCCAAAATGGATAAGCTGATGGGAAATGTTTTCGCTGACGCAGAAAAGCAGATGGAATTATACTTCGATGGCTACACCATCGGCAGTATGCTGGAACGAATCAAAGCGTTCGGATGTCCGCAATCGAATAATGAGCAGTTGTCCTAGAAGCCCTCGGATCTTAACCATCCGGGGGTTTTGTGTCGTTTTAAGAGGCTTGTGGGTATGAATGGGATGGGGATAAGTAACACAACCTACAGAAGGAAAGAGGGGAATTGATGGAAGTCACGAGTTTATTGCTGCGCGAAGTGCCGCTTGAGGAAAGACCTAGAGAGCGAATGCTCGAATATGGAGCGGGGGCCTTGAGCAATGCCGAGCTGTTGGCGATTATTCTTCGAACGGGGACGGTTTCGGAGTCTGCGGTTCGTCTGGCCAGCCGCATTCTTAGCGAATCCGGAGGATTGCGCAGTCTTGTAGATATGAGCAAAGATCAATTAACGCAAATTAAGGGCATCGGTGATGCAAAGGCTTTGCAAATTATGGCCGGTATTGAGCTCGGGCGCAGAATTGCCAAAAGCAAATTCTCGGAGCGTGTGACCATTCGTTCCCCGAAGGATATCGCCAATTTGCTAAGCGAAGAACTTCGTTATTTACAGAAGGAGCATTTCGTTTGTTTATTTTTGAATACGAAGAACCACGTGCTTGCGCAAGAAACTCTCTCCATGGGCAGCTTAAACGCATCCATTGTCCATCCCCGCGAAGTATTCCGCGCAGCCATTAAAAGAAGCAGCGCCTCCATTATCTGCGTACATAATCATCCTAGCGGAGACCCCACGCCAAGCCCGGAGGATATACAGCTAACCCATCGGTTAGTGGAAGCCGGAACAATAATTGGTATTGAAGTGTTGGATCATGTTATCATAGGTGATCAGAGATTCATAAGTTTGAAGGAAGAAGGCTTTATGTAATATAATAGGTTGGCAATAGGAAAGGAGTAACTGCCATGTTTGGAGGCTTTACGAAAGATCTAGGAATCGATTTAGGTACAGCGAATACACTGGTTTATGTAAAAGGCAGAGGAATAATCGTTAGAGAACCGTCGGTGGTTGCTCTACGTACGGATACGAAAACAATCGAGGCTGTCGGAGACGCAGCAAAAAAAATGATCGGCCGCACGCCGGGCAATATTCGTGCGATTCGCCCCATGAAGGACGGTGTCATTGCTGATTTCGAAACGACGTCAACGATGATTCGCTACTTCTTGAGACAAGCTCAGAAACAGCGTTGGTTATTCCAACGGCACCCGAATGTTATGGTTTGCGTGCCATCCGGCATCACCGCCGTTGAGAAGCGGGCGGTCGAAGACGCAACGAAACAGGCTGGCGCGCGTGAAGCGTACACGATTGAGGAGCCGTTTGCCGCAGCAATCGGGGCCGATCTCCCGGTGTGGGAACCGACCGGAAGCATGGTTGTGGATATCGGCGGCGGAACCACCGAGGTTGCGGTTATCTCGCTTGGAGGGATCGTAACGAGCCGCTCCATCCGTATCGCCGGCGATGAAATGGACGATGCCATTATTCAATACATTAAACGTACATACAATTTGATGATTGGGGAACGTACGTCGGAGACGCTCAAGATGGAAATCGGCTCCGCGCTGCCGATGGAAAAGCCGGAAACGCTCGAAATCCGCGGACGCGACCTAGTTTCCGGATTGCCGAAAACGATGAGCGTAACGTCCGATGAAATTACGGAATCGCTGACGGATACGGTTAATGCGATCGTTGACGCTGTGAAGGTTACGCTCGAGAAGTGTCCGCCTGAATTATCAGCGGATATTATGGACCGCGGGATTGTGTTGACCGGCGGAGGCGGCTTGCTGCGCAATTTGGACCGTTTGCTTGCCAGGGAAACCGGCATGCCTGTCCTTGTTGCAGAGAATCCGCTCGACTGTGTGGCGATTGGCACAGGCCGCGCCTTGGAAAACATTCATTTATTCAAAAGCAAGTCAGGATCAAGTTCGCGATATAAGAAGCGTTAATATTGGTTAGAAGGTGCTCAATTTGTTCAAATTCATGGGAAACAAGAGGCTGATATTCCTGATGTTCGGTCTAGTCTGCTTCTTTATATTAATGGGATTAACACTGGGGAACCGGGCACCGATGACATGGCCGGAGAAATTTGTCAAAGACTCGGTATCGTGGACGCAAGGACTCTTCTACAAGCCCGCTGCGCAGGTAGCGGGTTTCTTCGAAGATATCCGGCAGCTAAGAGTCATTTATGAAGAAAATAAGACCCTGAAGATGACTCTTACACAGTATGCGCGGGATACGCAGCGTCTGAATGAGTTGGAATCGCAGAATAAGCGGTTGATGGAATCGCTAGGCTTCACAGAGCGACAGCGCCAGGCTAACGTGTATACGTACCGGATTGCTGAAGTCGTTACCATCGATCCGGATCCGTACAACAGCACGGTTACGATTAATCTGGGCGACAAGGACGGCATCAAAGAGAATATGGCCGTCATGACCGTTGACGGATTGGTGGGCAGAGTGAGCAAAGTGTTCGGCTTCCATTCGAATGTGCAGCTGCTGACGGAAATTACGGATTCCGACAACAACTCCAAGGCGATTGCGGTCACCGTTAAGGGCAATGAGAATCAGCCATTCGGGATGATCGAATCCTTCGATTCCAAGACCGGAGAGCTTGTAATGAACAAGGTGGAGCACGCCGATGATATGAAAGTCGGAGATACGATTATTACATCAGGCTTGGGACAAGTATTTCCAAAGGGGATTGAAGTAGGGACAATCGCTTCCATCGGACCGGGGGAGTTCGGGATTACCTATAAGGTTATGGTGAAGCCTAAAGCATCGTTTAACCGTATCCGCGAAGTATTTGTGGTCGAAGTTCCGGAAGTGAAGTGAGGTGAGCCGTTACGTGACTAAACATTTGCTGTGGCTCATTTTATTTGGTTTGTTTATTCTGCAAGGTACCATTGTGCCATGGCTGCTCCCCGCCTCATGGCAGGGCAGCGTGCATGTTACTCCCCATTTTACGCTGGTTTTTATTTTGTTCATCGGTCTTTTTCATCATCGGCATTCGGCACTTATTTATGGGCTTATATTCGGTTTGTTGCACGATTTTAACTATTATGGGGCGATGCTCGGCGTCTATTCCTTCGGGATGGGACTGACTGGCTATTTGGCCGGATTGGCGCAGCGCAGACAGCCGAACCTGATTTTTTATAATTTGCTCATTACCGGGGTCGGCTTGCTCTTGTTTGAGCTCATCAATTATGGCATTAACCGCTTGTTTAAGCTCATTGACATTGATTTGAATTTTGCTCTCACCCATTACATGCTCCCAAGCGTTCTGTTTAATCTGCTTTTCGCCTTGGTTTGCTATGTCCCTATTCGCAAGCTGCTTGAAGGAAAACGGAGCGTGCCTGCGAACAGTGAAGATTAATTTTCCAGGCGGTTTGCAGGAGAATCTACGACATGAGCCGAAATGTATAGGTTGGGAGGTCGTCATTCAATTATGTCTGTAGCTAAGCACCACGTGATGATAAAAGGGGTCAAAGATGGCCTCGTATTTTTACTAAACGACGCATGCGAGTGGCAAGATTTGCTGAAAGAGCTGCAGCATAAGCTGGAGAAGACGCATCAGCAAATACTGACCGGACCGATTGTTCATGTGCACGTTAAATTAGGCAGCAGAGAAGCAACCGAGGAGCAGAAAGAAGAAATCAGAGCTGTCATCAAGCAAAAAGGCAATCTGCTTATTCAATCGATTGAAAGCGAGCCCCGGAAGGAAGCTGCCGTAGAACCTGCCGCCAAAATGTCCACACTTAAAGGTATGATTCGATCGGGACAAACCCTCCATCATGAGGGCGATTTACTATATTTAGGCGATGTTAATCCAGGCGGAACGATTACTTCCACCGGGAACATTTATATTATGGGCTCACTTCGCGGAATGGCGCATGCGGGGATCGATGGCGATGATAAAGCGATCATTGCCGCATCTCATATGCGTCCTACTCAATTGCGGATCGCCGGGATTATTAGCCGTTCACCCGACGAGTGGGGAATTGATGAGGCTTTTATGGAATTTGCTTATGTGAAAGATGGTAAAATGGAAATCGATAAGCTTCATCAGCTTCATCGGATTTGGCCTGATTCGAATTTTAAATGATAGCTTTTTATAGAAATTAGCTCATGGGGTGAGAACAAATGGGAGAAGCAATCGTTGTTACTTCGGGAAAAGGCGGCGTTGGTAAAACCACGACTTCAGCAAATCTTGGAACAGCATTGGCACTTTTAGGGAAAAAAGTATGCATGGTGGACACCGACATTGGCTTGCGCAATTTGGATGTCGTCATGGGACTCGAAAATCGGATCATCTATGACCTTGTGGATGTCGCGGAAGGACGCTGCCGTTTGCCGCAGGCCTTAATCAAAGATAAACGCTTCGAAGAGCTGTATCTCTTGCCGGCTGCACAGACGAAGGACAAGCATGCGGTATCGCCGGACCAAGTGAGAGATATTGTGCTTGAGCTCAAAAAAGATTTCGAATTCGTCATTATTGACTGTCCGGCCGGCATCGAGCAAGGCTTCAGGAACGCGGTGGCCGGCGCAGACAAAGCCATCGTTGTAACAACCCCGGAAAACGCCGCTGTACGTGATGCCGACCGCATTATCGGATTGCTGGAGAACGAGAAAATCTCCTCGCCAAAGCTGATTATTAACCGTATTCGTCCGGTGATGATGAAAAAAGGCGAGATGCTGGATATCGACGAAATCTGCTCGGTACTCGCTATCGATTTGTTAGGCATCGTTCCCGATGATGAGCATGTCATTAAGGCGGCCAACGCAGGCGAGCCTACCGTTATGAACCCGTCTTCCCGCGCGGCGATTGCTTATCGCAACGTGGCGCGCCGCATCTTGGGAGACACGGTGCCGCTCATGCAGCTCGAAGATAAAACAGGCTGGGTCAAACGTATGAAAAAGTTTATCGGAATAGGATGATCGTGCTGTGCTTGCGAAACTGAAAAACATCGATATTCCTATTGTTCTCATCTTGTTTGCCTTCATGGTCATCTCCACGATGACGGTTTACAGCGCATCCGTGGATCACCCGTCGATTGTTATCTCGATTACCAAAATTCTTATTCTATATGCCGTCGGCTTGATTTCTTTTCTAGCCTGCAGTCTTTTTGATTACCGTGTACTCATACGGATTGCTCCTTTTTTGTACGGGATCGGTATCGTATCTTTGGTTGCCGTTTATTTTTTCGGTAAAAAAATTCACGGCGCGCGCGGCTGGTTTGAGCTTCCGGGAGGGTTGACGTTCCAGCCAGCCGAGCTGGTGAAGCTGATTCTGATTATTTGCATAACAGCACTGCTGGCCAAGCGTGGCGGCGAGCTGCTGCAAATCAAAAACGATTTGATCCCCGTATGCGCGGCGGTGCTGCTGCCGTTCATCCTCGTTCTGATTCAGCCGGACTTAGGGAATGCGATCATTTTCGTCATTATCCTGCTCGGCATGCTTTGGATCGGCAATATCAAATACACGCATGTTTTGTTGAGCGTCGTTGTTTTCGCAGGGTTAGGTTTCCTGCTCCTCACCCTGTATAAGACGTTTCACACTAGTTTGTACGATGCGCTCAAAGGCTTCGGATTCAGCCACTGGATGGATCGGATCGACACGTACTTGTATCCCCAAGACGTGACGGAAGACGATAGTTATCAAGTGAAAAATGCGATCAGAGCCATCGGGTCTGGGGGGCTGGAAGGGGAGGGCTACCTGCAGGGAACCTCAGTCCACAGCAACTTCATTCCTTTTGCCTATTCGGATTCCATCTTTGTCGTGGTGGGGGAAGAATTCGGCTTCAGGGGCTCGGCTGTTCTGCTGCTTATTTATTTCTTGCTCATCTACCGCATGATTCTGATTTCCATCCAAAGCACTCAAATAAGCGGAGCTTATATCGTGGTTGGCGTCGTTTCCATGTTCGTCTTTCAAATTTTTGAAAATGTAGGCATGATGATCGGCATTATGCCGTTAACGGGGATTACGCTGCCTTTTGTTAGCTATGGAGGAACTTCCCTGATGATTAACATGCTTTCGCTTGGCCTGGTCATGAGCGTTAAGCTGCATCAGGAACGCGAACCGGAATTGTTTTGACAATTGAAAACAAGCAAGCCTCTGGCCATTGGCCGGCGGGCTTTTTTTTCATTTGGACAGAAGAGATTCCATGCGGGTTTGTCACATAATCTTGTCCTTCTTCTCATAGGCTGTACTATGCGAGATTTGCAGGTACGCCGACAGGCAGATTGCTTTCCGGACGGAAAACATGTGGGAGGGGCTGTCATGGAAGTCAAAGATAAAGTGAAACAACGGCGGTTGGAACGGCTTCGGAACTTGCGCGAGGCAGCGGACAATTCCAGCCTGAGCGGAAGTCCGGCGAGAGCAAGCCGGCTCATGGAACATGGCGCGCCATCGAGACAACAGCCGGAGCTGCCGCTCTATGTGGATGCAGATTGGAAAAGGCGCATGGAGGAGGATCCCGAGTACGCCTGGCGGCAGAAATTATTGATGGATAAGACGCTAAATGGCAGCGTGGATCCAGCGGATGGGGAGCGAGGGCTGTTTGCGCCTCCTTCGCCGCGTAAAATAACGGTCAAGCTATTGATTAGCTGCGTCATATTTGCCGCGCTGTACGCTATGTTTCAGATCAATCAGCCGTGGGCAAACAAAGGGAAACAGTTCGTTGCGGCTTCGCTCACTCAGTCGTATGATTTCACGGCGCTCTCCGCTTGGTATACCAATCAGTTCGGGGGCTCTCCGTCGTTTATTCCAAGCTTTAACCGGGATGGGGATGAAGCCGTTAAAGTGAGCACCTCGAAGCGCACGATGTTTGTCCCTGTTAAAGGAAGCATCCTCAAACCGTTCGATGGGACTAACCAGCTTGGCGTTACGCTGAATACTGCGGAATTTGCGCCGGTCTATGCGCTTGATACAGGACAAGTCGTTTTCTCCGGCATGACGCCTGAAACCGGGATAACGGTAATCATACGCCATCCGGGAGGGCTGCAATCGTTATACGGCGGTTTAAGCGAGGCAAGCGTGGAGGCGGGAGACTGGATGAAAGTGGGTGAACCTATCGGCAAGGCATCCAAGAAAGATCCGGCAAAAGGCACGATCTATGTTGCTTTTACGAGAGATGGCCGCCCTGTCAACCCAACGGATGTGATTTCCTTTGATTAAATTGTTCGGAACAACCTATCGGTTTCATCCGTTATTTACGCTCGTTTTGATCGGCTCTGCCTTGACAGGTTACTTTTTGGAGGCTATCACCTTATTTGGCATCGTACTCGTTCACGAGCTCGGTCACTTGGCTGCAGCAAGTGGCTTTGGCTGGCGGGTTAAAGAAGTGCAGCTGCTCCCCTTTGGCGGCGTGCTCGTTGTGGACGAGCTCGGCAGCGTACCGACCTGGGAAGAGCTCGTTGTTGCGCTAGCAGGCCCGATGCAGCATGTATGGCTGATCCTATTGGCTCTTTTGATGAAGTGGGTGGGCGCAGGATCAAGCAACTGGTGGGATTACTTTATCGAAGCGAATGTGATGATCGGGCTGTTCAATCTGCTTCCTGTCATGCCGCTGGATGGCGGCAAAGTGATGCAGTCTCTGCTCGGGTACCTGTTGTCTTACCATAATACGATTTTGTACACCGTGTGGATTTCCATGTTTTTAAGTCTGGGAATCATCGTCATGGCGATTATCCAGTTAATGAATGGGCAATTGCCGTTGAATATTCTGGTGATCGGCATCTTCTTGCTGGTGTCCAATTGGTACGCTTACCGGCAGCTGCCGTATCATTTTTTTCGCTTTCTTATCAGTCGCGGGAGCCGGGTGAGCCGGCTGTTAAGCCGCGGAACGTTAGCGCAGCCGATCGTCATAACGAAGCAGCGGACGATGGCGGATACCTTGAAGCTTTTTATGCGGGAAAAATATCATTTAATCTATATTGTCAACGAAACGGGACGTATTCAAGCCATTGTGCCTGAGCAGCAATTGGTGAGCGGTTATTTAGATGGAAAAAAACCGGGGAGTGCAGTTTCCGATCTTTTCATGTAAAATAACTGTTGAGGTGAACGTGTATGAAGCAACTTATAATTCACTGCGCACCGGAACTTACACAAGCGGCTTTGCTGGAAGAGGGTCGCCTTGTTGAGTATGATTCGCAGTATCCGCTTGATTCCCAAAGAGCAGGCAGCATCTACATGGGTCGCATCGTCAATGTACTTCCCGGCATGCAAGCAGCATTCGTCGATATTGGACTTGCGAAGAATGCCTTTCTTTATATAGACGATCTCCTCCCTGTCCATTTGGACAAGCAACCGAAAATTAAACCCTCCATAACGGAACTTGCCGAAGTGGGGCAGACGCTAATGGTGCAGGTGTCGAAGGATCCTCAAGGCACCAAAGGCGCCAGAGTAACAACACACGTTTCTATCCCTGGCCGCTGGATTGTGTACATGCCAGGCGCCGATTACATTGCAATCTCCCGAAAAATCGATTTGGAAGCCGAAAGACAGCGCCTTAAGCAGTTGGCAGAGGGCAATTTACTTCCGGGTGAAGGCGTTATCCTGCGCACAGGCTCGCTCGGCCAGAGCGAAGAAGCGATCCGTGACGATTTGCAAAACTTGCGGGATCTGTGGCAAACCATCCAATCTAAAGCCCATGGGGCAGAGGCGCCCGAGCAGCTTTATCAAGATCTTGATCTTTTGCCGCGGCTAGCCCGAGATGTGATTACTTCGGATGTGAATGAAGTTTGGCTCAATGATGCCAAAGTATTTGAAGAAATGAGGCAATTGCTTCGCAAGCAGCACCCAAGCTGGCGGGGGCGAATCGCTTTCTACGACAGGAAAATTCCTCTGTTTGATCAATTTGGCGTAACGGATCAACTGAATCTGAGCTTTAGGCGCAAGATTTGGCTGCCGAGCGGGGGATATTTGATTATCGATCAAACCGAAGCGCTCACGGTTATTGATGTGAACACAGGCAGATATACCGGTTCCATTGATCTGGAACAGACGGTTACGGATATTAATCGAGAAGCGGCAAGTGAAATTCCGCGACTTTTGCGTCTTCGGAACATAAGAGGCATTATTATCGTTGATTTTATCGATATGACTTCAGAGACAAACCGCGCCGCGGTCATGGAAAATATCACGCAGGCTGTGCGTAAAGATCGTTCCAAAACGATTATCGTTGGCTGGACGAGACTGGGCTTGCTGGAGATGACACGAAAACGCAAATAAAACATTGCATATCACAATATTTCTGTGATATACTACTCGGAGTGTGTTGTTTAAGCATGCTGTAACCGCGCGAAACGGGTTCAAGCACGGCATTGGATATTCATCCGCGGCCGTCACCTGGACAAGGCGAGTCTGAGACATGAGGAGGTCATGAAAAATGTACGCAATTATTGAAACTGGTGGTAAACAGTACAAAGTTCAAGAGGGCGATGTTCTTTACATCGAAAAATTGAACGCAGCTGAAGGTGAAGTTGTTTCTTTTGATCGTGTGCTTATGGTATCCAAAGAGAGCGGCGTAGTTGTAGGTGCTCCATTGGTATCCGGTGCTGCAGTTTCCGCGAAAGTGGAGAAACACGGCAAAGGCGCGAAAGTTATCGTGTATAAGTACAAACCGAAAAAGAACTACCACAAAAAGCAAGGTCATCGTCAACCATACACAAGAGTTGTAGTTGAGAAAATCCAAGCGTAAGAGGCGGCCTTATGATCTACGTGACCATAAAGCGTCTAGTACCGGATTCACCTCAAATTGTATCTTTTGTAGTGGAAGGCCATGCTGAATATGACGTACCTGGCAAAGACCTAGTCTGCGCTGCAGTATCGGCGGTTACGTTCGGTACATATAATTCGATTGAATCGCTAACGGGTGTCATTCCCATTCACGAGATGGAGCGGGGCTTTATGGATATTACGATACCAGATAGCGCTCGTGCTGTACCGGAGAATTGGAATAAAGTCCAGGTGATTCTGGAATCGATGTTCGTCATGCTACAAACCATTGCAGAAAATTACGGTGACTATATAACGATTAAAACAATCTATCACAAAGGAGGATAACATCATGTTGAAATTGGATCTCCAGTTTTTCGCTTCCAAGAAGGGTGTAGGTTCCACAAAGAACGGACGTGACTCGCACTCTAAGCGCCTTGGCGCAAAACGTGCTGACGGTCAAACCGTTACTGCGGGAAGCATTCTCTATCGCCAACGCGGTACGAAAATTCACCCAGGAACGAACGTGGGCATCGGTTCGGACGATACACTTTTCGCTTTAGTACCAGGCGTAGTGAAATTCGAGCGTTTAGGCCGCGATCGCAAAAAAGTGAGTGTATACCCAGTTGATGTAGCTCCTGTGGCTGCAGCTCTAGAAGCGTAATGAGAATCCCTGGCGAGCGATAAGCCCGTCAGGGATTTTTTCCTAATAAGAAGCAAACCTCTAAACGCGGTCGATCATTTCCGAATGGCCAAGGGCAGAGGTTTTCTCATTTGTTTGGTGACGTTTGCAAGATAGCCATGCTATACTTGATGGACGGTTACAAAGCGGGAGAACGGAGCGGACATGGGATGAAACGAGTGGTCAGCGCGCAAGTTTATTTATTGGCACTTGTGCTCATTGGATTAACGGGGATGATGTTTCTTGAACCCTGGATCGTCAGGGCGGCAATGCTCCTAGTCATCGTCATTTGCGGCTATGCAGCTTTCAAACTGCAAGTAAGCGGCGTTGAAGAGAGACGGAACCATGAGCTTCGGGAACAGGAAGATCTGGCTCAGAGAAATTTAATTCAGGTGATCAATCGGTTGCGTCACGATTGGATGAACGATACCCAAATATTATTTGGCTATATTCAGCTGAAGAAGTTTGATAATTTACAGCCTTATATGGAAAAAATAAAAATGAATATGCAGCAGGAAAGCAATCTTTCCAAGCTGGGTATCCCTTCGTTAATTGCTTATTTGCTCATATTCCGGGTTCAGTCGAAGTCTTTGGAGCTCGAAGTTGCGTTAGATGAAGAAATTAACTTGGGACAACTTCCTCTGAGCGGCGGTCTGATTGAAAAGTTGGTAAGGCAAACGGTTGAATGCGTGCAAATGCATGCGGCAGCGGGTGAGAATGAAAGCGGCAAGCTAAGCTTGGAATTCGCGCTTCAAGACGATGGCCTGCTGTTGGATTTCGTCTATCAAGGTCCCTATCACAAAGAACGGCTTGAGAAAGCAGTTGAGGAAAGTATGGGCTTTCAGGCGGGGTCCTATTCAATCGAACATAGCGATTGGCAAGACGGAGAAGCGGTTATTACAATAAGGCTGCCGTTTCTTTTATAATAGAGAGGTCTTGGATTGAAGACCAAAGTCTTATCTTAGTTGAGGTGTTGAAATGTTTGTAGATAAAGCGAAAGTGTTTGTAAAAGGCGGCGACGGCGGCGATGGATTAGTGGCGTTCCGGCGCGAGAAATACGTACCGGAGGGCGGTCCAGCCGGAGGTGACGGAGGCAATGGCGGCGATGTGATTTTCCGAGTCGACGAGGGTTTGCGTACACTGATGGATTTCCGCTATCAGAAGCATTTTAAGGCGGATCGCGGCGAGAAGGGCCGCAACAAGTCGATGCATGGCGCTAACGCGGAAGACATGATTGTTCGCATTCCGCCGGGCACGACGGTTATCGACGATGATACGCAAGAAATCATCGCAGATTTAACGCGGCACGGCCAGGAAGTTGTTGTTGCCAAGGGTGGCCGCGGCGGCCGGGGCAACACACGATTCGTGACGCAGCGCATTACGGCTCCGGAGATTGCCGAGAACGGCGAGGAAGGCGTTGAGCGCTGGGTTGTGCTGGAGATGAAGGTCATGGCAGACGTCGGCCTTGTCGGTTTCCCCAGCGTGGGGAAATCCACGCTGCTGTCGGTTGTTTCCGCTGCTAAGCCGAAAATTGCCGCGTATCACTTCACAACCCTTACCCCGAACCTCGGGGTTGTGGATGTCGGCGACGGCCGCAGCTTCGTAATGGCGGACCTTCCCGGTTTGATTGAAGGCGCCCATGAGGGCGTGGGGCTCGGCCATGAATTTCTGCGCCATGTGGAACGGACGCGAGTTATCGTGCACGTAGTCGACATGTCTGCGGCAGACGGGCGCGATCCTTATCAAGATTTCCTCATGATCAACGAGGAGATTAAGCTTTATAATGCTAAGCTGGAGCAGCGTCCGCAAATCGTTGTCGCCAATAAAATGGACATGCCGGAGTCCGAGGATAATCTTGCCTTATTCAAGGAACAGCTTGCTGCCGATGGCAAAGAGCTTGAAGTGTATCCGATCTCGGCGTTAACGCGCGGCGGCGTGCAGGAGCTTCTCTACAAGATATCCGACATTGTAGAGAGCATCCCGCAAGCGCCTGAAGTAGAGGGCGTAGCTGAGAAAGAAGAGCGCAAAGTATACCGCTTCGAGAAACAAGAAGAGAATGATTACACGATTCGCCGGGTAAACGATACGTTTGTCATCGAGAGTCCTTCGATTGAGAAGTTGATCAAACGGACGAATTTCAGCACACCGGATGCCGTCGCGCGATTCGCTCGCATTTTGCGCAACATGGGAATCGATCAAGATCTGCGCAACCGTGGCGCTGTTCATGGGCAGACGATTCAAATCGGCGATTTTGATTTTGAGTTTGACGAGAAGGGCTAGTTGAAACGCTCATCCTTAGGGATGGGTGTTTTTTTTGTCCAAAAAGGGAGAGGGAGTGATATTAATGTCATATAACTTGACATATAAACTGGAAAGTATTACGATTTCGGTATGATGTTCAGTTTTGTGTTATAAATAATGACATAATGGTGGCGGCTCGCTAATCCATAAGGGAAGGGGGAGAAACGATGAAAAGATGGATTCAAGCTCTAGGGTCGGGTCAGCAGGGAACAACGCGCGATTTATCCTACGAAGAAGCCGTTGAAGCAGCGCATGAGATGGCGAGAGGGGACTCCACAGACGCGCAATGTGCGGCTTTCTTAATGGCGCTTTGCATGAAGGGAGAAGCGGAAGATGAGCTGAGGGCGTTTATTGATGTTTTTCGCAGCTATTCTTTGCATTATCATCCTTTTGCAGATTCGCTCAATTGTGCGGGTCCATCGGAAGGGCGCCAATTTTTTCCCGTCACATTGCCGGTTAGTCTGCTGCTCGCTTCAGTGGGTTTCTCCCAAGTGCTGCACGGAGGAGACTCGATCCCTTCACGACGGGGCACAGCCATGCAAGAAATTTTGGAAAGCTTCGGCGTCGCCGTGGATCTGGCACCAAAAGCGTGGGAAACGATGCTGTTTCATCTCCACATTGGATTTCTGCAAACCGATCAGCTTTGTCAGCCGCTTGGGAAGTTGAAGCAGGTTCGTGAGCAAATAGGACTGCGTACGGTCCTCAACGTGATAGAGAAAGTGATGAATCCCGTGCAGTCCATGAATATGATTATTGGCGTCAGTCAGCAGAAAACGATGGAGTCGCTGATCCCGATTTCCATGAGATCCGGCTTGCAAAATGTATATCTCGTGAACGGAATAGAAGGTTCCGGGGATTTGCCCATCTACCAGAACAGCACGATTCGGATCGTTACGCCATGGGGGGACGAGGCGCGAGTGGTGGAACCGCAGAAGTTCGGTTTCCGGAGCGGACCGCTGCAGCCAATGGATAAAGTTGATCAGCTGTCGATGCTGCGCCGGATTATTGGCGGGGAGAATTCCGATGAGGTGAAGCGGGAGCGCGATCATGTCATTTTTAATGCGGGGCTCAGATTGACGTGGTTCGATAAAGTTGGCAGCTATGAGGAAGGCTTTCAACTAGCGGAATCGTTGCTGCAAAGGAAAGAGGCGCAGAAAGTGATGCAAAAATGGGTGGATCAAAGCCACCGTTTCACACTTAAAGATTATCCTCGCACGGATAACTCAGAGAAAATCGGATGAAAGACCGTCCTGCATGCTGTTGATTCGGCTAAGGAGGTCTTTTTTTCGAGCCTACCCCCTGAAACAATCCTGGGCTTGCGAATCACTATGAAAGGCAGCCCTTTCGATGCCGGATAGCTTGGCATTTGCAAGATCGCGAAAGTCGCTAGCTACAATGTGAATAAGCAAAACGCTAAGGAGGCACACATCATGAAAAAACAATTACTCACCCTAGCGCTAGTTCCAGCACTTGTTTTCGGCGCAATTACCGTCCCAATGCCCAAAGAAGCATCAGCCGCAACAGCGACCGGTCAAATCGTGAGCTCCGTCAGTTTACGCCAAGGCGCAGACACGAATGCAGCACGTATCCGTTACCTGAAGGCTGGCGAGAAAGTAACCATTATATCCAAAGTGAACAATTGGTGGTACAAAGTAAAAGCATCCGATGGTAAGGAAGGTTACATCAGCACGAGTTCGAAATACATTACAACGTCTGGCGTGACAACGCCGGAAGGTTCTAATTCCAATAATAACAGTAACAGTGGTTCCAACAGCGGCTCCAATAGCGGCTCCAGCAGCGGCTCCAGCAGCGGAACAGTCAGTGAGAAAGTACAAAAAGTGATTGCTGCAGGCAAAAAATATTTAGGTACGCCCTATGAATACGGCTCCAGCCGGGATAATACCAATACGTTTGATTGCTCGGATTTCGTTCGCCAGGCATTCTTGGACGGCATTGGCTTGAAGCTGCCAAGCGACTCCAGAGGTCAAGGGAATTATGTAAAGTCGCTCGGGAACGCCAAAACGGATTGGCATGATCTGAAGCCCGGCGATCTCATGTTTTTCATGTCTTACAAAGGGACAAGCAAGTCGGCATACAGCGGTGTGAACAAGTCCACGCAGACAATTAACCATGTAGGTATTTATTTAGGAAACGGGCAAGTTTTGCATACATATTCCAAGGAGAGTGGCGGAGTTCGCATTGACTCCATCGAAAACCGCCACTGGGAATATCGTTTCTTATTTGGCGGCAGTGCCCTTTAAACGCAATAATGGATATAACCAATGATCAGGAAAAATGAACAAAGGAGTTAAGCGGCTTGCATCTGCTTAACTCCTTTGTTTTTTTGCGTAGATAAGAAAGTCCTAAAAAGGACGCCGAAGTCGTTAATTCTTGGTTCATGGCCGCAAATAAGGGAAAAGTTCCCTCTAGTTTGACTGTAGAAGCATGTCGGATGCATGTAACAGGAAAAACTCCCTCTGTTTGCGCTGATTTCACGAGAATTCGCTGAATCCGCCCAAAGTAACGGGAGTTTTTCCATCTATTTCCCCTGCGAGGTCCTCATTCGAACCAATTAGAGGGAGATTTCCAACTAGTTTACCTTATTCTATACTTCTTTAGGATCAACGAATGGATTCCAATGAATCGTGGGCAGACCGTTGTCCTTGTTAACGCCGGCGGAGCCGATCCAAGGGTCTGGGGCAGGTCCATTGGCTAAATAATGCTCAAGCAAACTGCGAAAAATAAAAGGAAGAGGACGTTCAAGAACAAGTTCTCTCGGAACCCAGTGCAGTTCGCCTTCGGGAGTGGTAATGCGGGGGGTGACATCGGTAGAGCCAACATAGAAAAACTGCTGTCTCACTTCTTGGCCGTTTAGTCGCAGTAAAATATACTGCAGGCGCAGTCCGTGAATTTCATCGTGTTCAATGCCGGTTTCCTCCCAGATTTCCCGCAGAACGGCGGCACGCGGATTGCTTAGCTCATCTGGCTCCAAATGGCCGCCGATGGCTGCCCATAGTCCAGGCGACAGTGTACGCGTTAAGGAGCGTTTCATCATTAGTAATTCGTCTTGGCTGTTCCATAGGAGAGCTGTAGACATCATTCGGAGTGTAATCATAGTAGCGGTCCCTTTCTTTTTCTAGTACACTCAGCTTAGCACAAGTAAACTGGCTCCTGCAAAGAAGCTAGTTTAAGAGTAATTTGCCTATTGCTTCAAACGGCATGATTCGATATAATGTCCTCTATAGATAAACAACAGTCTTTCTAGAGAGGACGGTAACATGGTGCCGGAAAGCAAAGAGTTTTTACAAACGATCAAGCACACCGGTCCTGAGAGGTACTACTTAGTCCGGGAAGATATTTTGCCGGAAGGCGTGCTGAAGACGGTGCAGGCGAAGGAGCTGCTGGCACGGGGCGAAGTGAAGACGATTCACGATGCCGTTGAACAAGTCGGGCTTAGCCGGAGCGCTTTTTACAAGTACAAGGATGGCATTCACCCGCTAAGTAAGCTGGAAAGAGAGCGTATCATCACGATTTCGATGGATTTGGAGCACCGGTCGGGGATTTTGTCCCGCGTACTGGCGCTTATAGCTAATTTGGAAGGCAATGTACTTACCATTCATCAGACGATTCCGCTGCAAGGAATGGCCAACGTCGTCATTTCTGTGGAAACCACCTCGATGGGGGAAGAGATTCGTCAAATATTGGACCGGCTTCAGTCGCAAGAGGGAGTCAAGCGTGCCATGATCATCGGTCAGGGCAGTTAAAATAGAAATCGTATTCGGGAGGCTAACGAAATGAAACCGATCAAGGTAGGATTACTCGGACTGGGCACAGTAGGAACTGGTGTTGTGCGTATTATTGAAGGGCATCAAGAGGATTTACAGCGGCAAACAGGCGCTGCCATCGAAATTTCCAAAATTTTGGTGCAAGATAAATCGAAGCTGCGCAACATTTCTGTCGATGCAGACAAGCTTACGGAGAATGTGTGGGATGTGATCAGCGATAATGACATTGATGTCGTCGTTGAAGTGATGGGCGGCGTTTCCGCTACGAAGGATCATATATTAACGGCGTTGGGCAACGGGAAACACATCGTGACAGCGAACAAGGATCTCATGGCGATGCACGGCGCTGAAATTTTGGCCAAAGCAGCGGAGCACGGCTGTGACGTTTTCTATGAAGCCAGCGTTGCTGGCGGTATTCCGATCATTCGCGCGCTCGTAGAGGGTTTCTCCTCCGACCGCATTACGAAGATCATGGGGATTGTTAACGGAACAACCAACTATATTTTGACGAAAATGAGTCAAGAAGGCGCAGCCTATGCCGATGTGCTGAAAGAAGCGCAAGCGCTTGGCTACGCAGAAGCCGATCCGACTTCTGATGTGGAAGGATTGGATGCCGCCCGCAAAATGACGATTCTTTCCACACTCGGCTTCCACGCCAATGTTGCGCTAAGCGATGTTGAAGCAAAAGGAATTTCGGGCGTATCGAAAGAGGACATTCAATACGGCAAAAAATTAGGATACGAAGTAAAGCTGCTTGGTATCGCTGAAAATCACGACGGCCATATCTCGGTCAGCGTTCAACCTACCATGGTGAAAAATTCTCACCCGCTTGCATCCGTCAATGGCGTTTTCAACGCAGTGTACGTGACCGGCGAAGCGGTAGGCGAGACGATGTTCTACGGGGCCGGCGCAGGCGAATTGCCAACGGCAACATCTGTCGTAGCCGATTTGGTTGCCGTTGTGCGCAACTTAAAGCTGGGCGTGAACGGACGCAGGGTGCTTGCGCCTTACAAAGAGAAGAAGCTGAAGACAGACGAGCAAATTGCATGCAAAAACTTCATCCTTTTGCACGTTGAAGATAAAGCGGGTGTGCTTGCGCAAATTACACAAATTTTTGCACAGCATGAGGTTAGCCTGGAGTCTGTGTTCCAGCATCCGAATAAGCATAATCCTAAGGCTGAGATTATCATCATTACGCATGACGCGAACCAAGCCAGCATGAAAAATGTGCTGAAACAGTTTGAATCCATGGACGTTATACATGCGATCAAAAGCGTGTACCGCGTTGAAGGGTAATTTATAGAAAAGAGGCGCAATTTCGAAATGAGTTATAAGGCAGTGCAAAAGGTAAGAGTGAAAGTGCCGGCAAGCACGGCAAACTTAGGTCCTGGCTTTGACTCACTGGGGATGGCCTTGAATTTATATGCCTGGATCGATATGGCCATCTCGGATCAAACCACGATTCACTTGATCGGTGATCAAATGCACGGGATTCCGACGGATAAGACGAATTTAATTTATAAAGTCGCTCAGATGGTGTTTCAAGAGGCCGGCGTATCTCACCCTGAGCTGGACATCGCGATGTACAGCGAGATTCCGCTGACCCGCGGACTGGGCAGCAGCGCGTCAGCGATCGTAGGCGCTCTTGCAGGCGCCAACGCGCTCATTGGAAACAAGCTCTCAGCGTACGAGCTGTTCCAAATCGCAAGCCGACTGGAGAAGCACCCTGACAATGTAGGGGCGAGCCTTTTCGGCGGGATTGTGGTTGCGTTCTGGGACGGCGAGAAGGCCGAATCCATTCGGATCGAGCCGGAGCCGAACTTGGAAGTGCTGGTGGCGATACCGGCCTTCCAGCTCGCTACAGAGAAGGCGAGAGGAGTCATGCCGAAGCAGGTGCCGATGAAAGATGCGGTGTTCAACCTCAGCCACTCTTCGCTGCTTGTTGCCGCGCTTAGCACAGGCAATCTTGGGATGATCCGGCATGCCATGAAGGACGCGCTGCATCAGCCGTACCGCGCTGCGCTCATTCCCGGCATGAAGACGCTCCTGGAGGAAGCGGAGAATCACGGTGCGCTTGGGGTTGCTCTCAGCGGAGCAGGGCCAACGATGCTTGCGCTTGTGGACCAGCGAAGCGGCCGTAAGGCGGAGCTGGAAGCTTTCCTGAAGGAGACGCTGGCCAAAGAAGGAATAGACGCCCAGACGCTATGGTTAAAGCCAAGCGGCGAAGGCGTCACGACGACGCTGCTTCTCCAAAGTGACGGGGACCTTCAATCATTCGTGGAGAAGGAGGTTCTTGCATGAAGAAAGTAGCGATTCTTGGCCCGAGCACGTTCTCGGAAGAAGCTACCCGCCATTTTCTAGGCGAGGATTTTACGTACGTTTCTTATAAGTTAATTTCGGAAGTGTTCAATGCGACTGCGTCGGGAGAGACGGAGCTCGGTGTGATTCCGATTGAAAACACGCTGGAAGGCTCCGTTCACCTGCATGTGGACTGGCTCGTTCACGAAGTGGATCTTCCGATTCGGGCGGAGTGGGTATTTCCCATCGATATGAATCTGATCGGCTACGCGAGCCCGGAAGGCCAGCCGGATGAATCCAATCCATACGGCCATATCCGCAAGGTGCTGTCTCATCACGTCGTACCTGCGCAGTGCAGCCGTTTTATGAAGCAGTATTTAAGCGGAGCCGAATTTGAACAAGTCAGCTCCACTGCGGAAGGCGTACGCCTTGTTGCTAACCTGCAGGACCCGTCTGTAGCGGCCATTGGAACGGCGATCGCTTCAACGAATTATGGCGTCCCTATGCTGCAGAGGGAGATACAAGATCATAAGGACAACATGACGCGCTTCTTGCTTGTCGGTGCTGAAGCTTCGGAGCTGAAGCCTTCGGCAAACATGAAGACAACGATTCTTGTCACGCTGCCTGAAGATTTCCCGGGCGCCCTTCACCAAGTGCTCTCGGCTTTCGCATGGCGGAGAATCAATCTTTCCAAAATTGAGTCCAAGCCTACCAAAAAGAAGCTGGGCACATATTATTTTTATATCGATATTGCGGGCTCCCTGGATTCCGTTTTGCTCCCGTCGGCGATTCAAGAAATTGAAGCGATCGGGTGTCAGGTCCGCATATTGGGCTGCTATCCTAGTTATACCTATACGAGTTAATTCAACTATCCTCCGGCATGTCAGCGCGGGGGATTTTTTTTGTCCGAGAGGGGCAAAAGCCCAGATACGCGCATAAGATGTAATATCATTGTGACTAAGAAGGTGGCTTAGATAGCAAGTTACTTGAGAAAACACTGTGATTCAGCTTCCGTAGCCAGTTTTTTCTAACGAAAAAAGGAGGTAAAGTGTTGAAAATCCATATCGTTAAAAAGGGAGACACTCTGTACGAACTTGCAAAAAGATACCAGATCACATTGGATCAGCTCATTGCATTCAATCAGCAAATTGCTGATCCGAATCGATTGGATATCGGCATGAAGGTGAAAATACCTTCCAAACCGAAACCGGTCGAGCCGCCTGCGAACGAGATTGTGTATAAGCACATTGTTCAGCAGGGAGACAGCTTATGGAAACTTGGCAAAGCTTGGGATGTGCCGCTTCCGGCCATGATTGCGGCCAATCCGCAGCTGAAGAATCCCAATGTACTTATGACGGGGGAAGTCGTATATGTTCCCAAATTAAATCTGGAAGGCGAAGTCATGCAGCAGCCATCGCCGTCCAAACCGTCGACAATGCCTTTCGATCATATGCCGGAGGGTCAGCCTGTCGAACCGATCGAGGCCAATCAGCCTGCGCCAGAGATGGTCCCGGAGGCAGCGCCGCCAATGATGCCATCTGCGCAGGAGACCATCCCGGAAGCTGCGCCGCAAGCGCCAAGTATACCTGCTCCTGCGCCTAAGCAGCCTGAAGTTCCATTGACTTCGATGCCGGAAGTGCCTGAGGCGGAGCCAGGGGTTATTTCGCTGCAAGAACCGTATGAGCAGCCGGCCGTTCATCCGTTCAAGCAGTTCCATATTGCGGCGACAGAAGTTTTTGCTTACCCGAGTTCGGAGAAGCATGAGGCGGAGGCTTATCCGGCATTTGCGCCGTATCCGCCTCAACAGCCTTGGGAACAAGCTCCTCTCAGCGCGAAGATGAGCTCAGTGCCGGTGAGCAGCGAGGGCTGTGGCTGCGGAGGACCGTCGATGATGGAACAACCGTGGACGGAGCAACCATGGACGGAACAACCGTGGATGGCCGCTCCGGAAGGGTTTCCATCCGGCTTAGCAGCAAGTCCATGGGATAGCCATCACCACGGTGTCCACCACGGCTTCCACGAAGGCTATCACCACGGCATGCCTGCTATTCCTAGCGCATACGCGCCGGAATTTTCTCATGACATGGGGCAGGCGATGCATAATCCGTTTGCCTTTCATCCTGGCCCGTATGGCATTCCCTATGCGGGAGATCACTATCAGGCCCCATACGAGTCGCCGATGATGCCGCAAGTGCATACTCACCAGCTTGCCGAAGAGACCGATAAAGAAGAAGTTGTTGAAATTGACATTCGCAGCCATAAGCCGTCGAAGTCCAAAAATGGCCGCAGCTCTTCCAAAAAAGCGAAAACGTCGGGAAATGACGCGCTCCATGCATTTTTGAAACGTCAGCAAAGAGCGTCTTTGGAGAATCAAGAAGCCAAACCGAACGTTCCTTGGATTAATTTCTGAAAATAACGAAAAAGCCTCCCGAACCACAATTAGTGGTAAAGGAGGCTTTCTTCATGAGACGGACGAAGAATCTAGGCAATCATCCCGATGGTGAAAAAGACCATGAGGCCGACGACAAAATTCATGCCCCATTTCTTGCGGAGCAATTCGCGCCCGCGGTGCAGGCGTGTTTTGACCGTTGTGATCGGTAAATTCAGCTTCGTGCTAATTTCCTGGAGCGACAGCTCTTCCAGGTAGTAGAGCGTGATGACACTTTTATATTTATCGGCCAATTTGTTGATTGAGGTATGCATATGATCTTGAATTTCGGTTTGGAGCACAGCGTTCTCGGGAGACTGATCCTGACTTGCCAGCTTGCTGTAGTAGCTGTAATCGTCGTCATGATCGTTCAGCTCGGCATCTAAGGATTGAACGGGCCGTTTTTTGCGCAGCAAATCAATGGCGACATTTTTGCCGATCCGATAAATCCAGGTAGAGAAATTTTGGCTCTCATCGTAGTGATTCAGGTTTAAATAAACGCGGATAAATGTCTCCTGAACGATATCCTCCGAATCGGGCCTGTTGTGAAGCATACGGAAAGCAAGCTTTTGTATTTTGTTACGGTATAACTCGACTAATTCGACAAAAGCGTTGCGGTCGCCTCGTCTGGATAATTGAATTAATTGAAGTTCTGCGACATTCATGGTGTTTCCCCTCCTTAGAGTTTTCGTAAGAAAACTGACTTCGAAAAGATTAGGCTTTACCGTTTGCGTTAGAAAATCGGCGGGCAGCCTGTTTCAAATATATATCGTTTTCCGTGAATAAGTATGAGAATATTTCATCTACTTCTGACTATATCATTTCTGCGGCAACAGTCAAATTATATAGCTATTTTATACTTAGTTTATTCCCATTTGTTACCGGATTTATGGAGGTTTGGTTACTTTTTGGGTTATTGGAAGGTTGGGAGGCAGATGTTGAGCGCGGAGTGGACACGCCGTTTTCGATTTTGGTGACTTCGTTCCAAATGGCAACGGCTCCCCACAATAGGACAGCTCCGATAATCAGGAGCGTTGTACGCTTAATCCGTCTTTTACCTTTCATGATAGAGCTTCACCGTCCGTCGTGATTGGTTTGATGCTTCTCTCTATGGTAAATGATGTATAGCGTCACATGCAAATGGTAACAATACGGAAAAAAGAGAATAGAAGGGGATTTCAGTGAATGTACAACGTTTTTTGAAACATTGGAAAAGAAGGCTGCGGTGGAAACGCAGTTGGTTGACATTAGGGACGATCTTCCTTGTAGCTGCCGCAGGTTCCATATTATATGCGGTGAATCGTTTGCCGGGTGCGGGCGATCCTCCGTCGCAAGCTGTCATTGCAGCGCTGTCGCCGGAAGACGATCAACGTCTGAAGGAAGCTGAAGCGACAATCAAACGGATAACAGATAGCAGAGAGAGCTACTTGCTTAAGTCTTACGTATGCGGGGAGGAACGGAGTACGCTCGGCCTGCAAACCTCCGATCAACTGCTGACTATGCAGGTAAAACATCCGAACTGGATACTCAGCGTTAGTCCTAATGGAGATGTCACATTTACCGAAAACATCGAGGATTTGTCTCCGGCTTGCAAGGAGAAAGCGGTGTTCGGCATTGACGGCAGCAGCAATCTTTCGTTGTTTAACGGTACTCCCGCGAAGGATAACGTGATACGGACGTTTTTTCAATTAAATATTAAGTACTTGGAAAGCAGCTTGCCGCTTGACGCGGTGCAAAAGCTGCGCGAGGGCATCCGCATCTCCGATATGGAGGAGTATAATAGCGTATTATCAACATTCAGCGATTATGCCGTTGAAGAGACGGAAAAAGCGATGACAACGCCATAATGAAACAAAAGATGAGGTAGATGAGGGAGATTCCCGAGTCTATCTCTTTTTTTTGTTATCTGCTATAATGGGAAATGACTACATATGTTCGCTTTTTTTAGATGGGAGAGAAATGCTGTGCGTATTCTGGGGATCGATCCGGGGATCGCGATTGTAGGTTTCGGCTTTATTGATAAGATTGGCAGTAAGCTCGTTCCTGTGCAATATGGTTCCATTCAGACAAAGGCACATACGGATCCAGGTCTAAGACTGAAGGATGTCTACGACGCTACAACGCAATTGATAGAAAAGTATAAACCGGACGCGATGTCCATAGAGAAGCTCTTTTTCAACCGCAACGTAACGACGGCTTTTACTGTTGGGCAAGCGCGTGGGGTTATGATTCTGGCCGGTGTTCAGGCAGGTCTGCCGATCGCGGAGTACACGCCGCTGCAAGTGAAACAGTCGGTTGTCGGCTATGGGAATGCAGAGAAGCACCAAGTCCAGGAAATGGTCAAAATTTTACTCAAACTGTCGCAGGTGCCTAAGCCTGATGATGTAGCGGATGCTCTTGCGATTGCTATTTGTCATGCGCATTCTTCTGCTTTGCAATCCAGAATAAATGAGGTCAGGAAAAGATGATAGATTTCTTACGAGGAAAAGTTGCGCTCCGCGAAAGCGAATATGCGGTACTGGATGTGAACGGCGTAGGCTATCGTGTATTTTGCCCTAATCCTTACGCGCTTTCGCATAAGGAAAACGAGGAAGTTACCATGTTCATCCATTATCATGTGCGCGAAGACGCTCATTTGCTATTCGGATTCATCTCACGCGATGAGCAGGCCTTATTCCGTTTGCTGCTGGATGTGACGGGAATTGGGCCGAAGGTTGCGCTCGGCATTCTTGCGGCCGGAGGCAGGCCTGAGGCGGTCATTTTGGCAATTAGCCAGGAAAACCTGGCTTTCTTGACCAAGCTGCCAGGCATTGGCAAGAAGACGGCGCAGCGGATTATACTGGACCTCAAGGACAAGTTAGGTTCCGTGACGTTCACAAGTCCTGAAGCCGCAGTAGCTCTAAGCGTGGTTGGCTCAGCTCAGATTACGGAAGGCGGTCAAGTCTGGACGGAAGCCAAGGAAGCGCTGATGACGCTCGGTTACACGGAAGCGGAAACGGACCGCGCATGGCTGCAAGTGAAAGCAAAAGCGAACCCGTCGGATTCCGTAGATGTATTGATGAAGCTTGCGCTGCAAGCTTTGTATACGATGAGTTAGGAGGATCACCATGGATAATGACCGGATTATATCGGCTAATTTGATGATGGAGGACAGTGCCATAGAGTACAGTCTGCGTCCCCGTTATTTGGCTGAATATATCGGCCAGAAGCAGGCTAAGGAGAACCTCAAGATTTATATTGAAGCAGCGAAGATGCGCAAGGAAGCGCTGGATCACGTGCTGCTTTACGGACCGCCAGGGCTGGGGAAGACGACCCTGTCCAACATCATCGCCAACGAGCTTGGCGTGAACATTAGAACGACCTCCGGCCCCGCCATCGAGCGGCCGGGCGATTTGGCTGCCATCCTGACGAATTTGCAGGAAGGCGACGTGCTGTTCATCGACGAAATCCACCGCCTCCACCGTACGGTGGAAGAGGTGCTGTATCCGGCGATGGAGGATTTTGCCCTTGATATTATTATCGGCAAGGGGCCGAGCGCGCGCTCGGTGCGGCTGGACTTGCCTGCGTTTACACTGATTGGCGCGACGACGCGCGTAGGTTTGTTGTCTGCGCCGCTGCGCGACCGTTTCGGAGTCGTCAGCCGGCTGGAGTTTTATACGGTGGAGGAGCTCACCTACATCGTCTCCCGGACGGCTGACATCCTGCAGGTCGGCATCGTCGGCGAAGCTGCGCGCGAGATCGGCATGCGCTCGCGCGGAACGCCGCGTATCGCGAACCGCTTGCTGAAGCGGGTGCGCGATTTCGCGCAGGTGAAGGGCGATGGCATCATCACGCTGGACATCGCTAAAGAGGCGCTGAAGCGCATCCAGATCGATGACCTGGGTCTGGACGAAATCGACCATAAGATGCTGAGAGCGATCATTCAGAGCTTCCAGGGCGGTCCTGTCGGCCTGGAGACGATCGCCGCCACCATCGGCGAAGAGAGTCAGACGATCGAGGACGTCTACGAGCCTTATTTGCTGCAAATTGGGTTTTTGCAGCGTACTCCGAGAGGGCGGACCGTTACGCCGCAAGCGTATCATCACCTTGGTTTGCCGGTGCCGGAACAACGGTCATAAAGATCACGAAGAAGGGGCCGATTGGCTCCTTTTTTTCGGTTTTGGCCAAGAGAGCTTGGCGATGCGGTTGGAGGCGGTGGGGCGGAATATGGGGAGTCGGCGAATTGTCGAAGCGCTATGGAGTGAGAGCATCGGGCTAGCTGGGTGGGGGAGGTAGAACTCCGCTCGTGAATTCCAGCTCGTGAACTCCCACTCGTGGAACTCTGCTTGTAGAGCGGCCCGTTGAACTCCGCTCGTAGACCCCAGCTCTTACAACTCCGCCACCTGCCACCCTTGCTCTGAACCTCCCCCCAAAAGGGAACTGCAGTCCACTATTCAGCTGGAAATCGGCATTTTGGCGGATGAAGGGGAACTACAGGGCTCTATTTTGCCTTTTTGGCCGAAATGTTGGGCTAGGCAGGCGAATAAGGCCCTGTAGTTCCCACTAAAATGAGCAGCTGGGCGTTTTCGGCGAAATAGAGGCTCTCAGTTCCCTTAAGGCTAGACCGAAGGCGTTCCGAGTATTCCTTATGGGCGAGCCCGCTGAACCCCGCTCGTAGACACTAGCTCATACAATTCCGCCACCTGCCCCTCTCGCTTTGGCCCCCAAAGAGAACTACAGTCCGCTATCAGCTGGAAATCGGAATCTCGACAAATGAAGGAGAACTACAGGGCACTATTTTGCCGTTTTTGGCCGAAATGTTGGGCTAGGCAGGCGAATAAAGCCCTGTAGTTCCCACTAAAATGAGCATCTCGCCTTTTTCGGCGAAATAGAGGCTCTCAGTTCCCTTAAGGCTAGTCCGCTGGCGCCCCGCCGAGTGCTCCTTATGCGCATGGTACCGGTATTTTTGCGCTCCGGCTTTTTTTTATTATTCTACGAAACAAAACTTCTGCCGCTTGCTAGAGTCTAACTTAGTAGAATGCTGCAAAAGGAAAGGAATTATTGTCGAATGAAACGAAGAAAAAAGGAGCTAGCTATTAAGACCCTCGCGATAATTACGACGGCTGCTTTGACTTTTGGAACCTTTCAGGTGCAGGGCGTCCCAGTTACAGCCTATGCTGCGGGAATAAAACATCTGGATGAAGTGCGCGTTGCCCTATTCATAGATTCAACCAAATATAAATTGATAGAACCATTTACCACGTTTAGTTCGACCGGCGGAATGGACATCAGCGTGCGCAGTGCCGCCGGAGCGGCCGATCAGCTGTGGCTTTCCGTTCCGGATCCTGTTATCCGCGTATCGCTGGATCAATATAGTGTTATGATGCTGGAAACGACGGACTTTGCTGCAGCTAAGGGACTGTATGCCAAGCTTGCCACGATGTCGGCCGATGGCTATGTGCTAAGCCGGGTGAAGCAAGGAAAAACTGTGTACCAGGTGTTTTACGGCAGCTTCCCAACCAAGGAAGCGGCTGACAGCGCTGCCACTCAGGCGCTTAGAGACGCAGCGGTCGCTGCGTTCACCAAACAGGTTCCGCCGGTAGTAACCGGTCCGCTTCGCTTAAGTGCAGGCACGTACGCCACGGAGGAGGCTGCTTTGCAGCAAGCGGCTGTTTATGCCGGTGCAGGCATCCAGGCAGATTTGGCCTTGCAAGAAGATGCGGCAGGGAAGCCGCCTGTCTTCAGCGTATGGGTAGGCAATGAAGCGACTCCCGCCCAATTGGAGTCTGTGAAGCAGGCGGCTTTGCAAGCGGCGCCAAGCATCCCTTTGCAAGCTGCCAACACCAAGGCAGCTTATCTCATTCGAAGATCGGATGTAACGGCGTCTGCGAACGGAACCGCATCGGTTCCCCATTACGCAGCAGGGACCGGTCAGCAAAAAACCGTGGTTCATCCGAAAATGGAGGGCATTGCAGTTAAAGAAAAAGCGGACCGCAAATACCGTGGCGACATGGAAGTCAGTACATATCAGAATAAATTAGCATTGGTGAATGAAGTGCCGATGGAATCCTACTTATATGGCGTTTTAGGCGCAGAGCTCGGCTCCGCGTGGCCTGCGGAAGCTTTGAAAGCGCAAGCCGTCGCTGCCCGGACATTTGCTATCAAGCAGGGAAATAAATATGAAATCGCACAAGTGACGGATACAACGTTGGATCAAGCTTATTACGGTATGCAAAAAGAGTTTGCGGCAGGCATTCAAGCGGTTGATGCCACGAAGGATGAAGTCATTTCGGATAAAAGCGGATTGATTTCTCCTGTGTTCTCATCCAATTCAGGAGGCATGACGGCAGACCCGTCAGAGGTTTGGGGAAATCCCGCAGCTTATTTGCGCAGTGTGGTCAGCCCCGATGAAGGCGCAGAAAAAGGCAAAGCGATCTGGTACCGCATTCAAATGGGGAATGGCCGAATCGGATATGTGTCGGGCGTGTATTTGAAGGATAGCGGGCAAAAGAGCAAGGACGGCGCTTCCTACTATGAGGCCACCGAACAGGGCGTTAATGTTCGTTCGGCTCCATACGTGGATAACATAGCGAATCCCTCCATTGATCAGCTTGCTGCAAAGGAAAAAGTGCTCGTTTTGGGTCAGGAAAAAGAATCCAACGCTTATTCATGGATAAGAGGCCCGTATACGGCCAGCGAGATGAAAAGTAAATTAGCGGCAGCAGGGGTAACGGTGAATGGGGAACTGACATCGCTGGAAGTATCCGGGCGCGGGCCTTCCGGAAGGGTCACAGAGCTTAAGGCGAACGGTGTTGTGGTGAAAGTACCTTATCCGGACGCCTTCCGCACGGTGCTTGGCGGATTGCCCAGCACATTGTTTGAAATTGAAGGAGCGGGAAGTTATACTGGTAATACCTCGCAAGGAACGAATCTGGCCATTGTGGGGGCAGGCAGTACCCAGACCGGCAGCGCCGGTGCCGACTCCGTCTATGTGCTGTCAGGCAATCAATCCCAACCGACAGTGTTGAAGAAGACGGATTTGACAGCGTTAGGTACTAGCGGGCTGGCTAAACCAACGGATAAGCCGGGAACCCCAACCGCACCTTCCGTCACACCAACCGCGCCATCGCAAGCCAAACAATTCGTTTTCCGGGGTACAGGCTATGGGCATGGGCTAGGGATGTCCCAATGGGGAGCAAGAGGTTTTGCTGAACAAGGCTATGATTACAAAAAAATACTTCAGACATATTATGCTGGAGTCAACATAACTAAGGAATGAATACACACACATGGATGTACAAGCATTTGACTTTGAATTGCCTGAATCGTTGATCGCCCAGACGCCGCTGCTTAACCGCACGGCGTCTAGATTGCTTACGCTCAATAAACAGACCGGAGAAATCGGTCACCAAACCTTTGAGCAGTTGATTGATTATGTGGAAGCCGGGGATTTGCTCGTGATGAATGACACACGGGTTATTCCAGCACGGCTATTTGGCGTGAAGAAGGACACGGGAGCCAAGGTCGAGCTGCTGCTCTTGAAGCAGCTGGGCGAAGATCGTTGGGAAGCTCTTGTGAAGCCTGGGAAGCGCATGCAGTTGGGGGCGGTAGCCGTTTTTGGCTTAAACCAAGACGGAGCGCAGGGTGAGGAGCCCCTTTTGACGGCAGAAGTCGTGGAAGTGGGCGACATGGGCGCGCGCGTGCTGCAATTCAGCTACAAGGGCATTTTTAATGAAATTTTGGACCGGTTAGGCGAGATGCCTCTGCCTCCTTATATTAAGGAACAACTGCCGGAGCGGGAACGCTATCAAACGGTGTATGCGAAGCACGAAGGCTCGGCCGCAGCTCCGACGGCAGGACTGCACTTCACGGAGGCTTACTTGGATAAGCTGAAGGCGAAGGGAGTGCGCCTCGCGTTCGTCACTCTGCATGTCGGACTGGGAACATTCCGTCCGGTCTCAGTAGACACCATTGAAGAGCATCAAATGCATGCCGAGTACTACGTGCTTTCGCCCGAAACAGCGGCAGCGATTAATGAAACGAAAGCGAACGGCAAGCGCGTTATCGCCGTTGGCACGACATCTGCGCGAACGCTGGAGACCGCTGCAGGTCTCAGCCGCGAACAAGCAGGCGCCGAAGCCGGAAAGTATGTAGATATCCAGCCCTCCCATGGATGGACGAGCATTTTTATTTATCCGGGATATACGTTCGGAGTCGTGGATGCGCTGTTAACGAATTTTCATTTGCCGAAGTCAACGCTCCTCATGCTGATTAGTGCGCTGGCCGGAAGGACTTATGTGATGCAGGCTTATGAAGAAGCCGTTCGGGAGCAGTATCGTTTTTTCAGCTTTGGAGACGCAATGCTTATTTACTGAAAGAGGCAAGAACTAGAGGACGCTTAGAATAGGAAGTGGATGTAATGGCAGCAGCAGTAACGTACGAACCGATTAAAACTTGCAAGCAATCCGGAGCCCGTCTGGGCCGGGTACACACACCGCATGGTGTTATTGAAACGCCGGCTTTCATGCCGGTAGGTACGCAAGCCACAGTGAAAACGATGAGCCCGGAGGAATTGAAGACGTTGGACGCTCAAATTATTTTGAGCAATACGTATCACCTTTTCATTCGTCCAGGTCATGATATTGTGAAAGCCGCTGGCGGGCTGCACAAATTTATGAACTGGGATCGCCCTATTTTAACGGATAGCGGAGGATTTCAAGTATTTAGTCTAAGCAACATGCGCAAAATCACAGAAGAAGGCGTAACGTTTAAATCTCATCTTAACGGTGACAAACTGTTCCTTTCCCCGGAAGTAGCCATGGAAATTCAGAATGCGCTTGGTTCGGATATTATGATGGCCTTTGACGAGTGCCCTCCGTTCCCTGCTGAATACGATTACGTGAAAAAATCGCTGGAACGGACGACCCGCTGGGCGGAGCGCTGCCTGAAAAGTCACAGCCGACCGGAAGACCAAGGCTTGTTCGCAATCATCCAGGGCGGCATGTACGAGGACCTGCGCAGGATGAGCGCTGAACAGTTGACTTCCATGGATTTCCCGGGGTATGCTATTGGTGGACTGAGCGTAGGCGAGCCAAAGCACTTGATGTACGAAGTACTTGACTATACAGCGCCATTGATGCCGGCTAACAAACCGCGCTATCTGATGGGCGTGGGTTCCCCTGATGCGCTAATTGAAGGCGCTATCCGCGGGATCGACATGTTCGACTGCGTACTCCCAACAAGAATCGCCCGGAATGGGACATGCATGACAAGCGAAGGACGTCTCGTCATTCGGAATGCGAAGCATGCGAAGGATTTCGGTCCGCTTGATCCCAAATGCTCTTGCTATACATGCACGAATTACAGCAGAGCTTATATTCGTCATTTAATTAAAGCGGATGAAACTTTCGGAATCAGATTGACGACAATTCATAACCTTCACTTTCTGCTACAGCTCATGCGCGATGTCAGAGCAGCCATTCAGGAAGATCGCCTGCTTGATTTCCGCGATGAATTCTTTGCTTCTTATGGGCTGAATGATAATGAAAGAGGATTTTAAGAAAGGAGGATACCTATGTTTCTATTGGCTGAAACTCAAGCTGCGAATACTGGCGCGGTAGGATATTTGTATACATACGGGCCTTTAGTGCTCATGTTTGTAGTTCTCTATTTCTTACTTATTCGTCCGCAACAAAAAAGACAGAAAACACGCAATCAAATGCTGGGGGCATTGAAAAAAGGGGATAAGGTCGTGACGATCGGCGGATTGCACGGCACGATCATGGAGATCACAGACGACATTTGCGTGCTTCGTGTCAACGATGCAACGAAAATGACTTTTGAGCGTTCTGCTATCAATGCTGTATCCCAATCGACAGCAAAGGAATAAAACGAAAAAGCGAGAACCTTCATGAGGCTCTCGCTTTTTGTTTGGCTTTATAGTTCGTTGTTTTTTAAAGATCGCTTAAGCAGCGCTTGTTCGCCAAGAATGAGTCGTCCTTCGGAAATGCGCAATCCCAGTCTGGCCGCCACGACGCCGAGGACAACGCCCGCACACATATCGGATAACCAGTGGATGCCCAAATAGAAGATGGTGAAAATGATAAAAGCGGATGAAATCGGGACGAAAATTTTCCAGAACGTATTGCGGCTCTTGACGGCAATGACAGCCATCGATACGGAGATCGACGTATGCAAGCTGGGAAAACAATTATCCAGTCCGGAAAGCGGACGGTAATCCTGCTCGAAAGTTGGGAATACGTCCAAGATCAGCAGTTTAACATTAGGATGAAACGACCAGACCTCGTTGACCGGAAAGAACAGATAGAACGGAATCGCAATCATATAGTTGAACATGAGCGCGTAACAAATAGCGTAAAATAGCTTATAATTTTTCTTATACGTATAAAGGGCAATGGAAGCGATCATGACGGCTGGAAAGACCACAACATAGAAGTAGCTGCTTATCGCCGTCAACGTGTCATTATGGAAGAAATTTTGAATCGATGCAACAAAGTTGCCTTCAATCCCATAGATGGATTTGGTAAAATCAGCTTTATAGTTAATTCTTTTCTCGACCCACATCTCAATCTTGTTAAAAAAGAGAATCGTAATGAGTGCGGCGAAGTGGAACATATACTTGCGGGATGTAAATATTTCTTGAACGAAGCTTCCGGCGATGGCGAACGGATTCTTCCGAGTGGCTGCAATCAGAAAGACAATGACAGTTATGACTATATAGACCGTTGCATGCGTCATAGACTGAAACGGGCTCATGGTGCTTTCCCCCTAATATTGGAAATTATTGCGAATATAACTATGATATTATACCACAATCTAAGGGGGATAGTGATATTTTCACGGAAACGTCTTATTTATTCGTATTTACGCCAAGTATGCCTCCAAGCGCACCTGATGCGAACAAAATGCCGAGCAATTGCAGCGAATTAAGATTCAGCCCCGCGTCAAAAGCAAGAAAGCCTACGAGAAAAATAAGGATGAAATAGACGAATCCGACGAGTCCCCCATGATACCAGCCGCGGTTTCCGGCTCTTTTGCCAGAAACCCAACCTCCGATAAAAAGCGCTGCGGCATGGATTATCGTAGTTAAAGTATGCAGGGAACTCTCTTGTGTGCTTGTCAAAAATAAGAATAATGATGTAATTATTGTCCCAATTGTCATCATGCTTAATGAGTAGGCAAGACCGGAAAATAATGGAGATGTTATTCGAACCTGACTGACCGTTTTCATGGGGTTCACAGGCACCAATCCTTTCTTATTTTCGTTCTTTTCATTAACATCATTGTATGGCCAAGCACATAGAATTAGTACAGACTGTTCACAGGAAGGGTGAATAATTATGACGGAATTTTCTCAAGGACCCGCTCTATGGCAGGCTATTGCAGCTCTTATTATTTTTATGGCAGCATATGTTTGTATATTGATCGAGAAGTGGGACCGAATGTATACGGCGCTTGGTGGAGCCGTTCTGATGCTGCTGCTGGGCATTGTTCCAATAGGAAAGGCGTTTGCTGCATACGCGAATTGGGAGATCCTTTTGTATCTCATCAGCTTATTTGTCATTGCCGGCCTTTTTCAGAAAACGGGACTTATCGCTTATTCTGCAAGTAAAATCATACGCGTGTTCCGGCTGAAGCCTTTTACGATACTGCTATGTTTGTCGCTGCTGGCTGCTGTCGTTTCGGCATTGTTGAGCAGCTTGCTGGCTATTGCTGTCATCGTTCCGCTGCTCTTTAAAACAACGAAGATGATGAAATTATCGCCGGTTCCTTTTCTGATTTCCGTTTTGTTATCCGCGAATCTAGGCGGTGCAGCGACTCCTTTGGGCAACTGGTCCAACAGGTTGATCGGCGCGGCAGAGCACATCACGACGGGAGAGATGCTGATCAAAATCGCACCGCTCGTTATCATCATGCTGGCCATCGTTTACCTCGCGATGTGGGTTCTTTATGGCAGGAAGATGATCATTCCGGAAACGTACAAGCGGGAAGTTCTCTCTCTGCAGCCAGACTCTTATTTACCCGAAAGCAGGGTCATGTTTCTTGGAGGCTGCGCCATTTCGGGATTAACGCTGCTGGCTTTTTTATTTCAGGGCATTTTGGGCTGGCATGCAGCCTATATCGCCGTTGGTGGAGCCGTAGCGCTGCTAGCGCTCAACTACAAAGATTTGGTACAGCTTGTCAAAAGAAAAGATTACCTTTCCTTCTGGAATGGCATACTCGACACGCAGGCTTTGTTTTTCTTAGGATTATTCATCATGGTGGGCGGGTTAACGTATGCAGGAATTTCGGGGTTCATCGCAGCTAGAGGGCTAGAAATCAGCCAGGGCAGCATGTCGTTCCTCTCCATTCTCTTGTTATGGCTGACAGGATTCGGATCATCCGTCGTGGATTACGTGCCTTATACCGCGGCTATGATTCCAGTGATCGAGCATGTTGGCCAGGACATGCAAAGTATTTCTCAAGTGACTGTCCAGCCTCTATGGTGGTCACTCATTGTCGGTACGGCGATTGGAAGCGGGGTTACGCTCTTTGGTTCCCTGCCCGGTATGTACGCGGCGGCACTTTCCGAGCAAGAAGGGGGAGGGCTGAATTTCCGTAATTATTTCCTGATTGCAGGGCCAATCTCCTTGGTTTTATTCCTTGCAGCCACGGTGTATTTCAAGTTATTTCTACTGTAATTGCCAACAATTGAATACGTAAAATCTGCATGATGAAGTGCATCAGCGGTCAGAATACCAGTGAACTCCGAGAACAAGCAAGAGCTTAGATCAGGGAGGCTATCCATGGATATTCTGACCATTTTTTTTCGTACCGTGCTGATCTATTTTGTCGTGTTCCTCATGCTCCGTCTCATGGGAAAACGGGAAATCGGGAAGTTGTCGCTGTTTGATCTGGTCATTTCGATTATGATTGCCGAAATTGCTGTTTTCGTGCTGGAGGATGCAGCGAAACCGCTTATGGCCGGACTCGTTCCAATGGCTACGCTAGTGCTTATCCAAATCTTCATTGCCTACGTCGCCCTGAAAAATAGAAATCTCAGGATTCTATTTGATGGAGAGCCCAGCGTCATTATTAAAGAAGGCTTGATCGATCGGGAGGAAATGAGGAAGCACCGGTATAATCTGGATGATTTGATGCAGCAGCTAAGACAAAATAAGATCATGAATGTCGCCGATGTGGAGTTTGCCGTTCTTGAGCCTTCGGGGAAATTAAGCGTTGTGGAGAAACGCCACAGCCAGAAAGAGAAAGAAAAAGAGACCGTCATAGACGAACATGGCCTTAAAGGCACGATTCGTTATGAGGGTCTTCCGCTGCCGCTTATTATGGATGGCAAAGTGCAGGACGATAATTTGGAGAAAATAGGGAAAACGCGATTTTGGTTGAAAAACCAGCTGCAGATCAAAGGAGCGCGCGATTTCAAAGAAGTATTTTACTGCTCCATTGATCATAGAGGGCGGATGTTCCTTGACCGGAAGAGATAGGTTAACGGATAATTCTTTTGCCCATGTTCATGACCCGGGCCAGATCTTTCAAGCTGATCAGTCGGAAAACGGTAATGAAAAACATATACATGACAAGACCTGTAAGAGACGAGGCTGCAAAACGAAGCCATTCGACAGAAGTCCATGGGACATACATGATGAAGTAGCAGGATAGGCCGGAAAGCGCCATTGCCGCTCCTATTTTACCGAAATCGCTGCCTTCCATGCGGAATTTCAACAAGCGCACAACACTGTTCCAATGCAAGAGCGTAACCAGTACAATATTAACATTGATGGCAAAAACGGCTCCGTGAATGCCCAGCTCCGGCTTGCTGGCCAGCCAATAGATAAGGATCAGCTTGACGCTGGAACCTATAAGGGTATTGATCAGCGCGGCGCCGGGCTTGTTCAAAGCTTGCAAAGTCGATTGCAGAGGAGCTTGAAAATAAATGAATATGGCGATAGGAGCCATCATTTTCAGCATGACGCCTACATCGGGCTGATTGTACATATACCTGCAGATCGGCTCAGCGAGCACGAACATGAGGACCGCGAACGGCGCCCCGGTAACTAGCGCCAGCTTCAAGGATTGATGCAGACGCGCATGGATGGTTTTGATATCTTTGCGGGCGGCGGCTTCGCTTAGAGAGGGGACAAGCGAGACCGATAAGGACATGGTCAGTGCGCTTGGCAGCAGAATGATGGGAATAACCATCCCTTGTAAAGCGCCATATTGCGCTGTAGCGAGTTTAGTGGTAATTCCGGCAATCGCCAGACTCTGCGCAATCAGAATGGATTCAAACAGGTAAGAGCTTGCACCAATCAGCTTGCTTCCGGTAATCGGAATCGAAATGCGCAGAATTCTGCGGAAATTCGCCAGCCGGCCATTCGTTTTCGTTGTGCCGATGTGGGCGACAGGCAGTTTGGGGGACGATTTCTTGTCGTACCTGAAATGGATGGCCAGCACGGCCAGTCCGCCAATTTCACCGGCAAGAACACCTACCATGGCCCCGGCCGCGGCATATTCGATCCCGTAAGGGATCATTACATACGAGCACAGAAGCACCATCACAATGCGAATGAGCGTTTCCATGATTTGCGAAGTGGCTGTAGGAATCATATTCTGTCTGCCTTGAAAATAACCGCGGTATACGGCGGAGATGCCAATGATCGGGATCATAGGGCTCATGCACAGAAACGTGTAATAAACGCGTGAGTCTGTTAGCAGATGGGAGGTTATCCAGGAGGCTCCCGCAACGCAGGCAGCTGTAAATAGAACGCTAAGGCCAATTGTCAATGCTAAAGAAATTCGCAGAATGCTGCGGATTCTCGTTTCGTTGCGCTCGGCTTCGGCTTCCGCAATCAGCTTGGCAATCGCAACAGGAATACCGCCTGTAATGATCGTCAGAATGACGGAGAGGAACGGCCACCCCATATGATAAATGCCTATGCCTTCTGCGCCGATGACACGCGGCAGCGTTATTCTGGGTATGAAGCCGAGAATACGGTTCAAAATGCCTGCGGCCAAAAGAATCATCGTACCTCTGATAAACGATTGCTTGGTCATGCCATACCCTCTTCCGATACTTGTCTTACCCTATGGATATGCGCGGGTTGGTGGAGCTCATGCTAACATTTTATGGACAGGTCACAGCTTGGCAGGAAAAAGCCGGATGAACATCGAATGTATCAGGTGATTCAGATAAATCGAACCTTAGGAGGTTCTCTCTATGCATGGAGAAGATAACGATCAAGTGCCTCATCATCCTGAGGACAAGGCGGATGCACAGCTCGAGGAAGGAGAGTTTGCTCCTTCGGATAAGGAGGAAGCCGGAGTCGATCTTTCCGATCTTGAACTGAATGAACTTATCGAGAGTCTTTGCTTGAGCAAAGTCGAGGAATTTGTACTGCTTGGCTATGAACATGTCACCGGGAAAGAGATTTGGGATTGTGTGAGCGACAAGTACCGCAAAACGGGTGTCCCTTCTCTTCATCAGATTGTGAATGACATTTTATCACTTAAATCGACCCAGTTTATGAACTGGTTGACGATAAGTATGTATAGAGGGGCCCAATTCTAAGAAAAGGGCTTATTTTTCATGAAGCGACTTAAATTGACTCGATTTTCAGACCTGTATATAATAGGCATATTGAGTATTGAAGGGAGACAAGCAAGAGATGCTGGATTGGAAAAGAATATCGTTCTTTTTTCTAACGGTTGTAATTGTTCTTGGCGCAATCGGAGCAACAAGCCCTAGACTTGTAGAACGAATCAAGCTTGGATTGGATTTAAAAGGCGGATTTGAAATTTTGTACACCGCAGAGCCTTTAACAGCTGGACAACCTTTAACTAAGGAAACGCTTACGCAAGCGGCGGAAAGTCTTGCTAAACGGGCTGACTCCCTTGGTGTAGCAGAACCGGAGGTCTATCCGGAAGGATCGGATCGAATTCGCGTACGTCTTGCCGGCGTGGAGAACGAGGAAGAAGTTAGATCCTTGATGTCCAAACCGTCTGTTCTTACCTTCAGAGGTCCGGATGGCACCGTCTACATGAACGGTACGGATTTCGTAGAAAACGCGGCGAAATTGAGCTACGATCCGAACACGAAACAGCCGATTGTAGAGATCAAAATGAAAAGCCGGGAGAAGTTTAAGGAAGTGACGACGAAGCTGGTTGGCAGCACTTTGTCCATTTATTTGGATGATCAAGTGCAATCGACGGCATCCGTTAATTTCCCGATTGACAGCGATTCCGCTATCATTACGCAAACAAGCGTAACAGAAGCGACGAAAGTAGCGAAAATGATTAACTTAGGGGCAATGCCGCTGAAGTTAACCGAGAAATATATTCAACGTGTTGATGCGACGCTAGGGAAAGCCTCCTTGCACCAAACGGCACGCGCAGGGCTGATTGCATCGATCTTGATTTTCCTCTTTATGGTGCTGTACTACCGTGCACCGGGGCTTGTTGCGGCGTTCACGCTCATTACATACATTTGGGTGCTGCTGGCAATCTTCGACTTTATGAATGCGACCTTGACGCTGCCGGGTATCGCAGCCCTCGTATTGGGAGCAGGTATGGCGGTTGACGCAAACATTATTACATACGAAAGAATCCGTGAAGAAATTCGCGCGGGCAAGAGCATTCTTTCATCCTTGAAAGCGGGCTCCAAACACTCCTTCCGTACGATCATGGACGCCAACGTCACGAACTTGATCGCCGGTATTGTTCTGTATTACGTAGGAAACGGCGCGATTCGCGGCTTCGCGGTTATTACGATGTTAAGTATTATTATCAGTATCTTAACGAACGTTGTTTTCTCCAGATGGCTGCTGCATCTGATCATACGAGGCAACTTGCTCAAAAAGCCAAGTTATTTCGGTGTGAAGGAGGCAGACATCCGTGGACTCTAAGAAACAGTTTGACTTTGTAAGAACGCGCAACAGATTTTTTGGTATCTCGATTATTCTTCTCGTCATTGGTCTGGCTTTCATCCTGTTCTCCGGAATGAACTTCGGCGTCGACTTCAAAGCAGGAACGAATATCGATCTTGTCGTCGGCAAGCAGTTGGACAAAGCGAAAGTGGATGAGCTTATGAAAGGTCTTGTATCGAGCGGCGATTTGAAGTCGCGCTATGCGGACCCGACGATCGGCGGGAATAACAGCGACCGGGTCTCGATCCGTTTCGACGATGTTCTTAACGATGATACGGTCAATAAAATTCAGGCAGCTTTCGCAACCGCTTATAGCGCGGAGGTTTCCAAAGAAATTAACACGGTCGATCCGCAATTGGCCAAAGAATTGCTGCTTAAAGCCGTGTATGCGGTAGCTATTGCCAGCGTATTGATTTGCGTATACGTCAGCATCCGTTTTGAATGGCGCTTTGCGATTGCTGCGATTATTGCTATTCTGCACGATGCTTTCATGGTTATCGCGGTTTTTGCGATGTTCCGCCTAGAGGTTAACTTGCCGTTTTTGGCGGCGGTCTTGACGACGATCGGTTATTCCATCAACGATAAAATCGTTATTTTCGACCGTATCCGTGAAAACTTAAGATTCGCCAAGCTCAAAACGGATGAGGACCTCGTTGCTTTGGTCAACGATAGTATTTGGCAGACGATGGCGCGGAATATCAATACCGTTCTCGTCGTATTGATTGCGGCAGGCTGCTTGTACATATTCGGAAGCGAGTCCATTAAGCTGTTCGCACTTGCGAAGCTGGTCGGTTTGACAAGCGGTGCTTACTCATCTATCGTTATTGCTTGTTCGCTCTGGTACCTCTTGAAAAGAAAATCGTTACGTAGTTCTAAAAAGAAAGCTGCAGCGTAATAACCATAATAACCGGCCGCGTGAATGTTGCGCGGCCTTTGTATCCGTTCAGGGGGAGTGTCAGCGTGAAAGACGAGCGTTTTCAAAAAACGGAATTCGCTATATGGGGCGGTATCGCCGGCAATGCAGTTCTTGCGTGTCTGAAAGGGATTGTTGGGGTTATGGTGCAAAGCTCAGCCCTGTTAGCTGACGCGGCGCATTCGGCATCGGGGGCCATCGCTTCGTCCGCTGCACTGCTTCGAATGCGATCGGCAAGATTGTCGCCGGAGGCAGCGAACCCCCATGAGCCGGAGAAGAAAGTTTCTGTCGCAACCATTTTGCTGGCTATCGTCGTTCTGGTTGTTGGTGTTGAGATGGGCATCTCTGCGATTAAAAACATGTGGGCCGGGCCGGCACATGTCATCGAGAATTACGCGCTCGTTGCGCTTGGCATTTCGCTCACCGTCAAAGAAATCATGTATCAATACGCGGTCAGGATGGCCAGACGAATCGGTTCTCAGGAATTAATTTCCAATAGCAGGGGGCACCGATCCGATATATACTCTACTATTGTGGCTCTGATCGGAGTATTCGGAGCTGCACTGGCCGGTTACTTGGATGTACCTTTCCTTTATTATATGGATCCATTTGCAGGAATCATCGTCTCTCTTTTGATCATAAAGACGGGATATTCTCTCGTACAGGCAGCACTACATAAAAAGCAGGAGTACGTCCTGCAGCAGGAAGATGCTGACGATTTGATTGCCGTCGTCCAACTGGTCAAAGGCGTGGTCACGGTAGATGACCTAAAGGCCAGAGAGCAAGGACATTACGTCGTCGTCGATATCAAAATCAGCGTGAATCCAAGGGTATCGGTTTGGGAAGGGCATGAAATTTCCAAAAAGGTTAAACAGCAGTTGATGAAGCGATTCCATCATGTATCGGATGTGGTTGTGCATGTGGCACCTTACGATGCAGGTTATCCCTATAAGCATACAACGGATTCAGAGCTCAGCGAGCTCCCGTCTGTCATTCATTAATTATAGCAGCAACGCTTACGAAGAAGGTTTTCCTCGCGGAAAACGCTAAGGAGGACACACCGAGTGCTAGCACCAAAGGCAAGATGGAGCATTGGAAATGCGGATGAAATGCTCATAGAAACTTTTGTGCGCGAACTGCAGATCGAACCGCTTGTGGCCAGACTGCTTGTTCTCCGAGACATAAGGACCGTGCCGGATGCCGAGCAGTTTATGTATGGCGGGGTTCAGCATTATCATGATCCGTATTTGCTGGACGGGATGGGTACGGCAGTAGAACGCATCCGGAAAGCGATTCAGAACGATGAATGTATCCGGGTGTATGGGGATTACGATGCCGATGGCGTAAGCAGCACCTCGCTTATGTATCATTTGTTAAAAGGCTTGGGCGCCCGGTTCGATACGTATATCCCGCATCGCATTCGTGAAGGCTATGGTCTGAACCGCTCTGCGATTGACTTAGCCAAAGAGCAAGGCGTCGATTTATTGATTACCGTGGACACGGGCATAAGCGCTGTTCAAGAAATAGCTTATTGCCAGGAGCTGGGCATAGATGTGATCGTTACAGATCACCATGAGCCTCCCGAGCATTTGCCCCAGGCTTTGTCCGTCATCAATCCTAAGAAGCCGGGCTGCCCGTATCCTTTTAAATATCTCGCCGGCGTCGGCGTTGCCTTAAAACTGGCCCATGCCTTACTGGACAGGCTGCCGGAAGAGGTGCTTGAATTTGCGGCGCTTGGCACGGTGGCGGATTTAATGCCGTTGACCGGAGAGAACCGCTTAATCGTCAAGCAAGGCCTGCAGCGCATGCAGGAGTCTGCCTACGCAGGGTTTCGTTCCCTCATCGGTGTTTCGGGCATAGAACGCAAAGAAGTGACGGCAGGACATATCGGCTTCTCCCTTGCGCCACGCATTAACGCCAGCGGCCGGTTGGAAGCGGCGGATATTGCTGTTAAACTGTTGACAACAACCGATGAGACCGAAGCAGAGCAAATTGCTTATGAATTGGATATGTTGAATAAAGAGCGCCAGCTTATCGTTGAAGAAATGGTGAAGGAAGCCTTTGTTCTGGCTGAGGAGCAGCAAGCAACCGGCTTGGACAAAGTGATTGTCGTTGCGAAGGAAGGCTGGAACGTCGGAGTTGTCGGCATTGTAGCCTCCAAAATCGTGGAGAAGTTTTACCGCCCGACCTTGGTGCTCAGCATTGACCCGCAGACAGGCATGGCCAAAGGCTCGGCACGGTCCATCGCCGGCTTTGACCTGCACAAGGCTTTGACGGCCTGTGAAGAGTGGCTTGACCACTACGGCGGCCACCAAGCTGCGGCAGGCATGAGCTTAAGCAGCACTCACCTGGAGGCATTCACACTTAAGCTGAATGAACTGGCGGCTGCGACACTGACGGACCAAGATTTCATCCCTCTATTGAGGGCTGATGCCGTATGCAGCTTGCCCGACGTTCCGATCGCAAGCATCGAGGCGCTGGAGAAGCTGGCTCCATTCGGCATGGGCAACCCCGCCCCCAGATTCATGTTCACCGATTTGCAGCTTGGCGACATCCGAACCATGGGGAAGGAGAAGCAGCATCTGAAGCTCGCGCTCTCTCAGGCCAAGGATGAAGTAAGCTGCTCGGTGGAAGCCGTCGGTTTCGGCAAAGGCAGCTTGGCGGGACTAATCGCGCCGGCGGCTAAGGTCGATGTGCTTGGCGAGCTGTCCATCAACGAGTGGAACGGTGTCCGCAAGCCTCAAATCGTCATGCAGGATTTGAAGATCACGCATATGCAGCTCTTTGATTGGCGGGGTGCCGGGCAATTGAGCGCAAAGCTGAATATGCTTCAGAATTCCCTTGCTTCGAGCACTGTTAACAGTCAAGTGCCGGCTATCGTTCTTTTCGACGAGACGGATGAGGGGGCATTTGCGGCTACCGCGTTTCAAATCGGCGACTCGGTTCCCTACTGGATCGTTCAAGAGAGCGGACAATTGCGGCCAGGCAACGCAAGTGCCGGACAGCTCGATTTTGCTCATATGAAGGATATTATTCTGTATACGATCCCAAGGAGCATCGCCGGTTTACAGAGCGTTTTGCAGCAAGCTGCGGGGATGATGCGCTGTTACCCTGTATTTGCGGATTTGGGTCCTGACAGCGGAAGCACGCTGCCGTCTCGGGAGATGTTCAAGATGATGTACGGCACTTTGCAAAAAGAAGGCTCATTGAATGTTCAGGATGTTCGTGTCATGACCTCTTTTAGCCGAAGATCGGGCTTGTCACCGGCGATGATTCAATTTATTATATCCGTGTTTGAAGAACTGGCTTTTATCGAAAGACAAGGCGCGATCGTTAAGCTGCATGCTTCACCGGCAAAGAAAGATCTTACAGCATCCCGCATCTATCAGCATAGAATGAATCGTCAGGAAGTTGAATCGATCGTGATGTATTCTTCGGCTAAAGAACTAGAGCAGTGGATTGCTCAACAGATAAATAAAGAAGAAAAACAATTATTGGAGGAAATCATATGAATTTCAAAGATTATATCCGCGTTATCCCAGACTTCCCGCAACCGGGCATCCGTTTTAAAGACATTACGACTTTGCTGCAAGACGGCGCTGTGTATAAAGAAGCGATTGACCAGTTGAAACAAATGGTAAAAGAGAAAGAAATCGATGTCATTGCAGGTCCTGAGGCTCGCGGCTTCGTAATCGGCGCTCCGCTCGCTTATGCGCTTGGCGTAGGCTTTATTCCGATTCGCAAAAGCGGTAAATTGCCTGGCGAGACGATTGAAGTGGACTATGCGCTTGAGTATGGCAAAGATAAATTGGCGATGCACAAAGATGCGATTAAACCGGGACAAAAAGTTCTAATCGCCGATGACCTGCTTGCAACAGGCGGAACGATTCAATCCTCCATCGACCTGATTAAACAACTGGGCGGAGAAATTGTCGGAGCGGCATTCCTGATCGAGCTTTCCTACCTCGAAGGCAGAAACAAGTTTGATGGTATAGATGTGGTTTCCCTAGTTCAATATTAAAATAATGGAAAGAATCGAATTTTTATTCGATTCTTTTTTGTACCTGGATAGGCCGGTAAGGCAGGCATACTTCTATGGATTTGAGGCGAAATGCTGGTTTTTGTCGAAAGTATCGTACCGCCTAGTTGACGCGGAGCCTGCCTTGCAGGCATAATGAATAAAAATCGACTAAAGATAAGCGGTTGAAAAGCTCGCTTTTTCAAACAACTTTTAAAGGGAATGGGTAGATGCATGGGTATAGAGCAGCTGTTAGAGAAGGCAGCCACCTATCTGAAAGAGAATGATTTGCAGAGGATACGGGAGGCCTATGAATTCGCGGATGAAGCCCATCATGGCCAAGTGCGCAAATCGGGGGAGCCCTATATTCTGCATCCACTCGCTGTTGCAGATATACTGGTGAACATGCAGATGGACGTCACTTCCGTGATCGCGGCGCTTCTGCATGATGTCGTTGAAGATACAACAGTTTCCTTGGAGACTGTTCTAGATAAATTCGGGAAAACTTGCGCAATGCTTGTAGACGGCTTGACGAAGCTTGAGCGGATTAAGTTCAAGTCCAAGGAAGAGCAGCAGAATGAGAACTACCGCAAAATGTTTGTCGCTATGGCGCAGGATATCCGCGTTATTTTGATTAAGCTGGCGGATCGTTTGCACAATATGCGGACATTGAAGTACCAATCCGAGGAGAGCCAGCGCCGCATTGCGGAGGAAACGCTGGAAATTTTCTGTCCGATTGCGCACAGGCTCGGTATTTCCACCATCAAGTGGGAAATGGAGGATATCGCCCTCCGTTATTTGAATCCGCAGCAATATTACCGGATCGTGAATCTCATGCAGAAGAAGCGAACCGAGCGTGAGCAGTATATTGAAGACGTGATTCACAGTATCAAAGAGAAGCTGGATGAGATGGGGATTCAAGGTGATATTTCCGGAAGACCCAAGCATCTTTACAGCATTTACAAAAAAATGAGCTCCCGCGGCAAGCAATTCAATGAGATTTACGATCTCATGGCCTTGCGCGTTATCGTCGACGGCATCAAAGATTGCTATGCTTCTTTGGGTATCATTCATACGTTGTGGAAACCGATGCCGGGACGCTTCAAAGATTATATCGCGATGCCTAAGCCGAATATGTATCAGTCGCTCCATACAACGGTCATAGGCCCTAAGGGAGAGCCGTTAGAGGTTCAAATCCGTACTTGGGAAATGCACCGGACTTCGGAGTTCGGAATCGCCGCCCACTGGGCTTACAAAGAGGGAGGATCTGTCGTCCCTTCGGGCACCTTTGAAGACAAGATGAGCTGGTTCCGTGAAATTTTGGAGCTTCAGCAAGAAACCAACGATGCTTCGGAATTTATGGAATCGATGAAGATGGACTTCTTCTCGGACCTTGTTTTTGTGTTTACGCCAAAAGGCGAGGTCATTGAGCTGCCGGCAGGCTCCGTACCTTTGGATTTTGCGTACCGCATTCATACGGAGGTCGGCAACCGGACCATCGGCGCCAAAGTGAATTCCCGCATCGTCCCCTTGGATCATAAGTTGAAAACAGGGGATATCATTGAAATATTGACCTCCAAGCATTCATACGGACCTAGCCAGGATTGGGTCAAGCTCGCGCAATCCTCCCACGCCCGCAGTAAAATCAAGCAGTGGTTCAAGAAAGAAAAGCGCGAAGAGAACGTCGAAAAAGGGAAAAACATGATTGAGCGCGAGCTCAAGCGGTTGGCCATTGATCCGCCGACACTGATGAGCGACGAGAAAATGCTCGAAGCGGCGAAGAAGTTCAATTTCAACGACATTGAAGATATGCTGTCTGCCGTCGGCTTTGGCGGTATTACAGCCGCGCAAATATGCACGAAGCTTACGGAGAAGCTGCGCAAGGAAGCGGAAGAAGCACAGGTGCTTCAGCTTACTACGGAAGTTAAAGAGGTTAAGGCACCAAGCGTAACCGAACGGAAGAGCCGTCCGACCAACGGGGTGCGGGTGAAAGGCGTGGACAACTTGCTTGTGCGTTTTGCCCGCTGTTGTAATCCCGTTCCAGGCGATTTGATTATCGGCTACATTACAAGAGGGCGCGGCGTGTCCGTGCACCGGTCGGATTGTACGAATATCCCTACAAGCATGGGCGAAGAGGACCGGGTTATCGAGGTCGATTGGTGTGAGGCTATCGAATCCAATTTCAATGTGGAAATTGAGATTACAGGCCATGACCGCCGGGATTTCTTGAACGAAGTGCTGCAGGCTGTTTCAGAAAGCAAGACGAGTATTTCAGCGGTTTCGGGCCGTTCCGATAAAAATAAGATGGCGACGATTCATATGACGATTTTGATCAAAAATATCGATCATTTGCAGTCCGTTGTCGAGAGAATCAAACGTGTGAGAGACGTTTATTCCGTATCGCGAATTATGCAGAGCTAACACGCGGTTACGAACGAAAGTAAGGAGATTCAGAAGGCGATGAGAGTAGTAGTCCAGCGCTGCAAGCGCGCCGAAGTAACCGTTGATGGTACATCTGTTGGCCAGATCGGGCATGGTCTTATGCTGTTGGTAGGCATAACGCATGAAGATACGGAGCAGGATGCAGCGTATATAGCGGACAAAGTATCCGGGCTGCGTATTTTTGAAGATGAAGCCGGCAAAATGAATCATTCCGTTCTGGAGACAGGCGGCCAAATATTGTCTGTTTCCCAGTTTACCTTGTACGGTGATTGCCGCAAAGGGAAGCGTCCGAACTTCATGTCGGCGGCTAGACCTGAGATCGCAGAACCGCTCTATGATAAGTTCAACGAGCTGCTGCGTGCGAAGGGCTTACAGGTGGAAACGGGCTCATTCGGTGAAATGATGGATGTTTCATTGACCAATTGGGGACCTGTGACTTTGATTATCGATAGCAAATAGACGGCAGCACGTCCTGACAAAAGGATAAGAAAGGGACAGCCTGGATATACTAGAACTGTAGATTCTTGCAGTTAGGAGCATCCAGATGCGTCAATCGATCAAACACAAAGCCATGACGGCACCAGAGCAGCAGCTGCTGCATACGACACTTGCTGAGCGGATGAGTCAAGCGCCAGGGCTGGCGGATGTAGAAATGAGTGCTGAGTTCACATCTGAGCAAGAAAAGCTGAAAAGCGTTCCGAAGAAATCATATCGTTAATCGTAAAGCCCTGCATGCTGCCTTATGAGCGTGCGGGGCTTTATTTGTAGATAAGAAAGTATAAGTTTTATACTTTTGCTTCGCATCTACCTTGACAAACGCGCTCGTCCTGAAGGACGAAGAAGTCGTTTATCCTTGGTCGATAAGTGGCAGAATTTCTCTACGTCTTTAAAATGTGGTAAACTAACAAGTGATGTTTTTGGCTTATAAATAAATCGACTGCTCAAGAAAGCTTATCAAACCTTTCACCGGTAAGCTGTATGAAAAGCAGGGGACAAGGTGGGTGCTTTCGTTTTTTATGGCAAATCCGAATCGTAACAATTCCGCTTCCAAAGGATGGCTTTGGTTGATGGGGATCTTGATTCTACTCGCGGTGCTGGCAGCAGCGGCATCCTTGTATTATCAATATAAGTACCATGTCAGCGGTGGACAAAGTCACGCGAAACAAGAATTCGAAGAAGTGAAATCCGTGAAGAAAACGAAAGAGGCTTACGACGTCGTTGTCGTAGGTACGGACCCGGAGGGGGTTGCAGCGGCTGTTTCTGCTGCCCGCAATGGATTGACTACCCTTTTGGTAGATGGACGTAACCGGGAGATTCTGGGGGGGCTAATGACGCTCGGCTGGATCAACTCCATTGATATGAACTACTCCTCCAGCAAGAACCTGTTGGGGAAGGACGATGTGTTTAACAAAGGCTTTTTCTCGGAGTGGTATTCCAAAATTGAAGGGGATTCCTTCGATGTGAATACGGCCGCTAATGCGTTCTATGATTTAGTCAAAAATGAACCTAAAATCGATGTGCTGCTCAAAACAAAAAAGATCGATCCGCTGCTTTCAGAGGATAAAAAATCCGTTACCGGCGCTACGATTACGCTCGAAAACGGCAGCACGCAAGTCGTGAAGGCCGCTTCTGTCATTGATGCCACGCAGGATGGCGATTTCGCAGCGGCAGCAGGCGTACCGTTCACGATCGGGCATGAGGATATTGGCGATCCCAATTCCAAAATGGCCGTAACGCTGGCGTTCCGTCTGAAAAATGTTACCCCGGAAGTTTGGAACCTGATGGCCAAACGGCTAAACGGTGACAACAATCCGGATACCGGCGTCAATGAAGTCAGCGTATTCGGCTATGGTGAAATGAGCAAATACCCGCCTCTCAACAAAGAAAGAGCCAAAATGAGAGGATTGAACATGGGTAGGGAAAATGACGATAAAGTATTGATTAATGCTTTGCAAATTTTCGGAGTGGACGCTTTTGATCCGAAGTCTGTACAAGAAGCTTTTGACATAGGGAAGAAAGAGCTGCCTAATATTTTGGCTTATATGCAAAAGACATTCCCTGAATTCGCCAGCCTTGAGCTGGACGGTTCGGCGCCGGAGCTGTATGTGAGGGAAACACGCCATATGCAGGGGGAATACCGGCTGAATATTGTTGACGTCTGTACGAACAACGATCAATGGGACCGCATCGGATTCGGTTCGTATCCCGTTGATATTCAAAGAATTTCGCCAACAGACTCGGGAACTGTCGTTTGCAAACCTAAGCAGTATGCGATTCCTTTCCGCAGCCTTGTGCCGCAGAAAGTGGACGGACTGCTTGTCGTAGGCAGATCGGCCAGCTACGATACGCTGCCGCACGGCAGTGCGCGCGTGATGCCGACAGGCATGGCGGAGGGAGAAGCAGCCGGTGCTGCAGCGATGTTCGCGAAGCAGGAGAAGATGACGTTCCGACAATTGTCAGCGTCCAAAGAAGTGATTGCCAAGCTGCAGGATCAACTCAACAAGCAAGGGATGGAAGTTCATCCGATTACGCTCAAGCCGCAGCCTTTTATGGAGCATAAAGCGTACGAAGGGTTGAAAACGGCGCTTATGCTGGGGCTGGCTTCCGGGGCGTACGACAACAATTTCCATCTGGACGATGCGTCCAATGCGAAGCGAATGGTGAATCTTGTGAGCGGCGCGAAGAAAATGAAGCCTGATGCTTTCAAAGGCGATGTCTCCCAAGCGATTGCGAAGCTGGAAAACGCCGATAAAGTTCCGTTATCTCTTGAGCAAGCCACGTATACGATTACGCAAGCTTTGGGGCTGACAGCTACTTCCAAAGAGGCGCAAGCTAAGCTAATGGAGAATAAGCTGCTCACCGACGCTTCCTTGAAGCTCATCGCAGACAAGGCGAAGCTAACGAATGCTGATACCTATATGTTAATTCGAGATTTAAAAATTGGCATTACGGGCAAGCCTTAAAACAACAAATAAGAGCCTTATTGCGCCGCAGTCGGATGTGGCGGTAAGGCTCTTTTTCTTTTCGAAGCCAATGGAAGTTTTTATGACTGCGCTTACATTTAGTCTGCTTCGGAAGCATCCTCATCGGCTTCCGCAGATTCTTCCGCTTCGTCTTCTGCAGAATCTTCATCGTCCGCTTCAGCTTCCTCCTCGGCATCAACTTCCTCTTCAGCTTCTTCTTCCCCTTCGACTTCATCTTCTTCCGCAGATTCTTCCGCTTCCTCAGCTTCGTCCGAATCAATGGCCTCTTCTTCGGCTGCTTCTTCGGCTACTTCATCTTCAACTTCGGCTTCGGTTTCGGATTCTTCGGAGAAGAGCACCACTAGATCCTGCCGTTCTTCTTGAAACTCGTTTTGTGTTGTCATTGTTACAGCCTCCTGATGATAAATTCAAGGCCATTCGCCTTGTTGTACATGTATATGTGAAAAAAAACTGAATATACGGGGGATAACAAATGAAAATGATTGAAAATTGAAGAGGAAACGCTGTAATGAAATTGTAATTTAATTTTCATATCCCTTTAATCAAGTGCGGATATAATAAAAGTCGACCCCCTTTAATTTATATATTGTCTAGAGGCCTGCAGCCGCTGTGCTGCAGGCTATTTTCTTTTTCAAAAGTACGCATAAAAAAAGGCTATTCATCAGGTCTGCAGACCTTTTGAGATAGCCTCTTACGTTTTTACCCGATCAAAGCGTCCAAGGAGTAGTCGCCTGCTCCGATAAGCGCAACACCCAATGCTACGGCAATCAAGAGCAAATTGTACTCAAACCCGTTCGAAGTGGCCCAATAGCTTTTGCCGTGAACCTTTGCAATAGCAACGAGCATAGTAAGTATAATAAGTGCTGCGGCAAGCGGTGTCCAAAGTCCGGCAGCAAAGAGCAGGCCGCCTGCAATTTCCGACAATCCGGCTAGAACGGCCATGAGAACGCCGGGTTTGATGCCGATGGATTCAAAAAAGCCGCCTGTGCCTTTTGGACCATAACCGCCAAACCAACCAAATACTTTCTGTGTGCCGTGCGCGGCGAATGTTAAACCTAACACCAAACGAATAATAAGTAGACCGAAAGCCACAGCTAACAACTCCTCTTTAAATAAATTTTATTTAATTACTTACTTTATGTTAGTATATTATTACGCAATACTTACTTTTGTCAAGCGACTATGTTAAAATTGTTAATAAGGAGATGATTTTTATGGAAGACTATCAACTGTGCCCTAAATTCGAGAATGCATTTGAACTTCTAGGAAAGCGCTGGACAGGACTTATCGTGCATGTCTTGTTGTCCGGACCGAAACGGTTTAAAGACATATCCGTGCTTATTCCGAGTATGAGCGATCGCATGCTTTCGGAGAGATTCAAAGAACTTGAGGCTGCAGAGATCATTGTCCGACACGTGTACCCGGAGACTCCGGTTCGTATTGAATATGAATTGACTGCCAAAGGAAAAGGGCTCAAGCCCGTTATGGACGAGTTGCAAAAATGGGCCGACCTACATTAACGATTCCAAGGAAGATAAGTCGAATAGGCGCCTGTCTCTTGACTTTACTTCTGCCAATGTTTACAATAAACAATAATTCAATACCTTTGTGATCCGTTGAAGGGATAAAGTATTTCGCCCCCACATAACCAGAGAAGGAAGTCCAGGCTGCAAGCTTCCTATGATGAGCGAACGAAAAGACCTCCCCGAGGACCTGCCGGGAACGACATGTCGATATGTATCGAACATCTGTCTAGTAGCGGCTAGTGCGTACACGCGGGCGTTAACCGTTAAAGAGCAAATGCTGTTCGATATGCCTGTGGCATGAGAGCGGATGAGCTGAATGTGGGTGGTACCACGGGTGAATTTGTGAATCAAATCTCTCGTCCCTGACGAACGTCGGGGATGGGGGATTTTTTTGTTATATGATCAAGTACAAACAAGTCGATAAAGGGAGGTTGAACACATGAGCATTCAAAAGCCAAAAGGCACGCAGGATCTGCTTCCCGGCGAAGTGGAGAAGTGGCAGTACCTGGAGAGCAAAGCAAGAGACTTATGTCAACGATTCAATTACAAAGAAATCCGTTCGCCGATTTTCGAAAGCACGGAGCTTTTTTCCAGAGGTGTCGGTGAAACGACGGATATCGTCGAAAAAGAAATGTACACATTTCTTGATAAAGGCGATCGCAGCATTTCCTTGCGTCCTGAGGGAACAGCGGGCGTCGTTAGAGCTTATGTCGAAAATAAGCTTTACGGAGTGCCTGATTTAACGAAACTGTACTACGTAGGACCTATGTTCCGCTACGAACAGCCGCAAGCAGGGAGATACCGTCAGTTCCACCAGTTCGGCATTGAGGCTTTCGGCTCCGTCGATCCCAGCATTGACGCTGAAGTAATTGCGCTGGGGTACACTTTTTACAAGGAAATAGGATTGAAAGAAGTAACCGTTGAAATTAATTCGGTGGGCACGCCTTCCGTTAGAACGGCTTACCGTGAGAAGCTGCAGCAGTTTTTCGCGCCTGTGAAAGATAAGCTTTGCAAAGATTGCCAATCCCGTTATGACCGCAATCCGATGCGTATTCTTGATTGCAAAATCGATCAGAAATACGGGGAAGGCGCCCCTGAAATTATTGACTATTTGGATGAAGAATGCTCCACGCATTTTTCTCTGGTGCAAGAGCACTTAACCGCTATGGAAATTCCATACCGCGTTAATCCTCGCCTTGTGCGCGGGCTTGACTATTACACGCATACCGCTTTTGAATACAAAGCAGCCGGAATTGGCGCTATTGACACAATCGGCGGAGGCGGGCGCTATAACGGCCTGGTTGAGCAAATTGGCTGTCATGGCACAGATCAGCCGGGCGTAGGCTTGGGATTAGGACTTGAGCGTATTCTGCTAGTCCTGCAGGCGCAAGGTGTCGAAATTCCGAAACCGGAACCGCTGGATGTGTATCTGATCGGATTAGGCGAGACGGCTGAGAAAGAAGTTACGAAACTGCTGCACCAGCTAAGGGTTCAAGGCCTCAAAGCCGAGAAAGATTACCAAGGGCGCAAATTGAAGGCGCAAATGAAATCGGCAGACCGTTTTCAAGCGAAGTATGTGGCGATTCTCGGAGACGACGAATTAGCCCGCGGCGAAATTACGCTGAAACAAATGGAAACAGGCTCTCAAGTCATTGTAAGTTTAGTGGATCTTGCCTCTAATGCCGCAAAGACACTATTCGAATAGATAGTTCTAAAATTTGATAATTATTCATAAGGAGGCAACAACAATATGATGCTCAAAACACATCATTGCGGGCAGCTTACGAAAGCCCAGGTAGGACAGACTGTAATCTTAAACGGGTGGGTACAAAGAAGACGTGACTTAGGCGGCGTCCTATTTATTGATCTTCGCGACCGCAGCGGGCTTGTACAAACCGTATTTAACCCGGATTTCTCAGGGGATGCTTTGGCTATCGCCGACCGTGCCCGTAACGAATACGTGCTTGCCGTAAAAGGAAAAGTCGTAGAGCGTGACGCGGAAACGGTTAACAAAAATATCCCGACAGGTGAAATTGAAATTCAAGTAACGGAAATCGAAATCATGAACGCTGCCAAAACGCCTCCGTTCTTCATTGAAGACGGCGTGGAAGTGGATGAAGCCGTTCGTTTGAAATACCGTTATCTGGACCTTCGCCGTCCGGAAATGCAAAGAACGCTCATGCTTCGCTCCAAAGCGTCCAAAATTTTCCGCAACTTCTTGGACGATCAAGGCTTTGTCGAAGTGGAAACACCGATTTTGACGAAAAGCACACCGGAAGGCGCTCGCGATTATTTGGTGCCAAGTCGTGTTCATCCAGGCGAGTTTTTCGCGCTGCCGCAATCTCCGCAAATTTTCAAACAGCTGCTAATGGTTAGTGGTCTGGAACGTTACTACCAAATCGCACGTTGTTTCCGCGACGAAGATCTTCGTGCAGACCGTCAACCGGAATTCACACAAGTCGACATCGAGACTTCCTTCTTATCCCAGGATCAGCTTCTGGACATTTTGGAAGAACTCGTCGTGAACTTAATGAGAGAGACTGCTCAAGTGGAAATCCCACGTCCGTTCCAACGTATTACGTATGCGGATGCGATGGCGAAATACGGTTCCGATAAGCCGGACCTGCGTTTCGGATTAGAGCTTCAGGACGTATCGGATATCGTTCAAACTTCCGGCGTTCAAGTATTTGCAAATGTGGTAAAAGGCGGCGGCCAAGTCAAAGCGTTGAACGCTAAAGGCTGCGGCACTTGGAGCCGTAAAGAAATCGACGACCTGCTGCCATTTGCAGCGCGTTACGGCGCCAAAGGCTTGGCATGGATTCAAGTCAAAGACGGCGAATTCAAAGGGCCTATCGTGAAATTCTTCAATGAAGCTGAAATCGCTGCTCTGACGGAGCGTCTGGGCGCTGAAGAAGGAGATTTGCTGCTCTTCTCCGCAGATAAGAAAAAAGTCGTGGCGGACGTTCTGGGCAACCTGCGTTTGAAAATCGGCCGTCAGCTTGGTCTGATCGACGATTCACAGTTCAAATATGCATGGGTCGTAGACTTCCCGCTGCTTGGATATGACGAAGAAGCGAAACGTTATGTAGCCGAGCACCATCCGTTCACGCGTCCGAACGAAGACGATATTCATTTCTTCGACACGGACCCTGGCCAAATTCGCGCCCAAGCGTATGACCTTGTTTTGAACGGCTATGAAGTAGGCGGCGGTTCGATGCGTATTTACCAACGCGAAGTTCAAGAAAAAATGTTCGGAGCGCTTGGTTTCTCCAAAGAGGAAGCGGCAGACAAGTTCGGCTTCTTGCTGGAAGCTTTCGAATATGGCACGCCTCCGCATGGCGGCTTTGCATTCGGTTTCGACCGTTTGGTTATGCTGATTACAGGCCGTACGAACTTGAGAGAAACAATTGCATTCCCGAAAACAGCAAGCGCTACGGACTTGTTGACGGATGCTCCTGGCACGGTAGATGACAAACAGCTTGAGCAGCTGTCGATTCGCTTAGCGCTTAAGCAGCCTGCTAAAGCTTAAGAACAATGAAAGAGGAAGTGTTTCTATGCTTCACCAATTTTCGCGGACTGAGCTAGCCATCGGCCCAGAGGGTCTGGAAATTATGAAAAACAGCACCGTCGCCGTATTAGGTATCGGCGGTGTGGGTTCAATCGCTGCAGAGGCGCTTGCGCGCACAGGGGTCGGACGCTTGATTCTGATTGACAAAGATGTTGTCGACATCACGAATATCAACCGTCAGATTCATGCCCTTACGACGACCGTGGGGCAGCCCAAAGCGGATTTGATGCGGGATCGCATCAAATTAATTAATCCGGAATGCGATGTTATTTCCATGCGGATGTTTTATACCGAGGAAACGTATGAGGAAGTGTTCGCCCATCACATCGACTATGTGCTCGATGCTAGTGACACCATTTCCTATAAGATTCATCTCATCAAGCAGTGCCTGGAGCGGAAAATTCCGATCATTTCCAGCATGGGAGCCGCTAACAAAATGGACCCGTCGCAGTTTAAAGTTGCGGACATTTCCAAAACGAGCATGGACCCGATCGCCCGGGTTGTGCGCCAAAGGCTGCGCAAAGAAGGCATCAAAAAAGGCGTAAAGGTCGTCTTCTCGACCGAAGAGCCAATGAAACCGCGTGAGGATGTCACGCAGCAAATCGTACCCGTGAATGCGCCGGAAATTCGCAAAGCGAAGCAACCGCCAGCGAGCAACGCATTCGTTCCTCCGGTGGCTGGTTTGATCATGGTGAGTGTAGCCGTGAAGGATCTTCTGGAGACCGGACAGAAAAAATAAATGGATAAGGGGCTGTCTCTAAAAAGATCAGGAATGATCTTCGGAGGCAGCCCCTTTCTGCTAGGGATCGTGGGCAATGTGGTAACTACAGGGCGTTATTTCGCCTTAGTAGGGGGGAGCTTGCCATTTGGAGGGAACTAGGGTCCGCTATTTGTCCGTTTTGGCGGGAAAACATGGCATGGAGGGCAAATAAAGCCCTGTAGTTCCGTCTGGCGCTTGAAAGCGGCCCGTTTCGCGGATATAGCGCCCTGTAGTTCCCTTTGCCTTAGTCTGGGGTGGGCGAAAGCTGAAAGCTTGGAGGCCCGGGGAGGCCCGGCAGCCCTGAAGGCGGAAGATTTGGGTCTTGGAGGACGGCAACCGTCAAGAGCCAAGAGCCGAGGGCAAAGAGCCAAGAGCCAAGAGCCAAGAACCAAGCGCCGAGTGCTAAGCGCACCCCGCACCCACCAACTGATAAACGATTAACCCGCAAGGCGGACTAGCTGCACCAACTATTATTTCGACGGAATCTCGTGCCAAGCAGCTATCCCGCACAAGGCATGACAGTCTAACCCACGAGGGGTATAATGGAATATGTCTATCTAAACCCCAAGCAAAGGAATAACCAATATGGACTTGTTTACATATGCCTCATCGCAAGAACCGACCGGAAAGCTGTTAGCCGACCGCATGCGTCCGACAACGCTGGACGAGTATATCGGTCAGGAGCAAATTGTCGGCAAAGGCAAGCTGCTGCGCAGAGCCATTGAAGCCGATCAGGTGAGCTCCATTCTGCTCTATGGCCCGCCGGGCACAGGGAAGACCACCCTTGCTAACATCATCGCGAACCGCACCAAGGGAGAGTTCATGAAGCTGAACGCCGTAGATGCTTCGGTCAAAGACGTGCGAGAGATCATCGAGCTGGCGAAGACCAACAAAGCGATGTACGGACGCAAGACGATCCTGTTCCTGGACGAGGTGCATCGCTTCAACACCTCGCGGCAGGATGCGCTGCTGCCTGCGGTAGAGCAGGGCATCCTCATCTTCATCGGGGCGACCACAGAGAACCCGTTTCACCATGTGAACGGGGCTCTGCTGTCGCGCTCGACGCTGTTTCAGCTCGAGCCCCTCACGGCGGAGCATGCGCTCATCGCCATGCGAAGAGCCATCGCCGACCCCGTCAAGGGGCTCGGCTTCATGCGCCTCCACGTGGACGAGGAGGCGCTGGAGCACATCGCGCGGATGGCCGTCGGCGACATCCGCCGTTCCTTGAACGCGCTGGAGCTGGCAGCGCTGACGACTTCTCCCGAACCGGACGGTACGGTTCGGATCACGGCCCTTGTGGCGGAAGAGTCGATCCGCCGCCCGATCGTGAAAGCGGACGAGTCGACGCAGTACGACGTCCTGTCCGCTTTTCACAAAAGCGTGCGCGGCTCCAGCGACGCCGCTCTGTTCTGGTTCTTATACGCCGTCGAGAAGCTCGGCATGGATCCCATGACGTTCCTGCGGCGGCTCATCGTCGCCAGTAGCGAAGATATTGGCCTGGCTAATCCGCAGGCCATGGTTCAGTCCGTGACGGCCATGGACGCATACCACAAGATCGGCTGGCCGGAATCGAAGTACATCATTTCCCAGGCAATTTTATTCGCCGTAGAAAGTCCCAAATCGAATTCGATTCCGATCGCCATTTCCCGTGCGGAACAGTTGATGGAACGGGTTAAGTCCGCAGACGTGCCGCTTCATTTGCGGGATACGCACTATAAGGGAGCGGAGCAGCTCGGGCATAAAGGATACATGTACCCGCATAACTATCCCGGACATTACGTGCAGCAGCAATATTTGCCGGACGAAATCAAACATGAAATCATCTTTGCAGCCAGCGAACAGGGGACGGAAGAGAAGATGAAGCTCAATCAACAAAAAAGAAGAGGGAAGCCAGCAGATCTATAAGATCTGTAAGTTCCTTCTTCTTTCTTGTTCCATATCGATGGTAAAAAGCTTTTCCGATACTGGATCATATCGAATAGATACGATTAGCGGAAATTCCACGCCCTTGTGTCTAACCCAGAAGCGAAACTGCTGTTGATCTACCCCGGCAGCAACGTGTGAATGACCCAAGTATTTGTAGTCAAGCAAGGTGTATACTTTGCCGGCCTCATGAAAGGCCAAACGGCTCCATTTGGCATACTGGGGATCGGGTTCCTTAGACGGAGCTTCTTGTCGGGCTATCGTTTCAAGTATGTCAGTCTCCATGCCAGTCTCCATGCTCGCTTGTGCCGTGCAGCACCAACTTAGCCCGATAAGGAGAAGTACGGCTGAGATTTTACTCATTCGCTCACACCTTTCGCTCTTATGGTTTGCGTCGGCATGAGACAGCATACTTGCAGGCTATGAGGTAAATTTGGGCATATGTTATTTGCACTATTTTTAACTACAGCTTAAAAATCTTCCCAAGATACTGAGCGGCAGCTACGCTGTAACGTTCATGGATATAGGTTCTGAACTGGGCTTTCGCCTCAGGAGTAGGCAATGCATTCGCCTTCAAGCCATGAAGCTCCATCCAATGCAGCGCGGTCATATAGCAGGTGCTGTTCCAGCCATTCTTCGTTCCGTTGGCATTCAAACGCTCGCTGATGCCTGCAATGACGATATCCGTTTTGCTCTGCAGTTCAATGAGCGCCCGGTCAAATTCATTTTTGGACTCCTTGGCCTTCATGCCGGTGACAGCGCGCAGTTCTTTGACATCAATGCCTTCGTTTGCCTCGACCGCTTGAAACAGCTCCACAGCCGATTTGGGCAGCTGCCCGTCCTCGTAGCGCTCTTCAACGGAATAAGGTTCTTCCAACAGATTTTTGACCAATGGAAAAAGCTCCGCTGAAATCAACAAAGGCTTCTTCGCAAAAAATCGCCCATAAGCGGCAAGTCCGTCCCCCGGCAGGCTATCTCGCCACAGCCAAGGATCGGTCTCTAAACCGGTATGCCACTGTTCGTGGGTCGTCACAGATTCAAGGGAAGGATGATCCGGTATGAAAGAAGAGAGGGGGAGAATGCCGACCTCTTTCACGATTTTCGCAACATCCTCATACGCAGCTGCACTCCTGGTTACCTCATTCACTTTAACCATACGGATCATCCTTTCTACTCGTCCCATGAAACATTAGCTGATTTTATTTATGCACCTTATCAATCACACCGCCGCCTAAACAAATGTCACCGTCATAGAAAACAACGGATTGCCCGGGCGTTACAGCTTTCTGCGGCGAATCGAAAACCACTTCAACCGTTCCGTCCTCTTGAAAAGTCAGAACGACGCCTTGGTCAGGCTGACGGTAGCGGAATTTCGCCGTGCACGTGAATGGGCCTTGCGGCTTTTTCGGAGAGATCCAGTTCACATCGGAAGCTGTCAATCCTTTTGAATAGAGACCGGGATACTGCTCCCCTTGAACGACCAGCAATTCGTTGGTTTCCAAATTTTTATCCACAACGAACCATGGCTCGCCGGAACCTGAACCGCCAATGCCAAGTCCTTGTCTTTGGCCGAGCGTATAGTACATCAGACCGTCATGTCTGCCTTTGACTTCGCCATTCCGAATATCGACCATATTGCCGGGTTTGGCCGGTAGATATTGGCTGAGGAACTCTTTGAAATCGCGTTCGCCGATGAAGCAAATGCCTGTGCTGTCTTTTTTCTTGGCTGTTGCGAGTCCGGCCGCTTCGGCAATTTTGCGAACTTCGGGCTTCGGCAAGTGTCCGATGGGAAACATCGCTTTGGACAACTGCTGCTGGGTCAGCACGTTGAGGAAGTACGTTTGATCCTTACCCGGATCATTGCCCCGCAGGAGCATGTACTCGCCATCTTGCTCTTTCACTTGCGCATAGTGGCCTGTAGCAATGTAATCGCCGCCTAGATCCATGACCTTTTGGAGCAATTCGCCGAATTTAATTTCCCTGTTGCACATTACATCCGGATTCGGCGTGCGGCCCTTGGTGTACTCGTCCAAGAAATAAGAGAAAACCTTGTTATAGTACTGTTTTTCAAAATTAACTGTATAGAAAGGGATTCCGATCTGATCGCAAACTCTTCGGACATCCTCTGCATCTTCTTCGGCTGTGCAATGGCCAAATTCATCGGTATCGTCCCAATTTTTCATGAAAATGCCGATGACCTCATACCCCTGCTCCTTGAGCAGCAGCGCGGCAACCGAAGAATCGACACCTCCGGACATACCCAGAATGACACGTGTTTTTTTATTCATCGCTTGTGTTCCTCTTTTCCATCCTGCAAGACTTTTATAAAACTCTAACTATTATACATCTCTATTGTAAAAAATTAAAATATTTCATGAGAATGTCATTGTTTTTCCCCCACAGAACAAGGATTTTATGATAACATGTATACGATATACGGATGTTTAGGAATGTTTTTCTTGAAAATGGAAACGCTGTTTACCAAGATAGGGACGAGCATCATGTCCGAACGCGGACAAGCATACGGTAAGCAACTCACAATTTTTCGTAATATCAATTAGCCCCCTTGATGGCATAAATGTTGAATGAGGTGTAATTTTGAAAATTTCCACAAAAGGCCGCTATGGTTTAACGATCATGATGGAGCTGGCCAATCGAGTTGGTGAAGGTCCGACTTCACTGAAAAGTATTGCCGAAAAGCACCAGCTATCCGAGCATTATCTCGAGCAGCTTGTTGCTCCTTTGCGTAACGCAGGATTGGTCAAAAGCATTCGTGGAGCGTACGGTGGATATATTCTTTCTAAAGCCGCTGACCAAGTGACTGCAGGAGAAGTGATTCGTGTGTTGGAAGGACCGATCAGTCCTGTCGACTTTACGGAGGAAGATGACCCGGCGAAGCGCGACTTATGGATTCGTATCCGCGACAGCATTGCGGAAGTGCTCGATTCGACTACGCTTGCGAATCTGATTTCTTTCGAGGATGTTGGCAAACACGACAATTACATGTTTTATATTTAAGGGTGTCCTATGAATCCTATTTATCTTGATCACGCGGCAACTACGCCGGTGCATCCCGACGTTATGGAGGCTATGCTTCCTTTTTATACAGCATATTTCGGTAATCCTTCCAGCACACACAGCTTCGGCAGAGCGACGAGAACGGCGCTTAACCGCTTCCGTGACGGGATGGCTAAGGCATTAGGCTGTCTTCCCGGCGAGCTCATTTATACGAGCGGCGGAACCGAAAGCAATAATATGGCCATCTTTGGAATCGTGGGTGGAAACAGAGATGGCAAGAAACATATCATTACGACAGAGATTGAGCATCATGCCGTCCTGCATCCCTGCGAACGGCTGGAGACCCTCGGTTACGAGGTGACCTACCTCCCAGTAGGTCCGACTGGTCTTATTCAAGTCGAAGATGTGGAGTCGGCTATTCGTCCCGATACGGCTCTCATCTCCATCATGTATGTGAATAATGAAGTCGGCACGATTCAGCCGATTGAAGAAGTAGGCCGGTTGGCCCGAAGCCGGCAAATTCCTTTTCATGTCGATGCCGTGCAAGCGTTAGGTAAACTTCCCCTGAATCTTCGTGAACTCCCGGTTGATTTGCTGAGCTTATCCGCTCATAAAATATATGGCCCTAATGGTATAGGCGCGTTATACGTATCCAAGAACACGAAGCTCGTCCCTTACGTTTATGGCGGCGCTCAAGAGAGAAAGCGCCGCGCCGGAACAGAGAATGTCGCGGCTATTGCAGGGTTTGCCAAAGCGATAGAAGTTATTCTCCCTAGGATCGACAGTCTGTATGAGAATGCAATTGAGCTTAGACAATGCATGCTTGCCAGCTTGGAGCAGCATTTAGGCCGAGATCAATTTACGATCAATGGCCATGCCGAACAATGTGTCCCGCATATTTTGAACGTTAGCTTCCCGGGAATATCCACAGAAACGCTGCTCATGAATCTTGATTTGGAAGATGTGGCTGCAGCAAGCGGCTCTGCTTGTACGTCAGGCTCGCTTGAAGTGTCGCACGTTCTGCAAGCGATGAAACTTCCAGAAAATGTTACCGCCTCTGCCGTTCGATTTAGCTTTGGAATGGGGAATTCTAAAGATCAAATTGAAACGGCCGCCCAGAAAATTGCAACCATTGTCAATCGGTTGCGTAATAATTAGTACCGGGTGGTTCTAGGAGGAAAACACCTTGCGCAGAGCGCACGATTTGATCGGACTCCCCGTTCTGACGGTAGATTCCGGTAAGCAGATAGGCCAAGTGAAAGATCTGTTGATTGACTCTGAGTGGAACATACGAGGCATCATTCTTGAAGCAAAGATGTGGTTATCCTCCTTACGGTACGTACCGTGGGATGGAGTCGTCGCTGCCGGCGAAGATGCCGTTACCATACCGAACGATAAAGTCATTATCGAGTTTGAGCATGCCGAGGAGTGTCATGCTTTTCTGGAAGGCAGCCGGGCGATTAAGGGTCTTCCAGTCGTTACAATCGGTGGAGACAAATTAGGCGTGGTAGAAGATGTTTATTTAACCCAAGATTGGGGTAAACAAATAGTAGGTTATGAATTGTCCGAAGGGTTTATTTCTGATTTGAAGGAAGGGCGCAGATGGCTTCCTATGCCGGATTCGGCAACCAAAGGGGAAGATGCCATTATCGTGCCTGTACATTGCTCTCAGGAAGTGGAAGAACTCTTCGTATCCAAAGAAGAATAGGGTGAGCAAGATGCGTTGTCCAAACTGTAATTCCAAAGATATTGGAAAGATCGGTTCCCACCAATTTTATTGCTGGGGTTGCTTTATCGAACTCAGCGTCAACGGAGAGAAAATGTCCGTGTATCAAGTAGAAGAAGACGGTACGCTAAGTTCTCTGGATGATTTGTTTTTTGAAGAAGAAATGCCTTTGATCCAAGAACACGCCAATTAATCATAATTGCAAGCCGGAGACGTTACTTTTTTGAGCACACCCTGTGCCGAGAAAGTAACGTTTTTTTGTTTTCAGTCTGTGAAGGTTAATTTGACCAGCATGTACATATACTGTATGGGCATAAACATTTTAGAGTCACTGAGGTGAACGGGTTGGAACGTTTTTGGAAAAATCGATGGTTTGTAGGGCTCGTATATTTGCTTTTGGCCCTGGCGTGTTTGTATATGCTGCTGCAAATTAAGCCAATTCTACAAAGCTTGTTTACTTTTTTAAAAGCGATTTTAGCGCCATTTTTCATCGCGGTGATTATTTCGTACATTTTGAACCCGGTAGTGAATATGCTCAACCAGCGCAAAGTGCCAAGAACGATTGCCGTGCTGCTCATTTATTGTGTGTTTATCTCTTCGCTCACCGTCATTATCATGAACATGACCCCGGTGTTTATGACGCAAATCGCGGAATTGAACGAGCATATGCCGCAGATGGAGATGCGCGCTCAATCGATTGTAGACGGCTTCAATCAGAATCAACTGCTGCCCGACAGCGTGCGAACGGGTTTCAATCATTCCTTAACGAAGCTGGAAAACAGTATTTCCATGGCGATATCAGAATACATGAACCAAATTGGCAGCACCATTTCGATGCTGTTTGTTGCGTTCATCGTCCCGTTCGTTGCTTTTTATATGATGAAAGATTTTCAAATTATCGAGAAGACGGCGCTGGCCATCGTACCGAAGGAGCATCGCAAGAAAACTGTCAAGCTGCTCATCGACATCGATACGGCGCTTGGGAATTATATTCGCGGCCAATTATTGGTTTGCGTTATGATCGGGGGGCTTGCTTATGTGGGGTATTGGCTCATTGATATGCCATATGCGCTTCTGCTTGCCAGCGTTGTCGCGATCTTCAATATCATTCCGTATCTTGGGCCGTTTTTTGGAGCGGCGCCGGCGATCATCATGGCCTCAACCATTTCGCTGAAAATGGTGCTGTTCGTCGCGCTGGTGAACCTCGCCGTCCAAATTCTGGAGGGGAATGTCATTTCACCGCAGGTAGTGGGAAAAAGACTGCATATGCATCCGTTAGTCATTATCTTTGCTTTATTGGTAGGCGGGGAAGTAGCGGGCATCGTCGGTTTAATATTGGCAGTACCCTTCTTCGCGGTCATGAAGGTGATCATTCAGCATGTCTTCTTGCATTATGTTCACAGGCCCACAACCTAGCCTTATCTAAAGCAGACGCACAAAACCCCCGTGTACCATGACTTGCGGGATCATGGCACACAGGGGTTTTGCACGAGGGTTGAGGATATTAAAGGGTGTGGCATACGTAAACCATCAAATGGGCTACGGAATGAATGATACGTTGATTCGTCTTTGTTGCTGTTCGATAATGAAAATCATTATCAATGAATTTAGTATACGATCATTGAGAACGATTGTCAACTACATTTTTAAGAGCTTTATCTTTGTCGTCTCCTTGATCGTTCTTTTCTTCTTTTTGTTCCTTCTGCTCTTGAAATTCAACGCGGGATTGGCCGGTAATATAATCGAAAGGATTATACCTGCTATCCGGAATTTCCTTTTTAATGAGCGTTTTGGTGATGATATAGATCACGAGCACAAAAACAGGAGCAATTAACCCAAGCAATGTCAGCGATGAGAGATCCAATAGCATCACTTCCTAATCGTTAAATTTTAACAAGATTGTATAGTACATACATACGTTGCCCAGCCCAAATAGGTTTCATAAACATTTAAGAATATTGACACGGTTGCGGCATAAAGTTATAATTTGCCTTATCTAGATCTATTGCAAAAACGTTGATGAAATCGAAGTAAGTCATAGTCCACTGTCAGAGATGAGGTTCCGGAAAGCAGAATTCACGGCTATTCCGGCTGGAAGAACCTCTCGGTGCTAGGATGGCTGAACGCTGATTTCGGAGTGTGGAAGAACTCCACCGGTTGGACCCGTTACAGATCCGCACAAGGAGATTGCCTGATTTTCTCTGCCGCACGTTCGGCAGGAGGAGAGCGCAATAACCAGGGTGGTACCGCGATGATTCGTCCCTGTATGTTACAGGGGCGTTTTTTGTTTGTTTTCAAACATTATAGACAATTATGGAGGCTTGAGAGAGATGAAGGCAAGTGAAATTCGTTCCAAGTGGTTGCAGTTCTTCGCAAGTAAAGGGCACAAGGTTGAGCCCAGCTCTTCGCTTGTTCCGCACAATGATCCGTCGCTGCTATGGATCAACGCAGGTATTGCGCCTTTGAAACCTTATTTGGACGGACGGGAAATTCCTGAAAATCCGCGGATTACAAACGCTCAGAAATGTATTCGGACGAATGATATCGAGAACGTAGGGAAAACGCGTCGTCACCATACTTTTTTCGAAATGTTGGGGAACTTCTCCATTGGCGATTACTTTAAGAAAGAAGTTATTCCATGGGCGTGGGAGTTCCTGACGGATCCTCAGTGGATCGGTTTTGATCCGAATCGCATTTCTGTCACTGTGCACGAAGACGATGAGGAAGCTTTTGACATTTGGCACAAACAAATCGGCATCCCGGAAGAGCGTATTTATAAGCTCAAAGAAGATAATTTTTGGGATATCGGCGAAGGTCCATGCGGTCCTTGTACGGAAATTTTCTATGACCGCGGCGATAAATACGGCGACTTGTCCGATCCAGAATGCTGGCCAGGCGGAGAAAATGAACGTTTCCTGGAAGTGTGGAACCTCGTATTTACACAGTTCAACCATAACAAGGACGGCAGCTACACACCGCTTCCTAACAAAAACATTGATACGGGAGCAGGGCTGGAGCGTTTCGCTTCGATTCTGCAGGACGTAGATTCCAATTTCGACACGGACCTGTTCAAACCGATTATCGATAAAACATCCGAGCTTACAGGCATGGAATATCATGTGAGCGATGATCATGATGTGGCCTTTAAGGTGATCGCCGACCACATCCGTACCGTTGCTTTCTCCGTAGGCGATGGCGTGCTTCCTTCCAATGAGGGCCGCGGTTATGTCATCCGTCGTTTGCTGCGCCGCGCTGTGCGTTACGGCAAAGTGCTTGGCCAGGATAAACCGTTCCTGTATAAACTGGTAGCTACCGTCGGCGAAATCATGGGCGTCTACTATACGGAGGTTGTCGATAAACGTGAATTTATCGAGAAGGTTATCCGCACGGAAGAAGAGCGTTTCCACGAAACGTTAAGCGATGGTTTGGTTATCCTTGGCGAAATGGTCGAGAAGACGCGTCAAGCCGGCACGAATCAAATCAGCGGACCGGATGCTTTCAAACTGTATGATACGTATGGTTTCCCATTCGATTTGACCGAGGATTTTGCTGCGGAGAAAGGCTTGACGGTTGACCGTGAAGGGTTCGACGCATCGATGCAGGAGCAGCGCGACCGCGCTAGAGCGGCAAGTCAGAAAGAAGGCGGAATGAAGGTACAGGGCGGTCCGCTGTCTGAACTGACGGTTAAAAGCGAATTTGTTGGATATAATGAATTGGTAGTTACTGCTAGTATCGAAGCCATCGTGCATGAGAACGAGCTTGTCGATATTGTAGGCGTAGGCGAGACTTGCCAAGTTATTCTAGACCGCACGCCTTTCTATGCGGAAAGCGGCGGCCAGGTGAGCGACTATGGAACAATCCGCAGCAGCCAAGTTACGCTGAAGGTGGAAGATGTGAGCAAAGCGCCGCATGGACAGCACGTACACAAGGTCGTCGTGGAGTCTGGCGTTCTGCGCAAAGGAGATACCGTAGAAGCCATCGTAGCGGCTGCGGAGCGCGGGGATATCATCAAGAACCATACGGCTACCCATTTGCTTCATAAAGCGCTGAAGGAAGTTCTGGGAGCGCACGTTAACCAAGCCGGTTCCCTTGTTGAACCGGATCGTTTGCGCTTTGACTTCTCGCATTTCGGCAGCATCAGCAGTGAAGAGCTGCAGGATGTGGAGCAGCGCGTAAACCGTCAAATTTGGAATAATATCCAAGTCGACATCTCCTTGAAACCAATTGCCGATGCGAAAGCGATGGGAGCTATGGCTTTGTTCGGCGAGAAATACGGCGATATCGTGCGCGTCGTGCAAGTCGGCGATTACAGCTTAGAACTTTGCGGCGGCTGCCACGTGCAGAACACCGGGCAAATCGGCCTGTTCAAAATCGTCAGCGAGTCCGGCATCGGTTCAGGCGTACGCCGGATTGAGGCGGTTTCCGGCCGCAGCGCGTACGAATACCTTGACCAGCAGCTGCAGCTGTTGAAAGAAGCAGCGGGCATGCTCAAGTCGAACGTTCAGGACGTTCCTAAACGCGTGGAAGCAGCGCTGCAGCAAGTAAAGGAACTGGCACGTGAGAACGAGTCGCTGCGCAGCAAGCTGGGACGTATTGAAGCGGGCTCGTTAAGCGATCAAGTGAAACAAGTGGCAGGCGTATCCGTATTAGCTGCCCAAGTGAACGCTGCGGACATGGATTCTCTTCGCAACATTGTCGATGAGATGAAGGCGAAGCTGGGCTCTGCTGTGATCGTGCTTGGCGCAGTGGCGGACGAGAAAGTCAACCTCGTCGCGGCAGTCACACCGGATCTTGTAGCCAAAGGCTTCCATGCCGGCAAAATCATTAAAGAAGTGGCGACGGCTGTTGGCGGAAGCGGTGGAGGCCGGCCGGATATGGCGCAAGCAGGCGGTAAAGACGCTTCCAAATTGCAGGCTGCATTATCCGGCGTTGAAGGACTTCTTTCCCAATTTGCATAATTATTTTTTTATGGGACAGGAATTTTTAAACCCATAGAGAATATAAACCAGTATACACGGAACAGTTTTCAAATATTTTACAAATGGTATCACAAGGAAAGTGGGGTGCTCCTGATGAGTTCCATGGACAAAACGATGAAGTTCAACGTGAAAGCAGAAGAAATTGAGACATCGCCGAAAGATGTGTTATTGGCGGTGTACGATGCTCTTCAGGAAAAAGGGTATAACCCGATCAACCAGATTGTCGGGTACTTGCTTTCCGGAGATCCTGCTTATATTCCAAGGCATAACAATGCCCGGAGCCTCATTCGTAAACGGGAACGGGACGAACTGATTGAAGAGTTGGTTCGTGCTTATCTGGGTCAACACAAATAGAAGGAAATGGGAACCGGCATGAGATGGATAGGCTTGGATTATGGGGATAGAACGATTGGCGTTGCGATGAGCGACGAGCTGGGATGGACGGCTCAAGCGCTTGAAGTCATACACCGTCGTAAACCCGGGGAAGACATCGACCGGCTGGAGGCCATTGTCAAACAGTATGGCGTCACGCAAATTGTCGTCGGCTTGCCCAAAAATATGAACAACACGATTGGTCCTCGTGGCGAACTTGCCACCCAGTTTGCAAAAGAATTAGAACAAAAACTAAGTGTACCAGTACACTTGTGGGATGAGCGTTTAACTACCGTTGCTGCGACTCGCACGCTGCTTGAAGCAGATGTGAGCCGGAAGAAGCGGAAGCAGGTCATTGATAAGATGGCTGCGCAGATCATCCTGCAAGGGTACATGGATGCCAATATGAAGAGGTGAATGAACATGTCCAAAGAAGAATTGCGTGAAGAGGAACCAGAAATCATTTACATCCCGGACGATGAAGGCAACGAAGAAGAGTTCGAGGTTATCATGAAATTCGAAGTGGACGGTTCTGACAAGAAGTACATGATGGTGGTGCCTACAGACGGAGTAGACGAAGAATCCGATGAAGTGTACGCATTCCGTTATGAAGAAGATGACGACGGCGAGGATTTGAAGCTGTTTACCATCGAGGATGAAGAAGAATGGAACATCGTGGAAGAAACCTTCAATACCTTAATGGCGGAATTCGATGAGGAAGAAGAAGCATGAGTACGACGCCTTCTGACGTATTGCGTAAAGCTTACGGGGATGATATTATTTTGTTTGATGAGCAAAATGAATCTACGGTATATCATCTTCTTAAAGAATTCGTATATGACAATACAACGTATGCCGTTTTGCAATCCGATCAACTCAAGAAGGAAGACGAGGTTGCTGTTTTCCGAGTGACACAAGGTGCGGACGGGGAATACGAGCTGGAAACGATCGAAGACGACGACGAGTACGAAACTGTATCGGAGCTCTACGATGAAATGGTTTTTCCAGATGGGGATGACTTGTAAGAAGCAAACAACCGAGCGGAGCGCATCCGCTCGTTTTTGTTTGCTTGGAGAGCTTGCCATAGCAGAGATCTGCTGGGGCAAAAAGCTTAGGAGGATTACTCGTGAACAACATGCTTGATCAAGAGAGCGAAGGACATACGACCAAACGAAGCAAGCTGAAGCTCACGCTTCTGATTATCGGGGTGCTCCTGCTTATTATCATCGGAACAGCTGGTGGCATTGGATTGTATATCGCCAATGGACTGCAGCCGGTCACAGCTTCCGACCAGGAAGTGAGGGTGTCCGTTCCTCAAGGCGCCGGGTCAGTAGAAATAGCTAAGGAACTTGAAAAAAAGGGACTTATTAAGAACTCATCGATATTTACGTATTATTTGAAAGTGAAGAAGCAGGGGTCCAGGTTCCAAGCCGGCGAGTACAGCATGAAGCCCGGCATATCGTTCGATGAGATGATTGAAAAACTGAATAAAGGGGAAACCGTAAAGGAAGAGGTGATTCGCGTTACCATTCCGGAAGGATTCACCATTGAACAGATTGCCTCTAAACTAAGTGAACAGACGCCATGGAGCAAGGATGTTTTCCTGCAGCTGGCCGATTCGTCCGCAGGTCTTACCGGGGACACCGCGGCAAGCGGTATTCCGGACAATAAGAATCTGAAGCACCGGCTTGAGGGCTATTTGTTCCCGGAAACTTATGAATTTAAGAAGGGCTCAACGGAGCAAGAATTCATCGAGAGAACGCTGCAGCAGCTTGACAAGGAGCTGGCAACGCTGCCCCCTGACTGGAAGGACAAGCTCAAAGAGCGCGGCCTTAGCGTGCATCAGATGCTGACAATCGCTTCTTTGATTGAGCGGGAGGTTGTCCAGGACGACGAACGGGCGCTCGTTTCCGGTGTTATTGAAAACAGATTGAAAAAAAATATGCCCCTGCAAATCGACGCTACGGTGCAGTATTTATTTGATAAATCCAAAGATCGGTTGTTGGAAAAGGATTTGCAAATACAGAGCCCTTATAATACGTATTTGAATACAGGCCTGCCTCCGGGGCCTATTGCCAGTCCGAGCCTTGCCTCGGTGAAAGCGGCGATCTACCCGCAGGAAACGAAGTATTTGTTTTATGTAACAAAAAAGGACGGCACGAAAGGGCATTTGTTCGCCGAAACATTTGAGGAACACAAGAAGAATATTGCGGAAAGCAAGAAAACTGCGAAATAGAATGACTTTAGGAAGCTGACAGAAGGTAGGGTAAGCAAGTGAAAAAACCAGAGCTGGTAGTAAGCTGCGGCACAGTCGCTGAATTGAAAAGATTGATTGAAGCGGGCGCAGATAGCGTGATTGTTGGTGAAGAGCGTTATGCCATGCGGCTTCCCGGAGAAGTGAAGCTGAACGAAATCGAGGAAGCCGTGGTTTGGGCGCATGAAAAGCAGGCTAAGGTGTATGTGTCAGTCAACAAAATTTTTGATAATGGCTCGTTAGAGGGTCTATTCGAATATTTAAGCAAGCTGCAGGAGTATGGTGTGGATGGCGTTATTTTCGGCGATCCGTCGGTCCTCATGGCTGCGCGCAGTTTGCCTGCGCCGTTAGCGCTGCATTGGAATGCAGAGATGACTTCCACCAATTTCGCGACTGCGAATTATTGGGGGAGACAGGGAGCTTCCCGGGTTGTGCTGGCTAGAGAGTTGAACATGGAACAGGTATTGATGTTTAAAGAGAATACTGAGCTGGCTGTTGAAGTTCAAGTGCATGGTATCACTAATATCTATCATTCTAAGAGAGAGTTAGTGAAAAATTATATCGAACACCAAGGCAAAGATGCATCCTCCGAGGATCGCTCTATTGAACGCGGCCTGTTCTTGATTGAGCATGAACGCCGTGATCAGCGTTACCCTGTGTACGAGGACAGCAACGGCACGCACATCATGAGCTCCGAAGATATTTGCATGCTTGAGAATTTGCCCGAGCTGATGGATGGGGGCATCGATAGCTTTAAAATCGAAGGATTATTGAAGTCTGCTGCCTATAATGAAACGGTCATTAGAAGCTATCGTGCCGTCATTGACGCTTACGCTGCCGACCCGGAAGGATTCGTGTTTCAGCAGGAATGGCTGGATGCGATAGATGAGCTGCAAGATCCTGAACGTGAATTGTCGTACGGTTTTTTCTATAAGGAACAGGTATATTGATAGATGGAAGAAGGTGCGTTTTCGAGATGACGACAGCATTAGAAGCACGAGCAAGAGGAAAGCGTGTAAGACTGCATAAGCCGGAACTGCTTGCCCCTGCGGGCAATTTGGAAAAACTGAAGTTCGCCATCCATTACGGAGCCGATGCGGTATATATTGGCGGCCAGAAATACGGACTACGCTCCAGCGCGGATAACTTCTCGCTCGCAGAGATGCGCGAAGCGGTTGAGTTTGCTAACGGGTACGGGGCCAAAGTGTTCGTTGCAACGAACATTTATGCGCACAACGAGGACATTGAGGGGCTTGACGAGTACTTGCGGGGTCTGCAGGAGGTAGGCATCTCAGCGATTATCGCGGCGGACCCGCTCATTATGGAAACGTGCCGGAGAGTGGCGCCTAAGCTGGAAGTTCATGTGAGTACGCAGCAGTCTGTGATGAACTGGCAAACTGTAAAGTTCTGGAAAGAGCAAGGCATTGAACGCGTAGTTCTGGCCCGCGAAGTGAGTATGGCGGAAATCGATCAGATTAAAGCCCATGTCGATGTTGAGATTGAAGCTTTCATTCATGGCGCAATGTGCAGTTCTTATTCCGGCAGATGCGTGCTTTCCAACCATTTCACGGATCGCGACTCCAACCGCGGAGGCTGTTCGCAATCATGCCGCTGGAAGTATGATCTGTTTGCGAAGGATCAACCTTTGTCAGCGCCGCTCGCAACGGATTTGCCTTTGTTCGGCGAAGAGGATGATGCCTTTACGATGGGATCGAAGGATCTCAGCATGATCGAGCATATCGCGGATATGATCGAATCGGGCGTAGACAGCTTCAAAATTGAAGGAAGAATGAAGAGCATCCATTATGTGGCTACCGTTGTCAATGCTTACCGGCAAGCCATCGATGCGTATTTTGAAGATCCGGACAATTTCAAACTGAATCCTGTATGGCAGGAAGAGATTCATAAGGCGGCCAACCGACCGCTAAACGAAGGCTTCTTCTATGAGGCGCCCGGTCATGAAGATCATATTTTCGAACCGGAGGATAAGGTGGTTGGATTTGATTTCGTAGGTTTGGTGTTGTCCTATGACGAAGAATCCGGTACGGCGCAGATCCAGCAAAGAAATCATTTCAAGCCAGGGCAAGAAATTGAATTCTTCGGACCGGAAGGGACGCATTTTAAACAAAAGGTCGGCGCTATCTGGAATGATGAAGGGCAGGAACTGGATGCAGCAAGGCATCCGCTTCAAGTTATTACACTTAAAACAGACTTACCTGTAAAAAAATGGGATATGATGCGTAAGAAAACAGGTAAATAGTACCATGGAAGCTTTCTCCAGACTGGGGTATATTGGAGAAAGTTTCTTTTTTTATTGCTTTTTTAAGCGAATATTAAAGGAAAATGGTAAATCATGTCGAAATGAGTTTAAAACCTCAATTGAAACCCTTTTCATTTTGGGAAAATAGTAGGGGGACAATGAAACAGAAACTAATGGCGGTGACAAAAATGAAAAAAAGACTCCAAAGTATTCTCGCATTTGTCAACAAAGTTGTGGTTCAAACAATCCGAAAAGTTCCATGGGGGCGTATGGCTGGTGCGGCAGGTCAAACATCGAAGCAAGTGGGCACAGTCGCGTTTAAAGAAATGAAGCAGGTTAAGTTTGAAAATCCGGTGAAGTCTGTCGGCATGAAGCTGTTTTTAATGTTTTTTATCAGCATTCTGTTCTTTGTTCTTATTGTGGGTATGATTTCTTACAGCGTTTCCAAAAACGTGATTAAGAATCAAGCGTCAACATCATCTTTGCAAACCGTGACGCAAGCAGGCCAAAAGCTGGACTTCCTGTATCAAACCTTTGAAGAGGCATCCTTGCAAATTATGTTGAATAAGGAGCTGCAGGATCTGCTTGACAAAGTTCCTACGCTGGATCCTGCGTCTTATGAATCTCTGGAGGTTGTTCGCCAACTAACAGATAAATTGAATGTCGTGACTTTTGCAAACAAGTCAATTAAAACGCTTCACCTTTACCGGCCTGACGGCAAGTTGATCGTCATTACAGGCTCAGGGGGAAGTTCGTTAAACGAAAATTCCGGCTCGGCGGAGTGGTTCAAGAAAATTGTGGACAACGGCGGGAAAGTCGTCTGGTTCGATAGCAGGCTTAAGGGATATTCCAGCTCCTCCACGAATACGTTCGCCATTGGCCGTTTAATGAGAAATACGTTGACCAACAGCACGTCAGCCGTTCTTTTATTGGAGCTCAGCACAGATCTCTTGACGAAAGAACTCAATGGGATGTCTTTGGGAGAAGACAGTCAGGTTGCCATTACGAGTGCGACGAATAAGAACATTGCGGTTACAGAAACTAAGGATATTGAAAAAGATGCTGCCGTTCAATTATCCAAAGAGCAAATGGATAAAGAAAACGGTTCCTTTATTACGAAAGACGATCACTTGGTGGCCTATTACAAATCGCCGTTATCCGGTTGGAACATTATCGGGGATATCCCGGTAAGCGCTTTAGTGAAGGATGCTAAGAAAATATTCAACTATACGCTTCTAATCGCTTTATTTGCAGCTATTGCGGCTGTATTAATCGGATTGTTCGTTGCCAGAATGATTGGGCGGCCGCTTATTAATCTTCGCAATCTGATGCAGCAAGGCGCCAAAGGTAAATTGACGGTGCGCGCCAACTATGCCACGCAGGATGAGATCGGACAGCTGGGCGCAAGCTTCGATGTCATGATGCAGCAGATTACGACGTTGGTTCAACAAACCAGCACTTCTGCGCAAGCCGTTTTTGAAACCGCGCAAGAGTTGACGAATTCCTCCAAAGTAACGGCTACTGCGGCAAGAGAAATTGCTGTAGCAACGGACGAAATCTCTAACGGGGCCGGAGGCTTGGCGACGGAGTCGGAAAGAGGAAATGAGCTGACGCATCATATCGGCATCCAAATGAAGCAGGTTATCGAAGCGAACCTCGAGATGGGGACTTCCGCTGCGGATGTGCAGAGCTCGAGTGAGCAGGGCACGAAATATATGTCCGAGCTAATCTCCAAGACGAACCTGACGGAAGAAATGATCCGGTCGATGGTCGATAAAGTCGATAATTTGAAAGACAGCACGCGTTCGATTCGCAAAATCTTGGATGTTCTGAACAATATGACGAAACAAACGAACATTTTATCCTTGAATGCGACAATTGAAGCTGCGCGCGCCGGAGCTGCCGGCAAAGGCTTCATGGTTGTTGCCGATGAGATCCGGAAGCTGGCGGACCAATCCCGTCAATCGATTGATGTCGTGGGTCAAATTACAGAAACCATTCAGAAAGAAATCGATGAAACGGTTAAGGTGCTTTCGACAGCGACTCCGATATTCAAGGAACAAATTTTAGCGGTGAAAGAAGCCGATATTATTTTCAAACAAGTAACCAGCCACATGGGCGGTTTCATTGAGCAGTTGAGCACGGTAAGCGATTCGATTTCTACATTGGAGCAGTCCCAAGTCGTTCTCTCTGACGCTATGACGAACGTCAGCGCGGTAGCAGAGGAATCGCTTGCGACATCGGAGGAAGTAGCTTCCTTGAGCTCTGAGCAGCTTAGCATTAGCGACGGATTAGTCAAATTGTCGGACAAGCTGGATCAGCTTTCCAAATCTTTGAACGACACGTTGTCCAAATTCGAAGTATAGCACTCCTACATACGATTCGCAGTCCGCTCTCTTTTAAAGAGGGTGGGCTTTTTTTTGTTTGGCAGCGAGTCGGCTTGCGGTTTGTCGTTGATCAAGGATGACGATACTGAGAACATCAGAGTTAATGATGGATGACAAAGTTAGGGGTTAGCGTATGAGGGTCAAACAGTTATCTTCACTTGAAAAACGTCGTATCTTTCTTGTTCTTCTTACAATCGTGCTCCTGTTTATTGGCATAGCAGGCAAGCTTTTCTGGATTCAGATCGCAGCTACGGAAAACTACAGCTCACATGGGATTAATTTGCTTAAAAATTCGGTCGTTCAAAGGCAGCGTGGGCTCGTCCTCGAAAGCGGCCGCGGGGAAATTCTGGACCGCCATCTGCAGCCAATGACAGGAAGAATTGTGAAGTCTCTTGTCGTATTCCCAATCCACAGCAAACTGGAGCCTAATCCACAGCAGGTGAGTCAACTTGTCGGGATTTTGCGGACGAACACGGAGTCTTGGCGTGCATTCACGAAGGATCTGAAAGAACCGCAAGTGTGGCGTACTGAGGGTGGAGGCAAACCGGCACCGCTCACGGATGGGCAGGAGCGGCAGATTGAGGCGCTGAATTTGCCGAATGTGAAGGTTGTGGAGATGGAAGACCGCTACCCTGGCGGGATGACGGCACGTCAGTTGATCGGATTCATCGGGCAAAATCCGGATCGCGTGATGAACTTGTACGGCGCAGATTTAGAGAAAGGCAAAGTCGCGCTGACAACGAAGATTGGCGGAGCCGGGCTGGAAAAAACGTTCGATCTGTGGCTTCGCGGCATCGGAGAGACTTCAATCTCGTACTTTACGGATGCCGGGAAAAGGCCGTTATCAGGTCTGGACGCCCGTATGATAGCGCCGAATAATGAGTTCTATCCCGTCAAGCTGGTAACGACGCTCGATGCAAGCGTACAGCAGCAGATAGAAACGCTCATGGATAAACTGAACATACGCGAAGGAGCTGCTGTCGTTCAGGAAGCGGGGCATGGGGATATCATCGCCATGGCAAGCAGGCCCAATTATGATCCGACATCTGTGGATCTTGCCAGCAAGAGCTGGAGCAACTATGCGCTTAAAGCAACTGCTCCCGGCTCTATTTTCAAAACAGTCGTTGCCGCTGCCGCCCTGGATTTGGGAGTCGTTAAACCGAATGAGACATTTACCTGTGAAGGCGCTCTTGGCAAATATGGGTTTACCTGCTGGAGGAAAGAGGGGCATGGCCCTTTGACCCTAGAGCAGGGCTTTGCGCAGTCTTGCAATATCGTATTCGCCAAAGTTATGCAGCGTCTGACGCCCCTTCAGTTAGAAAGCTATGCGCATAAGCTTGGCGTGCTCGACGAGGTGGGATGGACGGGGAAAACGGACACGAAAGTGATCCTCCGGCAGCTCGACAGCGAAGAGAACGGACAGCTCTTTGGCGCCCATACGCCGCACGACGATGAGGGGGTTCTTATGCAAACGGCCATCGGTCAAAGGGATGTCATGATGACCCCGCTGCAAGCGTCGAATATGATTGTTACTTTGCTGCATAATGGAAAAGGGTACTCGCCAAGAGTAGTCCAAGAAATCCTGTACCGGACCGACCGGGTGATGGAGTCATTTGAGCCGCATAAGTTGGAAGCAAGCGCCGGGTACGTTTCGGCTTCAACAAGCCGGACGCTATTGAACTGGATGCAAGAGGTCGTGACGGAAGGAACAGGCCAAGGATTGAAGGGGGCGAAGTGGAAGCTCGCGGGAAAATCCGGTACGGCGCAAACGATGGTTGGCAAGCAGGAGAAAGTGAATCAGTGGTTTATCGGATACGGCCCGGTCGATTCTCCGAAGTATGCGGTTTCCGTCGTGATCAAGAACACGGATCCTTCGGAGAGCAACAAGGCCATTCCTTTGTTCAAAGGAATCATGGATATTCTGGCAAGCGGGTCAAACGGCGGGCAATGAGATTGTAAAACAGGTGCCTTGATCGGGCTGACTCGCGACTTCAATGTCGCCACCGAATGTTCGAATGATCCGATAGGAGACCATCATGCTGAGACCTGTGCTTTTATTCGTTGTAGAGTAAAAGGGCGTTCCGAGACGATTGATCTGCTCGGCGGTCATGCCGACCCCGGTATCCATGATTTTCAAAATAATCTTTGCGTTTTTTTTGAAGGCTATGATTCGAAGCGGGCCTCCGGCCGGCATCGCTTCAATGCCGTTTTTCGTTAGATTCACTAAGCATTGCATCATTTTTTCCAAATTGCCCCGGATGATTAGAGAATTCTCCATATCGATTTGAAGGTCCACTCCCCGCGCGGCGGCGTAAGGGTTAAGAAGGTTGCTTAGCATCGGCGATAAGGAAGAGATATCCAGCTGCTCCAGCTTCTCAGCCTCCGGCTTGGCAAAGGACAGGTAATCGGTAATAATGCTTTGGGCCCGGTCAATTTCTTCGATCACCATGGACGTATATACTTGTTTTTTCTCTTCAGGGACTTGTGACTGACTGAGAATCTGCATAAAGCCCCGGGCAACGGTCATGGGATTGCGAATTTCATGGGCGACGGAGGCAGCCAATTCACTTAGAACATTGAGCTTCTCGGAGCGTTGGATCTCTTGACGCGTCTTCACATTTTCGCGGATGCGGGAAATTAAATTAGTCAACAGCCACATCGTAAACAGGTGAACCAGACAATACAATAAGCCGTAAAATAAAAAAGTGTGATCTACCTGAATAAATGAACCCACCCTGTACAGCAGAGTGATACAGAAAGTAGCTAATGCACTAACGAATGCCAACAGGGTGGGAAACATTACTTTGGGGGTTATGTGCTTCCAATTGCTCAGCGCGATGAAAGCCAGGATGAAGGGGACAAGAATAGCTAATAAGGTAACGATCCAGAAGAAGCTCGGACCATTCATGATGTAAGCATAGGCCAGTATGACTCCGGAAACGAAAAGTCCTGAGCGTATGCCGCTGTATAGGAAAGCTATGAGTACAGGGATAATGTGGAGATCGAAATGATCGCCAATAGATTTGAAAAAGGGATGCGTCATACAAAAGATGGCCGCTAATGAGCTAATAATCGTGATGACTACCTTGCCATATTGGTCATAGCTGTCAAGGGTGCCCGGCCTATCAAGCCAAACGATATGGGTCAAAACAATAGGGATGGTTAGAACAAGGATATTGAGGAGTAAGTCGTCAAAAATGTTCAAAGATCTCGCCTACTTAATTAATAATTTGATAGTCCCAAAATTTATTTCGACAGCAAACCTGAAAATCCTTTGAATTGCATCCAAAAATTTGATGTTTTTTGGCGAATAAAGCCGATTTTAACATTGCGGCTAGCGCTCGTTTCGCTTACAATTCGGATGATGAACTTAAATAGCTGGCTCAGGAGAATATAAAAAATGATACATGCACCACTTTCTTCTTCCATGGTTATCCTGGATCGGACACTTGAAACAGATTCGCGATCCGTCCTGTATGCCTTTGCGTTGGAAGAGCTTTTATGCCGGTCGATTGGCAAAGTATCCCCGCCGATTTTGCACATTTGGCGGCATCCGCGTGCTTTTGTGATGGGACTTAGAGACAGCCGCCTCCCGGAAGCTGCGCTTGCCAACCAGTGGTTGATCGAACAAGGCTATGATACAGCGGTAAGAAATTCAGGCGGGGCAGCGGTTCCGCTGGATTTGGGGGTCGTGAATGTTTCTCTGCTGCTGCCGAAAGAGCCAGGGGACATGGAGCATCGGAAAGATTTTGAGATGATGGTGGCCCTGATCCGTGAAATCATGAGCAAACTTACCGATCGCATCGATCAAGGTGAGGTAATGGGCTCCTTTTGTCCGGGAGAGTTCGATTTAAGCGTAGGCGGGCGTAAGTTTTGCGGGATCGCGCAGCGCAGGCAGCAGCGGGCTCTATCGGTGCAAGCTTTCATCATCGCGGAAGGTGAGGGCGAGGGGAAAGCAACGCTAGCCAGGAGCTTTTACGAACGCGCGGCTGGTTCAGCAGACCCTGCTGATTATCCGACAGTAGCCCCGGGGAGCATGGCCAGTTTGGCGGAATGCTTGAATATTCCTTTAACAGCAGAGCAATTTACAGAAAACTTAATTGAAATCATGAATGCCAGAGGGATGCAATTGAAGCGTCCTGAGGCGATTCCGGGGTATCCGGATGAAGATCAAATTAACGGCATGGTGGAGCTGTTGAGAGAGCGATATGCGATTAAGGGGTAAAAAAACGGTCTGATTTCGTCAGTTGACGGGAGAGGGACCGTTTTTTTTATATAACTCGTGGGGGACGATCTATAAGCTGTTCCAGCTTAAATAGTGGAAAATCTACCGTTAATCTGTACTGCTCAGTGGCAGGGAACGGATTAGCAGGAGAAACGCCATCTAAATCGTCGGTAGCTGGACGAAATCCCCTGGATTTGGCGAAATTAGTGCGAGAAAATCCAGTTATTAGGACAAAAGTGAAGCAATTGCAGAGAATAGGTGGAGTAATCGGCGTTAATTACAAGTAGCGGCTAGAATAATCCCATTCCTTAGCTGCCAGTTCTAACGAGGACACCCCTTAAGGCGCCTCAGAAGCGTTCTATAGTTCCGTTGATGTCCTTTACGCAAGAAAATAATGCAGAGCCGCGCTCAGCTCTCCCTGCCAGAATCCCCACAAATGCTTGCCGGGCTTTTCGATATAATGAAGAACGGCATTCTTCCTTTCCAGCTCCTCCTTGGCCAAGCGGTTTTCCCTGACGAAGTCAAAGGTTCCGCGCTCGGTTTTGACATCCGTCTCGTCTAACCCGATCAGCATATACATTTCCAGCCAGGATAAATCATCCGCCGCTTTGATGCGTTCGCGGGTAATGTCGAAAAATGCGCCCGATAAGGATATAACACGGCAAAAAAGGCTAGGATAATCTAAGGCGAGATGCAGGGAGACGGTCCCCCCCAGGGAATCGCCTGCGACAATACGCTCACTCCGCTCAGCGCGTACGGGATAACGGCTTTCTATGTAAGGGAGAAGCTCCTCGGCGAAGAAGCGGCAGTAGGCGTCATGACGCTCCCCTTCCGGCGCATATTCGGACGTGCGGTTGGCTGTCTGAACATCGACGCCGACCACGATGGCCGGCTCCAGGTCTTCATCCAGGATGCAGCGGGTGATCGTTGTGGTAATGCGTCCGAAATTAAAGAATTGCTCGCCGTCCTGGCAATAAATGACCGGATAGGAGAGCAGCTCGTTGTAACCGGGAGGCAAATAAATGCGAAGCGGGCGAGTTTCTTGAAGCAGGACAGAGGTGAGCGCATCTTTGACAATGGTTCTTTGATAATAACGTGAGTCATCAGTCATAAGTAATCTCCTTTTATTTCCATTGGTGGAAAATGGGATTGCAAGTGCAAGTTGGAAACAGAATGGTAAGGTGTATTATAGCAGTTGTAAATTTATTGTTAACTGTATTATATATTTTCATGAACTGTACTATTCACTTGAGCGAAAAAAGGTCATATGTCATAAGGAAACAGGTGTACAATTCACAAAAACAGGTTTATAATAATACTATAACAGAAGTGTAGCTAGCAGGCATCAAAATCATATAAGAGGTGAAATGGTATGAGTAAGCCACTTGTCAGCCAAGCAAATTACGAAGTGACCACAGAAAAGGTTGAGCCTTTACAAGTACTGGCTCCGGACGGCACAGTTGTAAATCCCGACAAAATGCCTAAACTTAGCGATGACCAATTAAAAGAGTTAATGAGAAGAATGGTATTCACGCGTGTATGGGACGAAAGAGCTGTTAATCTCGGTCGTCAAGGACGTCTTGGTTTCTATGCGCCGGTATCCGGACAAGAAGCTTCCATGATCGGCAGTGAATTTGCTTTAAATAAAGATGACTTTATTTGCCCGGGTTACCGCGATATGCCGCAGCTCGTATGGCACGGACTTCCGCTGTACCAAGCATTCCTATATTCCCGCGGACATCAACATGGCGGTCAAATTCCGCAAGATGTTCATGTACTTATGCCGCAAATTATTATCGGCGCACAAATTTTGCATGCAACAGGCGTTGCTATGGCTTTCAAAAAACGCAATCAACCGCGTGTAGCGATTACGTATACAGGGGACGGAGGAAGCTCCGAGGGCGATTTCTACGAAGGTTTGAACTTTGCAGGAGCATTCAAGCTGCCTGCCATTTACTTTGTACAAAACAATGGCTATGCGATCACTACGCCATATGCGAAACAAACAGGAGCGCTATCTGTTGCCCATAAAGCTCTTGCTGCCGGTATCAAAGGGGTGCAAGTAGACGGAATGGACGTTCTGGCTGTTGTTCAAGCTGTAACAGAAGCTGCTGAGAGAGGCCGTAAAGGCGAAGGCGCTACATTGATTGAAGCGTTGACTTACCGTTTCCGTCCGCACTCTTTGGCCGATGACACGACGAAATACCGTACCAAAGACGAGGAATCCGATTGGGAGCCTAAAGATCCGCTTACCCGCATGCGAATTTTCTTGACGAAAAAAGGTTTGTGGAGCGAAGAGGAAGAGGCGAAAGTAAAAGAAGAAGCGAAAGCTACAGTAGCTGAACATATCAAAAAAGCGGAAGAAACTGAGAAAATGACAGTTCCTGGCCTGATCGATTCCATGTTCGAAGTTACACCGGCACATCTCGAAGAACAGAAGCAAGCGTATAAATAAATTTTAGCTGATCGAGCCAGATTCTGGCGAAAGACAAAGCATTTGCTTACGATGCCAGTTTTTCTGGCGAAAAACTCTTAGGAGGCACGGAGAAGTCATGGCACAAATGACGATGATTCAAGCGATTAAAGACGCAATGCGCGTGGAACTGGAAAGAGATCCAAATGTAATTTTGTTCGGCGAAGACGTTGGCCATGTTGGTGGCGTATTCCGTGCTACAGAAGGTTTACAAAAAGAGTTCGGCGAAGACCGCGTATTCGATACGCCGCTTGCCGAGTCTGCAATCGGGGGCCTTGCCGTAGGTCTTGGGGTTCAAGGCTTCCGTCCAATCGCTGAGATTCAATTCGTTGGTTTTATTTACGAAGCGCTTGACCAAATTTGCGTGCAAGCTGCCCGTATGCGTTACCGCTCCGGCGGACGTTACAACTCGCCAATCGTATTCCGTACGCCATTCGGCGGCGGCGTAAAAGCGGCTGAGCTTCATACGGATGCGCTTGAAGGTTTATTGGTGCAAACACCGGGGATCAAAGTTGTCGTTCCTTCCAATCCTTACGATGCTAAGGGCTTGCTCATTTCCGCAATTCGCGATAATGACCCTGTCTTCTTCATGGAGCATCTGAACTTATACCGCGCATTCCGCGCAGAAGTACCTGAAGGCGAATATACGATTGAGCTTGGCAAAGCGAACGTTGTTCGTGAAGGTTCCGACGTAACCGTTATTACTTACGGAGCAATGGTTCATACATCCGTAAAAGCGGCTGAAGAGATCGAGAAAACACAAGGCGTGAAAGTGGAGGTTATCGATCTTCGTACCCTGCTTCCGCTGGATATCGAAACGATTGTCGCTTCGATTAAGAAAACAAACCGTGCAATTATCGTACAAGAAGCGCAAAAAACTTCCGGTGTAGCCGCAGAGGTTATTGCTCAAATTAATGAAAAAGCGATTCTTCACCTGGAAGCTCCGGTTCTACGTATTGCGCCGCCGGATACTGTTTATCCGTTCGCTCAAATCGAAGACGCTTGGCTGCCTAGCCCGGCAAGTGTCATTGCGGGAATTAAACAAGTACTCGAATTCTAATTCACAGTCGAATGTAACAGGAGGTTGTACACGTGGCATTGTTTGAATACAAGTTCCCAGAGCTTGGTGAAGGCATACATGAAGGCGAAATCGTTAAGATGCTCGTTAAAGCGGGTGACACCGTAACGGATGAAACGATTCTTATGGAAGTACAGAACGATAAAGCAGTCGTTGAAGTTCCTTGTCCGGTAGAAGGCAAAGTCGTTAGCGTTGCCGTCAAAGACGGACAAGTATGCACGATTGGCGAGCTCGTGATGACAATCGAAGTCACTGGCGAGATGCCGGCTGAGTCCATGCACCACGCCAGCTCCAACCACGCTGCGCCAGCGGCGGCAGCGGCACCTGCTGCTACAGCGGTAGCCGTAGCAGAGGCTCCTGCAGCAGCGCCAGCAGCTGCTGCTCCAGCTCCGGCCGCGCCAAGCGCCGGCGCGGGCCGCGAAGTGCTTGCGACGCCTAGCGTGCGCAAGCTCGCAAGAGAAAAAGGCATCACACTCGCAGAGGTGACGCCTACAGGCAAGCACGGCCGCGTAACACGCGAGGACGTGCTAGGCTTTAACGGAGCGGGCAGCGCCGCGGCTCCGGCAGCAGAAGCGCCAGCTGCAGCGGAAGCAGCTGGCAGCGCGGCACCTGCGGCTAGCACGCAGGTCGCTGCGGGCGATCGCGTAGAAGAGCGGATTCCGTTCAAGGGAATCCGGAAAGTGATCGCGAACGCGATGGTGAAATCCGTGTACACGGCACCGCACGTGACACTGATGGACGAAATCGACGTGAGCGCGTTAGTCGCGCTGCGCGAGCGCACGAAGCCTCTTGCCGAGAAGAAAGGCGTGAAGCTGACTTACCTTCCTTTCATCGTGAAAGCATTGGTAGCGGCATGCCGTCAATTCCCGGTCATGAACGCGATGATCGACGAAGAGAAGCAAGAAATCGTGTACAAAAAGTACTACAATATCGGAATTGCGACAGATACGGACAACGGCTTGCTCGTTCCTGTTATCCATGACGCAGACCGCAAAAACGTATGGTCGATCGCTTCTTCCATCAAAGACTTGGCTCTTCGCGGACGCGAAGGCAAATTGTCTCCGAACGAGATGAAAGGCGGTACGATCTCCATTACAAACATCGGTTCCGTAGGCGGTATGTTCTTCACACCGGTTATCAACTTCCCTGAAGTTGCTATCTTGGGTGCAGGCCGCATCACGGAGAAACCGGTTGTGAAAAACGGTCAAATCGTTGCGGCATCGGTTATGGCGCTTTCCTTGAGCTTCGATCACCGTATCGTTGACGGTGCGACAGCGCAAAGCTTCTTGAACTACATCAAACAGCTTCTGGCTGATCCAGAGCTTCTCGTCTTGGAGGTGTAACAGCATGGTAGTAGGAGATGCTTCTTTAGATATTGATTTGCTCGTCATTGGTGCGGGCCCAGGCGGTTACGTCGCAGCCATTCGTGCGGCTCAACTTGGCCAAAGCGTGCTTATCGTTGATAAATCGGATTGGGGCGGCGTCTGCTTGAACCGCGGCTGTATCCCTTCCAAAGCGTTGATCTCCGCAGCTCATACGTATGAGCATGCGCAGCACGCTGACAGCATGGGTATCTCTGTAGAGAACGTGAAAGTGGACTTTGCAAAGGTACAAGCATGGAAAAACAGCATCGTTGCCAAACAAACGGGCGGCGTTAGCGCGCTGCTCAAAGGCAACAAGATCCAAACGTTCAAAGGCGAAGTGATGTTCATCAACGAGCACGAAGCACGTGTGTTCAACGATGCAGAAGCTCCTCGCTACCGCTTTAAGCACTGCATTATCGCGACGGGTTCCCGTCCGATTGAGCTGAAAGCATTCCCTTACGGCGGAAGAATTATTTCTTCAACGGAAGCTTTGAACTTGCCTGAAGTACCGAAAAGCATGGTCGTTATCGGCGGCGGCTACATCGGGATCGAGCTTGGTCAAACGTATGCGAAGTTCGGCACGAAAGTAACGGTGCTGGAAGGCTCCGATCACGTGCTGCCAGGTTTCGAGAAAGAATTGACGAAGCTCGTTGCGCGCAACCTGGAGAAAGTTGGCGTAGAAGTTCATACGGAAGCGTTAGCCCAATCCTGCACGAAAACCGAGAACGACGTAACGGTAACATTCACAGTTAAAGGCGAAGAGAAACAAGTTACAGCTGATTACGTACTAGTAACGGTTGGCCGTCGTCCGAATACGGATGGCGAGCTTGGTCTTGACCTGATTAACTTGAAAATGACGGACCGCGGTTTGATCGAAGTTGATAACCAAGGCAGAACAAGCATCCCGCACATCTTTGCCATTGGCGATGTTGTTCCTGGTCTTTCCTTGGCTCACAAAGCTTCTTATGAAGCAAAAGTGGCTGCTGAAGCAATCGCAGGTCACTCCAGCATCGTCGATTACAAAGCGATGCCGGCTGTTGTGTTCTCCGATCCGGAAATTGCCGGCGTAGGCTTGAGCGAAACGGAAGCAAAAGCCAAAGGCATCAACGTGACAATCGGCAAATTCCCTTATGCAGCCAACGGCCGCGCTAACTCTTTGAACGCAGGTCAAGGCTTCGTGAAGCTTGTCGGCGACAAAGAAACAGGTCAACTGCTTGGCGGCCAAATCGTTGGTCCGGAAGCATCGAACTTAATCGGAGAGCTTGCTCTTGCGGTTGAAATGGGTGCTAACCTGGAAGACATCGCCCTGACGATTCACGCCCACCCGACATTGACTGAAATGATCATGGATGCGGCAGAAGGTGCGCTTGGACACCCGATCCACCAACTTGGTAAATAAGCATCATTAGTTCGGTTTCCAACACCTTTAGATAAAAAGTCCCGAGAGCATGGCGCAAGCCGCTCTACGGGACTCTTTTATTATTTGGGCCGTGTTATTCCTCTTTGATCGTCGGATTTTTGATGCCGCGGGAGAGTTTGTCTACGGTTTTGGCAACCCGCCCGCTTCGTGTTTCTTCGCGCTTCGCATCTGTAATCCAGCGGACGTATTCTTTGCGGTTCGTATAGGACAGCGTCTCGAAAAACGCGGCAGCGGCAGGAGCAGCGCCAAAAGCTGCTGCCAGATCATCAGGCACGATGATCGTTTTATCGGCCGGAGCAGCCGGTTTCGCTGAATCGGCGGAACGACCGGCTAACCGCTCGCTGCGCGGCGGCTTCACAAGGCCGATAGGGCGAAAACGCATGGCGGACCATGTTTCATCGATCGAGACCAGGCTCACACCTTCGAAGTTCAGCCCATTGACGGTTTCCCAGCCGGAGTCGCGATTGATGTCCGTTTTTATTTTGGCTGTGCCTTTGGGGTAATTGATCCACAGCATGCCGTCCGGCGTCACAGCCTCAATGGCCGCAGGAGCTAGCTGTTCGACATCGTCGCGCGTATAAGCGAAAACCTGGACGAAGTCATAGGCCTGCGCACCCTCTTTGAGATCGGTTAGATGAACGCCTTCGGGCATGGGTGACAGACTGTCGATATAACCTTCCGGTGCATTCATAATCAGGGCGCGTTTGCAGTTGACCAATCGCAGCTTTTTCGCTAATGGGTTGTCCATGAAAATTCCTCTTCTCTTCTTGTTTTATCCGTGCCTGCGTGCAAAATCCAGCATGAAATCAGCCAGAGCCTGGCAGGCTTCATGAGGGACGGCATTGTATGCGGAAGCGCGCAGACCCCCAACGCTGCGGTGACCGGCCAAGCCCTCAAAGCCGTGAGCTTCGGACTCCGCAACAAATTGACGTTCGAGGTCTTCATTCACCATGCGCCAAGTGATATTCATCGGCGAGCGGTCTTTGGCATCAATAATGCCTTGATAAAAACCGCCGCTCCTATCAATAGCATCATAGATCAAGCCTGATTTTGCAAGATTCAGTTGTTCTAATTGTTCCACGCCGCCTTGTTTTTCTACCCATTTTAACACTAAATTCATCATGTAGATCGCGTGGACGGGAGGCGTATTCAATAGTGATTTATTGCTCGCAAATGCCGCGTAGCGCATGATTTCCGGGATACGGTCGGAGGCTTGCTCCAGCCAGCTTTTGCGAATAACGGCTGCCGTGACGCCCGCAGGACCCAGGTTTTTCTGAGCGCCGGCATAGATCATCGAAAACGGACTCAGATCCAGCTTCCTGCTTAGAATTTCGCTTGTCATATCGGCAACGAGCGGCGTTGCAGTGACTTCGGGTATCGACGTATAGCGCGAGCCTTCAATCGTGTTATTCATCGTGATATGAAGGTAAGCCGGATCCCCGCTGAGAGATTCCCCGCTTATTGCCGGGATATAGCGCCATTTGTGCTCTTTTGAGCTTGCCGCGACGTGGGTGCTCCCCAAATAGGACGCTTCTTTATAAGCTTTTTCCGCAAAGCTGCCAGTCAATACATAGTGGGCCGTTTGATGAGGCTTTAAAAAGTTCATCGGCAGGAGAGCGAACTGTGTGCTTGCCCCTCCGCCCATAAAGATCGCTTCATACCCTTGGGGCAAACCGAGCAAAGTCAGCAGAAGCGTCTGCGTTTCATGATTCAGTTCCTCGACCGTGCGGCTGCGGTGCGACATTTCGAGCAGGGAGATCCCTTTGCCCTCATAGTCCACCAATTGCTCCTGTGCCTCTTCCAGTACCTCTAATGGCAGTGCGGCCGGACCCGGATTGAAATTGTACCTGCGATTTCTTTTGTTCATGTGAAGCTGCCTCCCGTAACCGAATTTTTGACCAACAAAAAAACGCCCTCATCCGATTGGGACGAGGAGCGTTTGCTCGCGGTGCCACCCAATTTAAGAAACATTCGCGAGAATGCTTCTCCACTTGGTTCCGCGGTAACGGGCGGTGCCGGTTAACTTAGCATGACCTTAAAAAATTTGCAGGCATGCTTGGCGAAAACGCCTCCGAGTTGGATTCTCATCATAGGCACGATCGAATATGGAAGTTGAATAAAAGTATATGCCGGTTGCTGGAAAAGGTCAATGGTTTATTTCACGGTTTTGTTATACGCGGCGAGCTTCTCCGTAATGCTTTTCGAAGCGGCGTCCAGCGCTTCTTTCGGTGCTTTTTTTCCAGTGAGCGCTTCTTCAATGGCTGTTTCAACCAGCTGACGGGCTTCAGGGAATACGCCCATGACCGCGCCTTGCGTCGCTTTGTTGGCTTTGGTGTTGTGAAGCTGGTCGATGGCTGTTTGGAATTGCGGATATTTCGCTAAGTTATCCTTCACAAGCTGCTCATCATAAGCTTTTTTCGTAATTGGGAAGTACCCTGTATTGACGTGCCACCAAGCTTGCGTTTGCGGGTTCGTCAGGAATTTGATGAATTCCCAAGCGCCTTTTTGCTCGGCTTCGGACTTGTTGTTCAAGATGTAGAGACTTGCGCCTCCGACAACTACGCCGCCGTCTTTGGCATCCGCTGGTTTAGGCATCGTGCTTGTTCCGACTTGGAATTTGCCATCGGCACCTGTCACAATTCCGCGCAAAGAAGCGGTAGAATCGAGTGTCATCGCAACTTGACCGGCAAGGAAAGCTTTTTTCGTATCATCTGTTTTGCGGCCAAGATTCATGAGGGATTTGTTATCGACCATGCCTTTCCACCAAGTCAATGTTTTGACGCCTGCTTCATTGTTTAATAACGTTTCTGTAGCTGCGGAGGTGCGCCCGTTTCCGTTGTTTAAGAATTCGGCGCCTTGACCGGCGAAAAACTGCTCCATGAACCAACCGTAAATGGCGAAGGATCCGCCGGCTTTACCGTCTTTGCTTAACGCTTGCGCGGCTTTTGCAACTTCTTCGTAGGTTGTCGGCGGCTTTTCTGGATCTAGTCCGGCGGCTTTGAACATATCTTTGTTGTAGTAAAGGATTGGGTTTGAAGTGTTAAAAGGCATAGAATTTAATTTATCGTCAACTTTGTAATAATTCAAAATATTTTCTTCAAGCTGAGAGAGATCGAATTTATCGGCGTCCACGAATTTCTGAATCGGTGTAATCGCTTTGGAATCGATCATGAAACGGGAGCCGATCTCGTAGACTTGAATGAGAGACGGACCGCTTTTGGTATCCATGGAGGCTTTCATTTTGTTTAAGCTTTCATCGTATGTACCTTGATACACGGCTTCGACCTGCACATTTTTCTGGGAAGCATTGAAATCTGTCACCAGTTTGTCTACGGCCTTGCCCAGCTCTCCGCTCATGGAGTGCCACCAGATCACTTTGACCGGTTCTGCGGCTTTTGTCGGTGCTGCTGACGCTGCTGCTGTTGCGGTTGAACTAGCGGGCGCCGCACTGCCGGATGTCGTTACTTCTGCTTTGCCGCATGCGCTTGTCAACATCATCGTGAGAGCTGTCATGGCAAGAACGGAAACTCTTACGTTTACGGAATTCATGGATTTGCTTCTCTCCCTTTAGTTCATTTTATTTATGGAAATCTGCTTTAAGCGTTAGGCTTTTGCAGAAGAGCCAACAAGATCAACCTTTCACAGCTCCGGCGGTAAGTCCGCGAACAAGCTGTTTTAAACCGAGTACGAGCAGCAGCAGGGATGGCAAAAGGACAATCGTCACGCCGGCCAGAACGAGGTTCCACACGGTTAATTCTTCAAACTGCAGCATGGCGATGCCGATTTGTGCGGTTCGCATCTTCTCGCTGTTCGTAATGAGGAGCGGCCACAAATACATATTCCAAGCGTTCAAGAAGGAATAGACCGCGAGCGTTGCCAGAGCGGGCCTTCCCAGAGGCAGCACGATCCGGGAAAAGATGCGGACATGTCCGCAGCCGTCGATGCGCGCCGCTTCGAAGAGCTCTTTGGGCAGCTGCAGGAAAAATTGGCGGAGCAGGAAAGTGCCGAAAGCCGTTGCCAGGAAAGGAACCGTTAGACCCTGCAGGCTGTCGAGCCAGTCCCACTTTTTGACCGTCAAATAATTCGGTATGATCGTGACTTCCCAAGGAATCATCATCGTCGCCATAAACAGCGAGAAAATGAAAGCTTTCCCTTTGAAACGAATATTGGCAAAAGCATAGGCGGCCATGGAGGATGTCAGCAGCTGTCCGATCATGATGAGCAGGGAGACGACAAAGCTGTTAACAATAAATGTTCCTATGGGAACGAGGTGAAAAACGGCGAGAATACTGCCTATATAGAAGCTGCCCGGCAAGAAGTGCGGCGGATAAGCCGAAGCTTCATCAGGTGTCATGAACGTAGCTGAAAACATGTAGAAGATAGGATACAGCACAAGCGCGGCGGCTATGGCGAGCAGGACATAAACGAATGTATTTTGCAGTGGACGGTTCATTGATAATGCACGTTCCTTTCGAACACTTTGAATTGCACCAGGGTGAAAATCAGGATGATCGTGAACAGCACAAGGGCTTGCGCGCTTCCAGTCCCAAACCGGAAGTTGATGAATGCGTCTTGATACAAGTTATAAACGAGCACGTCGGTGGAGTTGACGGGACCGCCTCTGGTCAGAATATGGATCTGCCCGAAGGATTGGAAAGCGCCGATGATCGATACAATCGTGACAAAGAACACCGTTGGGGAAAGCAGCGGGAAAACAATTTGCACAAACGTCCGAATCGGGCCGGACCCGTCGATTTTGGCGCTGTCGTAAATTTCATCGGGAATGCCTTGCAAGCCGCTGAACAGCACGATGTAATTGAAGCCGAGATTCATCCAGACGGTCATCATAGAGACGGAGAGCAGTGCCCAGCTAGGATCTGTAAGCCAAGCTACAGGCTCTAGGCCGATCATGTGCAGGAGGTAGTTGAGCATACCGACACTAGGATGAAAAAGCATCATCCAGATGACGGAGGCTGTGCTAACGGACAGCACGACAGGCAGCGAGAAAATAAATTGGAAAAAGCGCATGCCTTTTAACTGATTATGCGTGAGAGCGGCGAGAAGCAGCGCAAGGACAATGCTGGTCGGTACCGTCAGAAGGGTGAAAAGCCCGGTGACTTCCAAGCTTTTATAAAATCGTTCTGATGTGAAAATCGCTGTGAAGTTGTCGAATCCGACGAAGGAAGCCACTCTGCCTCTGGGATCGGTTTCGTGCATGCTCAGATACACGGTTTGCAGAAGCGGATAAAACAGAAAGATGCCAAAGAGCAGAAGTGACGGGAATAAGAAAACATAACCAAGTATCGTTTCCGCCCATTTGGAGAGAGAGAGGGAACGGGGAGGGAGCCCGGCGCGTGTTGTTATTTTTTTCGGAGCGGTTGTAAATGGCAAGTCTTGATCGAGCGTACTCATTTATTGTCCTCCACAAAATTATTAGACTAGTTCTACGTCTATTAGCTTAGCTGGGCGTTATTTGACCAATGTTAAATAGAGATAAATGATTTGTGAATTTTTGGGTCGGATTTACGTAAAGTTTACGTGCTTTTACTGGGCAAAAGAGGAACTCATCTACTATAATTTGGGCATGAGCCATTCATGACGATAGGAGCGTGTACAATGAATACACAGAAAACGCTTGTGATAGGACACCGGGGAGCTGCCGGAGAAGCGCCGGAAAATACGTTAGGATCTTTTGCTTTAGCTGTCGAGCAAGGGGCGGATGGCGTCGAGCTGGACGTGCATCTTACGAAAGACGGTGAAATTGTCGTTTGCCATGATGTTTCGCTTGATCGAACGACGAACGGAACGGGCCTCATTTGCGAAAAAAGCTGGAAGGAAATTCAGGGGCTCGATGCAGGCTCATGGTTCTCCGAGTCGTTCATTGGGGAACGGGTGCCGCTGCTGCGGGAGGTATTCGAGCTTGTGCCGCGGGGACTCCTCATCAACGTGGAAGTGAAGCATGCCTATGAAGGGCGCTTGGAGAAGGCGCTGCTTGCCTTCTTGCGCGAGAGCGGCAGAATGGAGGATGTGGTGATTTCTTCATTCAATCATAAGGTGATTCACCGGATCAAGCTGGCTGAGCCCGAGGTGAAGGTGGGGCTGCTGTATGCCGCCGACTTGTTCAATCATGCCGCCTATGCGCAGCAACTCGGCATCGAGGTGCATTCTTTGCATCCACATCATCAGCTTTTGGAAAAGGAAGATGCTGCTGCGGCATCGGCTGCCGGACTTGCTACATACCCTTACACGGCGAACGATGTACAGGATTATCAGAGGCTGATCGAAGCCGGCGTTACAGGGATTATTACGGACTTCCCGGCCAGGTTGAGGAAGATACTGGGCGCGTAGCCCCTTTGCATGGTAGAATATGGGTATCTTTGTTTGGAAGGGGAAACGTGACGAGGTATGAGCGAAATCGGTTTAACGCAAATTGGGCAAATTTCTGTTAATGCTGCGGATATTGGCAGGGCAGTTGCTTTTTATCGCGATACGCTGGGAATGAAGTTTTTGTTTCAAGCTTCCCAAATGGCTTTCTTTGATTGCAATGGCGTTCGGTTGATGATCAGCCTTCCGGAAAAGCCCGAATTTAACCACCCGGGATCGGTTATTTATTATAAAGTGGAGAACATCAAGCACGTTTATGAAGCTTTCATCGAACGCGGCGTTGCCTTTATTAGCGAACTTCATGTTGTCGCGAGTATGGGCAGTGTGGATATTTGGATGGCGTTCTTCCGGGATTCCGAGGGGAATACATTAGCTTTAACGAGTGAAGTTTCGAAGTGAACAAAGTTGAAAAGGCCGCTGCATTCGGATTCGGGTGCTGCGGTCTTTTTTATCCTCGCTGACGGACAGAGGGGCCTTTATTCAATGGAAAAGGACCCTTCGAGCATTTAACGGACACCGGCGCTTTTACTTGCTCGCTTGGGGACTGATTTCACCCCGAAATCAGCCAATAAAGTCTCGGGTGTCCGTTAGCAGAGAGACATGACGCTTTTCGCGAAGATAACGGCTGCTGTGTCCGTAACGTGATGAGACCTAGGGTTCCTTGACATTCCACCCACGGGTTGAGGAACTAGCCTCTGGCAGCAGTACTAGGCAAAGTTAGTACTATCAGAATCGCGGCAAATGCATACAATGGGATTATGACCAGGTATTAAGAGAAGCCCAATAACAGCATGGATGCTGCCGTAATCTGCAAGGTTGTCCAGCTTTGCCATGCGAACGCTTAGGAGGAATCATCATGATCAAATGGTTGTTTATTACGCTGTTAAAGCTGCTGCTGCCACTGCTGCGCCCTGCTTTATTGGGAGTCTTTCGCGTAAAAGCAAAGGGGATAGAACGGTTATGTTTCAAAGAGAAAACGGTGCTCATTCCTAATCATGTGTCTTTGCTGGATGCTGTTGTGCTGGCGCTGATCCTGCCTAAGGAAGTGGCTTTTGTGGTGAATACCCGAATGGCCAAACGTTTTGCTTGGCCGCTCCATTTTCGGATGCACATTCCGGTAGATCCTTTGAATCCTTACTCAGTGCGGAAAATGCTCAAAACGGTGCAGAGCGGTACGCCGCTCGTGATTTTTCCGGAGGGACGCATTACCACCACAGGCAGCATGATGAAGATCTATGGCGGCATCGGTTATATTGCTTCGAGATCTGGAGCGCATATGGTGCCGATCGCCATTAGCGGGCTGGAGCATTCCAAGTTCTCCTATCTTCGCGGCAAAATGAAGCAGATTTGGTTTCCGGCGGTCACCATTACGATAGGGGAAGCTTTTCAAGTGCCGGTGGATGACCGTCTTACTCGAAGAATTCAGAAGGAGCGGGCAACGGATCTGATCGGCAGCCGCATGCAGAGTCATATCGTGGACAGCCGAATGAAGCCGGAGCTTAACTTATTCAATGAACTTCTTATCGCAGCCAAGCAGCATGGCGTCTCGAAGATCATTTGCGAAGACGTGATATCGGATACGGCTTTAAGTTACCGCAAGCTGCTGCTGACCACCTATACGATGGCGTGGCGCTTGAAGGAGCAGCTCGGTAATCAAAAACGCGCAGCAGTCCTGCTGCCGAATGCGGCGGCACATGTCGTCACTTTGTTTTCATTGTTCCGATTAGGGATTACGCCGGCAATCTTGAACTACTCCTCAGGAAAGCAGGCCATGCTGGACGCATGCGAAACAGCTTCTGCGAAGGTGATCGTGACGTCCCGGGCTTTTATCGAGAAAGCGGGGCTTGCCGATTTTATCCAAAGCGCGGGCGGAGCTTACACCGTTATTTATCTTGAAGACGTTAAGATGAGCATTTCATATAAACATAGATGGTCAGGAATCCGCGACTATGTGACGAAGGCGAAAGGACCGGTCGGTGAGGAGAAAAATGAGGTCGTGCTGTTCACGTCAGGCAGTGAGAGCAAGCCGAAAGGGGTCGTGCTGACCCATCGTAATATTTTTGCCAATATTCAGCAGGCCAAGGCTGTGATTGCTTTCAATGCCTCCGATATTCTACTAGGGGCGATGCCGATGTTCCATTCCTTTGGATTAACGGCAGGGACGATGCTTCCGGTTCTTTCCGGCATGAAGATGGTGATGTATCCGAACCCGCTGCATTACAAAGTGATTCCGGAGATCGTGTATGACCGGAACATTACGATTTTGTTCGGAACATCGACGTTCCTGTCGGCCTATGCGAGAACCGCTCATGCTTACGATTTTGCTTGCTCGTTGAAATATGTCGTGGCTGGCGCCGAGAAGCTGAAAGAGGAAGTTCGTCAAATCTGGGCGGATAAATTCGGCATTCGGATTCTGGAGGGGTACGGAACGACCGAAACGGCACCTGTGATTTCGCTGAATACGCCGATGCACGTGAAGAAGGGAACGGTTGGCCGGGTGCTGCCTGGCATGGAGGTTCGAATCGAAAAGGTGGATGGCATCGAGCTTGGCGGCAATTTGCTTGTGAGAGGTCCCAATGTCATGAAAGGTTACTTGATTCACGGGCAGGGATTTGTCCCTGTACCGGAATGGTACAGCTGCGGGGATATTGTTCAGATCGATGAAGAAGGGTATGTGTCGATTCAGGGCCGGATGCAGTCCTTTGCCAAGATTGGCGGGGAAAAGGTGTCGCTGCCGATGGTCGAAGAGCTGGTATCCGCCTGCTTGGCGCCACAAGCGATGTGTGCAGCCATTTCTGTTCCGGATGCGCGAAAGGGAGAACGGATTGTGGTCTATCACAACAGCGGGGCGGAGCAGCTTCAGTCTCTTAGGGAAGCTATGAAACAGAAAGGCACCCCGGCCATTTATATACCTGCTGAGCTGCGTTATGTGGAGAAATTGCCGCTTCTGGGCAGCGGGAAAATTGACTATGCGACAATCAAACGCGGAGCAATAGGAGATCATTACGCATCATAAAGGAGAGAAACGTTATGAAAATGAAACCGCTTCAGACACTGTACTTGACGCAATTTCTTTCCGCTTTTGCCGACAACATGATACTTTTCATTACGCTGGCGATCATTAAACAAAATGTTTTACCCGACTATTATATCGGTGTTGTGCAGGCTTCTTTTCTCGTCGCGTTCGTCCTGCTTGCACCATTCGTCGGCGCTTTTGCCGATAAAAACTCCAAATCCCGCGTCCTTCTCATCGGAAATGCGATCAAAAGCATCGGCATTCTCGCCATGCTCCTGCACATCGACCCCGCTGTGAGCTATGGCATCGTCGGCATAGGGGCTGCAGTCTACTCGCCTGCCAAATACGGCATTCTACCTGCGCTTACGCATTCCGATCATGAGCTGCTGAGAGCAAACGCGCGTATGGAGGGCTACACGATCATGGCAATTCTGCTCGGTTCTGTCTGTGGCGGGATTTTGGCTAAAATGTCGCTTTCCGGCTCCATGATCGCCTGCCTCGCGCTGTACTTGATTTCTTTGCAAATGACGATGCAAATGCCAAAGCTGGAAGGAAATCCGTCCATCCGCTATGGCCGGGCAGCGAGAGCGTTCTTATCCGACTTGAAATTTTTGCTAAAAGACCGCGAAACCCGTTTCTCGCTCGTTGGCACAGGCTCATTCTGGATGACTTCCTCAGTCGTTCGTTTGGCGATCATTGCTTGGGTCCCGGCTCATCTTGGCATACATTCCGTCGATCAAATTTCTATGCTAGTCGCTGTAACCGGCGTAGGGATCATGATTGGTGCGCTAATGACGCCAAAACTCGTTCCCGCGAAACGCTATTATAATTCTTTTATATTTGGAATACTCATGATCTTCAGCATTTTGTTGTTCCCGCTCATTACCAATTTGTACGCAACGATAGGGCTGCTCCTTCTGGTAGGCTTCAGCGGCGGCGTGTTTATCGTACCTATGAATACCGTTCTGCAGGACCGGGGTCAGGGGATCGTGGGCGCCGGGAAAACAATTGCCATCCAAAATTTTGTGGAAAACGCCATGATGCTTGCAGGTGTGGGCATCTACACCCAAATTGCCAAAGACGGGTTATCTCCCGACCTGTCGATTACTGGAATTGCATGTATCTTAGCTATATTCGTAACGTATCTGATTGTACAACGGCAACGTTTGAAACTGTCCGTTTAACAAATTACGGTTATTGCCGCAGGCGTTAGCTCGACTTGCAGCGGAGTTGCTCCCGCAAATTCGCCATCCGCATGAATAAGCAAAGGCGTTTCCGTGCGCAGCGAGACCGACGTGCCCTTATAAAATGTAACGGCGGGATGCCGGGTATGTTTGCCTTGATAGACGGTGAAAAGGATAGGAAGCAGCCGGAAGCGCCCTATGCTTTGAATCACGACAATATCGAGGATGCCGTCGTAAGGCGAGGCGGAAGGGCATATTTGGATGGCGCCTCCGTAGAAAGGAATATTGGCGACGGCAGTCAGCCACATATGCGGCAGTTCATGAACCTTCCCATCCACCTCTAACCAAGCGGTGCAGGGCTTGTATGTTGCGAACACACGAAGAATCGTCAGGAAGTAGGATAGTTTGCCGAGGCCCAGGCGATTCAGAGTTTTTTTGTAGGCGGACTCGTTCGTTAGTTTGGCAACCATGCCATCGAAGCCCGCGCCGATGCTGTTTACGGCGATCCCGCCGTTCGCTGTGCGCAGGAGGTCGATTTGCACGCTGTTCGTCCCCTTCAAAGCGATGTTCAGCGCTTGGAGCGGGTGCTTGGGAATGCCGTAGGCTTTCGCAAAATCGTTGCCGGTCCCTGCAGGAATGACAGCAAGTCTGCTGTGTATTCCTGCTTTTTGCAGGTGCGCTAACCCTTGAGCCGCTTCATGTATTGTCCCATCCCCGCCGACGACGATCAGTATGTCAACCCGATGTTCTTGTATGATTGCGCTGGCGAGCTCTGCGGCTTCGCCGGCTTTTGTCGTTGCTTTGAACACATGGGGGATCTGATTCAGCTGTAGATACGCCTCGATTTCCTTCCAGATGTTAGCTCCTCTTCCATCACCAGAAAGTGGATTGACAATAAAACCTATCGATTGCATAGTAAAATATCCCCGATCCAGACCTAAAACGGCAGTTGTTTACTAGGAAAAAAGTTCGATATACATGCGGTTTTTGGCGAATTATGTCTTTACATAACGTTCACTTGTTTGTAAAATAAACCATAGGTAAATTAATTATTTCCATGTGAGGTAATCTAACGTTTGATTAGAGGATCTCCATTCGGGAGGAGCACGGGACATTGAAATTCAACACGATTTTGAATAGCAACATTTTAAAGAACACTAGAAATTTGAAAGCTAATCTGTCCGTCCTTCGAAACCTTAAACTTCGCTACAAACTACTCTTTATGAACTCAATTGCCATTTTATTTCTTCTGATTGTAGGTATTACGGGTTACTACTACATGGATAAGATGTCTGGCAATACTACTAGAATGTACGAGGAAAGTCTGTTATCTGTCAAATGGATTAATCAGCTTAAATCGAATCTTAATGAGACCCAATCTAATTTGCTGGAGATGATGCTTTCCGTTGATGTGAAGTACAAGGGCAAGCTGAAGGCTAAGCTGGATGAGAATAGCGCCACCAATCAGGAACTTGTCGCGAAGCTGGGAAGCATCCGGTTAACGGATGAGGAAAAGGCTGCCTTTCAAAGCTATGAAGAGTTGAATAAGAAGTACCGCGAGATCGTCACAACGACGATAGACCACGCTACGAAAAATAATCAAGTTGCCTATCAAGTGTACAACAATGAGGTATCGCCGCATAGTGCCAAAACCATAGAAGCACTCAATAAATTGGTGCAATTGAAAGAGTCCGCGGCAGAGAGTTTTCAGCTTACAAGCAGCAGAGACTCTGCGACCTCGCACTGGGTTATCGTCATGACGATAGCCGTTGCCATAATCATCATGACGGCCAATGCGCTGGCATTGAATATGATTATTACGACTCCGATTCGGAAATTACAGGAGCATATGGAGAAGGCGGCTAACGGTGATCTTTCCGTGAAAGGGGATTATCCTTATCGTGATGAGGTCGGCAAATTAACCGGATCCTTCAACAGCATGACTGAAAGCTTGCGCAGCTTGGTGGCTCAAATCGCTGATAATGCGCTGACACTTTCGGCAAGCTCCGAAGAGCTTTTGGCCAGCTCGGAGCAAAGCTCCCTTGCGGCCAAGCAGGTTGCGACATCCAGTCAGCAGCTTTCCGAGGATTTTGAGAAGCAGTTTGCCGGCGTGAATCAAGCCAACGAGGCTGTGCAGCAAATGCTGACAAGCACGAAGCTGATTGATGAATCTGCCCATGAAGTGGCTCATCTCGTCGGACAAGCCACGGCTGCTGCGCAGAACGGCAAACGATCCATCGTATCGATCGCAGGTCAGATGAACGAGATTTCCGATGCGGTGCAGGAAGTACATAGTGTCATTGAAGCGTTAGGGAAAAATGCTCATAAAATTGGCGAGATTGTCAATGTTATCAATGCGATTTCTACGCAAACCAATCTGCTGTCCTTGAATGCAGCAATTGAAGCTGCACGCGCCGGAGAAGCGGGCCGCGGATTCGCGGTCGTCGCCGGAGAGGTGCGCAAGCTTGCGGAGCAGTCCGCTTCGTCAGCGCGCAATATAACGAATCTGGTCTCCACGATTCAGAGACAGATCAACCACGCTGTAAGCTCCATGCAAGATGGAGCGGGCAAAGTGCAAGCCGGACTAACCATATCCGGCGAAGCGCAAGAATCGTTCATCCACATCGAAACCTCCGTTGACAAAGTCAACGTGAAGGTAGAGAGTGTGAACAAGAACATTCATCAACTTGTGGATGCCAATGTACGCATCGAACAAGTGATGAGCATCGTCAGCTCTGTTTCGGAAACAGGCATTTCCGTTAGTCAGGAGACATCCGCTGCAAGCCAGCAGCAAATGTCAACGACCGAGGAAATCGAGAACTCTGCCAAGTCATTGGCAGGACTTGCGGAGGAGCTGCAAATTTCGCTGCAGAAATTTACTGTGTAGAGTGGACCGCGGGCTTAGGCTCGCGGTTTTTTGTTGTTATAGTGTCCAGGGGCATGCTATAGGTCCGAACTCTTGACAACTTCACAATCTTCATGTATATTAGATAAATTGATTGAAATGAACCATATAAACACTTTAGACCAAACCTCATTTACCCCCATACGGACGATTAGCGAGTAGAAAGTAACCCCCTCTCCTTGTTTGTTATTTCTCCCAATGACGCAGTAAATTCAGCTCATTTTATGGTAAACCCGAGGCAGTGTCATCGTGTTTCGGCAGCAGGTGTTTGTTAAGCAATTCGTACTGGCGCGGTCATTGGAGCCGCAAGGATGGAAGAGAGGTAGGGCTTTCATTGTTTTGATTCCAACACATGAAATATGCTTTTTCATAGAGATCAATATATAGCAAGAGAAGTGCCGCTCATCTTTTAAAGTGCGTACAGTTGGCCTTTATCTATTGCTGGAAAATAAATCGTTCTCGTCCTGATTACAGGGCGGGGGCGATTTTTAATTTTCCGTACGATCATACATGAATAAATACGGGCATCCATGGTTCCATCGATGTATTTTCGATAAACTTTGTATGCAAGTCCTATGGAATGAGAGAAGGAGAAATGGTCATGCAGATGAAATTGTTTAAGTCATTGTGGGGGATGGAAGCGTACTCCTACCGAGAAGCAATCGCCAAAATAGCGGATGCCGGATTTTCAGGTGTAGAAGCGTCTGTTCCACGGGAGGAGCATCGGAAGGAGTTTGCACAGCTGCTGAAAGAGTACAATCTGGCGTATATCGCGCTTATTTCAACCTCCGAAAATCATGAGGACTCTTTCACGGCTAATCTCCATACGGCGGCCTTGCTGGACCCGATATTGGTTGTTTCCCACAGTGCCCGGGATTGTATGAGCGAGGAGCGTCAGCTGCAATTTTTCGAACATGCGATCGACGCAGAGAAGCAATATGGCATCCCTGTAGGCCATGAAACTCACCGGCACCGGGCCATGTTTACCCCATGGACAACGGCCAGACTGCTTCAAGCTATTCCTGATTTGAAAATAACGGCTGATTTCAGCCACTGGTGCTGTGTCTGTGAATCGCTCCTTGAGGATCAACAGGAGAATTTGCAGCTCGCCTTCGAGCGGACGATTCATATCCATGCGCGGGTAGGCTATGCACAAGGGCCGCAAGTTCCTCATCCGGACGCTCCTGAGTATAGGCGGGAGCTGGAGACGCATGAGATGTGGTGGGAACATATTTGGAAAGCCCGAATGAACAGAGGGTTCGCCTTTACAACGATAACGCCGGAATTCGGACCTCCAGGTTATATGCCTACGATCCCATTTTCGAATGAGCCTGTGTCCGATCTGTGGGAAGTATGCCTAAGCATGGCCGGCAGGCTTCGTAACAAGTTTGCTTGAATGTAAATACGGATTGTCACATACCCAAAACCTAGGCTGCCGCGTGCAGCCTTTTTGCTTCCCGTACGGTTATTTCTGGACGATTTCCCGCCTGATAAACTGGTGAAACCCATAATATTCCTTTACAATGAGAGCAACAAGATTAGGTGCAAAGGATGGATGAAATGGTTTGGAATATGAATTGGACGTTCCTGCTGCTGGCGATATTGTTCGAAACGGTAGGTACGACGGCAATGAAGATGTCAGCCGGATTTACGAAGATCGGTCCCGCGGTGGTGATGGGCATTTGCTATATTCTTTGCTTCACGCTGTTGACGCTGGCTTTGAAGCAGCTTGATGTTTCCTTGGCCTATGCCATTTGGTCGGGAGTTGGGACAGCGCTGATCACAATCATCGGCATTTGGTGGTTCAATGAGTCAGTATCTACGTTGAAGGTAATTTCCATTGTCCTGATCATTTTAGGCGTAATCGGCCTGCACATCAGCAGCAGCAGCGGAGATGAAAAGCAGTCTAACCCTGCACCGAAGCAAGATCTGCAATCCCAAGCTGCATTCAAAAAGGAGTGAAACCGATGAGCGAGCATCGATTTGATCTAGTAGCAGAGTGGACCGGCGGTTTGGACGGCACTGGCCGCATTCGGGCCGGCAACCTGGCTGCGGCGATTTCGGTGCCAAGCCAGTTGGACGGTCCCGGTATCGGCACGAACCCGGAGGAGCTGCTGCTGGGCGCGGCGGCAACTTGCTATCTCATCACGCTCGGCATGCTGCTGAAGCGTCAAGGGATTCTATCTCTGGAGCTGAAATCGGAGATATTCGTAGAAAACTCCCCGGCGATGAAGGTGAACCGCATCATCCACCGGCCGCAAATTTCAGTAGCAGCTCATACGCCTTCGGAGCAGTTGGATAAAATAAACAAAGCCGCCCATCGCGCAGAACAGACATGCATGATCAGCAAAGCTCTCAAAGGCAACGTGGAAGTTACGGTGGAACCCGTCATTCACTTCCATAACTGACTAGAGGATCTTATCCCCGCTGCATCCAAACCTATCCCTAGGTGACCCCAAGACACGTCATTTATAATGAAATAGAAGCGGTGAAAAGGCGCCAGCACGAGGATGGTGCCTGATTCGGTTTAGAAGGGGTTTGCCATACGTCGATGAATTTGAACAAAAAGGTGTTTATCGGGTTTTTATTTTTTATTATTATCCCTTTGTTCGTGCTCGGCACTGCTGTGTATACGGTATCGCAACAGCTGATTGAGAAGAAGTACGGCGATTTGACGGAAGTTACGCTGCAGGCGATTTCCCGCAACATTTATTACATGTTCAAGGAAGCGAATTATTTCTCTGACTTCTGGATGGTCAAGGACAGCATTCAAGGCATTTATCGAACGATCGACGAGGTCAGGCCGAATGAAGAAGCGCCCTCTTCGTATGATTTGAATACGTTTGATACGCTGCTGCGCGGCTCCATTTTGACTTATTCGCCGATCCAATCGGTCATGATCTATAACAATGCAGGCAAATCCTTCAGCGCGGGAAGAACGAGCGGAAATGTGCTGCCCTGGAAAACGCTGTCGAGCAGCACCGCTTTTGAGCATATAAAAGAACTGAACGGGAGCCCGATGTGGATCGGACCTTCTGAATATAAGGAGCTGGGCGCTGGGCGCGGGGAGTTTTATCAAGCGAGAATGGTCAAAGATTTCTGGACGATGGACAATCTCGGCTACATGCTGCTCAAATTCAGATTTAATGAGCTGGACCAAATTTTTAAATCCTTTAACACGAATGAAGAAAGCTCGAAGCGTTACTTGCTCGTAAATAAGAGCGGACTTATTTTCTATGACAATAAGCAGCATTTGGAAGGCGCCAACGTGCTTCAATTGCTGCAGGGCAAGCTGGATTTGCGGCAAGGCAATCAAAGCTTTCAAGCCAATTTTCAAAATGAAAAAAGTTTAGTTTCGCTCTATCATCTAAATATTAATCAGATGGGCGTACAGGATTGGAGTGTCGTGTCGATCACCTCATGGAAATACGTGGCCGGTGAAATTGAGACGATTATGAAGCTGGTCGCCGGGATTACGTTCGTCTGTTTGTTTTTTGCGCTGGTCTATAATTTAGTGTTCGTCCGCCGCATTGTGCAATTAATTTTGCGCATGCTCAATGCGATGAAAAAAGTAGAACGCGGAGACTTAACGACGCGCATGGAGGAAAGCGGCAAGGATGAAACAACGGCGCTAGCCAGAGGTTTTAACAGTCTTGTCGTGCGGGTCGAGGATCTTCTGGAAGAGGTCAAACGCCAGCAGGACCGCAAAAATAAGGCTGAGCTTATGCTGCTGCAGGCGCAGATCAAGCCCCATTTCCTGTTTAATACGCTGGAGTCCATCAATGTGCTCGCGATCCAAAACCAAGGCAAGAAAGTCAGTCAAATGGTATACCGGCTGGGCAATTTGCTGCGGATCGGGATGGAGAGCAGGGAAGAGATTTCGCTGAAGCAGGAGCTGGAGCATCTCAAAAGCTATCTGGAAATTCAAGAATTCCGCTTTGAAGATAAATTCCGCTATGACATTGAGGCGGATGCAGAGATTTTGGATTTCAGCATGTTAAAGCTCACCCTTCAACCGCTGGTAGAAAACGCTTTGCAGCACGGCTTTGAGCCTATCGACTATATGGGCGTTATTTCGATTAAAGTGGCCGATGAAGGCGAACGGATCGGATTGTACGTTTCGGATAACGGGGTAGGCATCTCCACCGAGAAATTAGCTAAGTTTCATTATAAAACAGAGCTGGAAACGCCTTTTCACGAGATATTGGGCGCCAACGTCAATGAAGAGCGAAGAGGACTTGGCGTCAGCAATGTAGCTGACCGCATACGCATTCAGTACGGTCCGCATTACGGCATGTTTATATGCAGTATGGAAGGACACGGAACGACGATAAAGATCGTGATTCCCAAAATAAAGGGGGCAGGCTTATGAGACTAAAGGCGATATTGGCCGATGATGAGCCTAACATTTTACGAAATCTGCAAGCGGTTATCCCGTGGGAAGAGCTGGAGATCGATATCGCAGGCACAGCAAAAAATGGGGTCGAAGCGCTGGAGTTGTGCAGCCTGCATGTGCCGGATTTGGTGATGAGCGATATTCGGATGCCCTTGATGGACGGGATTACGTTTGTTCAAAAGCTCCGTGAAATCAATGAGGCATGCAAAGTGTTGATGGTGACAGGCTATCAAGATTTCGAGTATGCGCGTTCGCTCATGCGGGTGGGGGTAAGTGATTATATATTAAAGCCGATTAACTATGAGGAGCTAGGCAATTGTATTCGTACGCTGGCAGGCGAAATCAGGGACTCCAAGGTTATGAAGCAGGAAGAGCAGCACAAGTGGGGCAAAATGAAAAATTTGGCCTACGAGAAAATCCTGCAGGATATTCTTATGAATTACTCCGAAATTTCCGCTTATTCGCTGCTTCCGATCGATAACAGGGACCTGGAAACGTTGAAGTATGGTTTCATCATGATCGATGTGGACGATTACTCGCAGAAATCGCTTCCTTGGTCGGAGCAAGAACGCAAACTGTGGAATTTCGCGGTCCGTAATGTTTTGCAAGATTCATTAGGGGATTACCAGGCTGAATTTTCCGTATTGCAGATGCGTGAAGGCGAATGGTGTTTGCTGATTCAATGGGACGATGCCGGCGACATGGAACAGGCCTGCAGGACCGGTGATGCCGGGGGGCAGTCCCGATTCTACGAAACAGCTCTTAAATTGCAAAAAGATGTCCGGGAATCCGTGAAGTTGAGCATTAGCGTCGGTTTCTTTCCGGATGCCGTCGGACTGCGCACACTCTCCGAAACGTACCGGAAGCTGCAGCGGTTCATGCAGCTGCATCTCGATAAGCAAGAATCCGTGCTGCCTTATAAGGAGTCCAAAGAGCCGTCGGATCCGAACAGTTCTTTATGGTATTTGGTCGAGGAGATTGTGACCGGTCTCAAGCAGTTGAATCGCAGCAAAACGGAGGATGCCTTAAACCGGCTAAAGCTGCTGCTGGAGGGCTTGCCAAGCAGCTCTTTTGCCAGAGCCTATCAAATGCTGCATTTTCTGATCCTCCATGTGCTTCGTGAATTGCGCGAGATGAATTCGCTCAATGTGCAGGAGGAGGAACAAGTTTGGAGCCTCCTCGACAAGAGCGAGAGCATCCCGCACCTGCATCAGGTCATGGTGCAGCTCGCAGCCATCGGACTGCAAGGCACCAACAAGAAGAAGAACAGCGAGCTGCTGATGACAGCAGCGAAGGAGTATATTCGAACGCACTATGCCAACGATTTCGGGGTTGATGATATTGCGAGCTTCCTCGGCATCTCTTCGAGCTATTTCAGCTTATTGTTTAAGCAGCAGTTCGGGGAAACCTTTGTCGAATACGTCACCAAGCACCGGATGGAGCTGGCCAAGTCGATGCTGCTGCACAGCGATAAGAGCATTACCGACATCGGAAAGTCGGTTGGTTATATCGAAAGGCGCTATTTTACAAAAGTATTCCAGAAGTTTACGGGCGAAATTCCGTCGGAATACCGGGAGAAGCGCATGAAGGCAAAGTAGAGAAGCCTAAGGGAGATCTAGGAAGATGAGAATAAGAACGTTGATCCAGGTAGCGGGGGTCGTGACCGCATCGTTCGTCCTGTCCGCTTGCAGCCGTATAAACCTAACCAATCCGAGCGGCGAAGCGCCCGGTCCCGGGGCTAAAGCAGAACCGGTCATGCTGACCATTCGTCACACGCAGGTCAAAGATACGCAGAAAAAGCGTTTGGCGATGCTGCAGGAGGTCGTGAAAAATACGGAGGCGAAGGTGCCGGGGCTGTCGATTACACTGGATGGTGTAGAGGACAAGGTGAATCGGTTTGAAAAGCTGCGGGCTGAGATGGCCACCGGCAATCCGCCGGAGATTTTCGACTTGTTCGGCGGAACGGATACGAAGGATTATGTCAAAGCGAACAGGCTGCTTGATCTGACGCCCATATTGAACGAACTGGGGTTAATGAATAAGTTCTACAGCTTTGAGGAATTTACAGTCGACGGCAAAATATATGGAATCCCGATGGCCGGATATGTCGAGGGCTTGTATTATAACAAAAAGATTTTGGCCGATCACCAAATCAAACCGCCTCAAACGTGGGAGGAGCTGCTTGCTGCTGCAGCCAAGCTGAAAGCTCAGAAAATAACGCCATTCGCGCTGGCGGCCAAAGATTCATGGGTCATTAACATGATGAGCAATACGATGTGGGTGCGCACGGCAGGGCCGAAGTCAGTCGAAGGCTTTCTGGACGGAAGCAAGCATTGGACGGACCCTGATGTTGTGGATGCTTTTGAGAAATACAATATGCTGGTGAAAAAAGGGTACTTCCAAGAGGGCAGCTTAGCCCTGTCCTATGCCGAGCAGCAAAACAAATTCAGCAGCGGCGAGACAGCTTTCATGTTTGACGGAAGCTGGGCCAATACGCCGCTGCTTGATCCGGAAAAGTCGGCCATTGTGAAGGACATAGGTTTCATGAGTTTCCCGGATATGGGCGGTCCAGGCGACGGCTATATCAATGGCGGTTGGTCTAACGCTTACGGCTTCTCGAAGAAAGCAACCCCGGCGCAGCTTGTTGCGATCAAGGAATTCATCAGGCAGATGTACACGGAAGAGATGCAAAAAAGACAGCTGGTCGAAGAAGGCATGCCGCCGGCCATGAAGCTGCAGGATACGAGCAATGTGAATCCGCTGATTATGCAAATTTTGGATGTGTTTGCAAGCAGTAAAGGGGCTTTCCCCGCCTTCGACTCGCGCATTCAAACGAAGGTCCGCGAGAAGCTGGAGCGCGGCATGCAGGAATTAGTCGGCGGAAGAACCGATCCTGTTACGCTGATGACGGAAATACAGAAGCAGCAGGATGCTTCGAATAAGGAAGAAACGCATACGAATTAGCAGGATGAACCGCATGCCTGAAAGATAAGCCATTTAAACAAAGGAGTGTGTCCGTTATGTTATCGTCATCCGGCAGCCTGCATCAACCGTTAACGCTGCGTCAAAAGGTCGGCCAATTGTTCGTTTGCGGCTTTGAATCACCGGAGCCTAATGCTGCGATTACGCAATTAATTGAGGATTATGGGCTTGGCGGCGTCATCTATTTCCGACGTAATGTGAAAGATGCGCACCAATTGGCCCGTTTGTCGGCAGAACTGCAAGAGATCAGTCATCGCAGCGGCGGACAGCCGTTATTTATTGCTGTGGATCAAGAAGGCGGTATGGTGTCACGGATTGAAAAGGGAGCCACGCTGCTGCCGGGAAATATGGCGCTTGGGGCTGCTTTTGCACCGGCGGGCGTCTATGCAAGCTCCAAAATCATGGGCAAGGAATTGCGCCAGATGGGCGTGAATATGAACTTTGCGCCATGCCTCGATATTAACAATAACCGCTTGAATCCGGTCATCGGCGTACGTTCTTATGGGGAGACGGCTGCGATCGTAGGCGATATGGGGACGCATGCCGTGAAAGGCTTGCAGGACATGGGCGTGATTGCGACGGTTAAGCATTTTCCGGGGCACGGGGATACATCTGAGGACTCGCATCATGATCTCCCGGTTGTTCCGCACAGCATGGAACGGCTCATGGAGCTTGAGCTGGCCCCTTTCATCAAAGCGATTGAAGGAGGCGTGGACGCGATTATGACCGCGCATGTCGTGTTCGCGGCCCTAGAACAAAACGGTGTCCCGTCCACGTTATCGTATCGCATTTTAACGGAGCTGCTGCGGGAGGAACTGGGGTTCAAAGGCCTCGTCGTCACGGACTGTCTGGAGATGAAGGCGATATCCGAAGGCATCGGAGTCGCAGAAGGCGCCGTGCGCGCCATTGAGGCCGGATCGGATCTTATTCTGGTTAGTCACAGGCTGGATCGCCAAGTGTCGGCCATAGAAGCGGTGATTGCAGCCGTTGAAAGCGGACGAATTCCGGAGTCACGTATTGATGAGTCGGTTCTGCGGGTAATGACCTATAAATGCAAAAGGGACATTCAGTACGATAAGCTTGAACCGATCCCGGAAGGCGCTATTTCAACGCCGGAGCATCAGTTTTTGGCGAAGGAGCTCAGTCGTAAAAGCATTACGCTGGTGAAGCATGAAGCTGGCAAGTTTCTGGATAGGAACGAGCCGACGCTCGTGATTTGGACGGAAGTGCAGACGGGCACGGAAATCGATGAGGTTGTGGACCGGCAGGGGACGCTGGGCAGCACGCTGTCTGCACTCTCGGGGAAGCCTGTTCAAGAATTGTACCTGGGACTGTACCCTTCGGAGTCGGAGGTTGCCGCGGCTCTTCAAGCAGCCGGGAGTGCGAAGCAGGTGGTCGTGGTAACGTACAATGCGGCGTTCTCGCCAGGACAGACGGCATTGGTCAAAGCGTTGGCCGGGAAAGAAGATTTGCATCTTATCGTAGCCGCCGGCCGCAACCCCTATGATTTGCTTGAATTTCCTGAGGTTAAGACGTATTTAGCCTGTTACGAAAATCGTCCGCTCGCGATGGTGTCCCTGGCGAATGTGCTGCTCGGGATTGAGAAACCGGTTGGGCGGCTGCCTGTCACTTTGTCGGAGCAGTATCCGGTCGGATGGAGACAGGAGGTATAAGGCAAGGATATTATGACTGGTCATATGACCTATTTCACTAGACGCTAAACCCCCTTTTTCGTTAAATTAGATGAGGTTAGTGCAACTTTTTTCTTCTTGTTACGTCAGGAAATAGTTACATTTTATGGATCTATTTTATTTTGCGAAGGGGTGTTTGTTTTGTCTAGAGTTATAGCCTCGGATGCGCCGACGATGCGCTCGTTTTTTGCCAATCGTTTCGTGCAATCCATTATGCTGTCCGGTCTTTTGTTGCAAATCGGAATCTGGATTCGTAACTTTGCGATTCTTCTTTATGTCACGGATATGACCAATAACGATCCTTACTCGGTTTCTTTAATTTCGGTGGCCGAGTTTGCGCCAATCTTCATTTTTTCCTTTATTGGCGGTGCTTTTGCGGACCGGTGGAGGCCCAAATTAACGATGGTTTGGTGCGATATCCTCAGTGCCGTTTCCGTGTTTGTCATTATGATTACCCTGTACTACGGCTCATGGAAGGCGATCTTCTTCGCTACGCTGGTCTCCTCCATCTTGTCCCAGTTCTCCCAACCGTCCGGGATGAAGCTGTTCAAGGTACATGTGCATGAATCCCAAATGCAGATGGGGATGTCATTGTTTCAATCCATGATGGCGATCTTCATGATCTTGGGGCCTATCATGGGCACTTTCGTCTACTATCGCTTCGGGATCGAAGTCGCTGTGGCCATCATGGGCGTGTGCTTCCTGCTTTCCGCACTTGCGCTGACGTTTCTTCCTGCGGATCGCAGAAATGAAGGAGACGCCGAGAAGCCATCCACGCACATTTTTGCTGAAATGGGTCAAGGATTTGAATATGTTCTGAAAAATAAAATGCTCGTCACCCTCGGCAGCTGCTTTGCCGTAGCAGGTTTGGCGATCGGTTTAATCTCCCCGCTGGGAATCTTCCTTGTGACGGAAAATCTGGGTTTGCCGAAAGATCATTTGCAATGGTTTATGGCGGCTAACGGCATTGCGATGATTCTCGGCGGCGGTATGACGATGGGCTTTTCCAAGAAAGTGTCGCCGCAAGCGCTGCTGATTGTCGGGATGTCTGTCAGTGTTGTAGCTTTTGCGGTCATGGGGTTAACCCATTTGGTATGGGTGGCGCTGTTGATGCAATTTTTCTCCGGGTTTGTCATGCCGGCTATTCAAATCGGGATCTCCACGATGATTCTCGGCAACACGGAGGAAGCGTTCGTCGGTCGAGTGAATGGGATTTTGAACCCGCTGTTCATGGGAGCGATGGTGCTTACGATGAGTTTGGCGGGAAGAATTAAGGCTTCATTCTCGCTGGAGTCCATTTATGTCACTTCGGCCGTTCTCTTCCTGATTGGCGTATTCATTATGCTGCCTACGTTGAAGTACAAAGCAAGTGCAGCGGCTCAGCCGAAGGCCGAGGAAGCGAATGCAAGCTAGGGTGTAGTGGATTATTTACAAATGGGACTGTCTCGGAGGGTCTAATCTGACCTTCACGGGCGGTCCCTATTTGTTTTGGGGGAGGTACCGGGCTCATCCTACTGCAAGCACGCGCGATTTCTGATAGGATTACGGTATGAGCATATAAAAGGTGAGTGATTCATGCTTCAGTTGCTTCAGTTGTTCGTGGATATGATGGAACGGGTGGGTTTCTTAATAGCGCTTGCGTTTGCTTTCTCCCGCAGCCGCTGGATGCGCAGTTACATGAGCTATCAAGGCGACAGGACGTATCAATGGCGTTTCCTGATCTTTTTTTCCGCTTATGCGATTCTTGCGACGTATTCGGGTGTGACCGTTTCCGACTATACGTACAGGCCGGCGCCTTGGATCGGCGAAGTTGCGCCGACGGCGGCGATCGCGAACGCGCGAACCGTTGGCGTTGTCATTGCCGGACTGCTCGGCGGCGTCAAGAGCGGGTTCATCGTCGGCGTCTTGGCAGGAGTTCATCGCTACAGCTTAGGGGGATTCGTTGCCGTTGCTTGTATGATCGCGCCCATTCTGCAAGGAATTTTGGCAGGGCTGTGCCGCAATGCATTCAAGAAGCGCTTCCGTCAAGTATCGTCGGTGCAGCTCGCTTTCTTGGTTGGCTTCATGGCCGAATCCGTGCAGATGCTGCTTATTCTTGCTTTAGCCAAGCCGTGGGATGATGCGGTTCAGCTGGTTTCGCTTATTGGCTTGCCGCAAACACTCGCAAACAGTGTCGGCGTTGCCTTGTATTTTGTGCTGTACAATACGATGGAGCGGGAAGAGGCGCGAATCGGTGATGAGCATGCCCGTAAAGCGCTGCAGATTGCGGATATGACAATGCCGCTATGGCGTCTGGAGTTCGATAAGGCCGTAGCGGAAATTGGAAAAGTGTTGAATGAGGAGATGAGGGCTGCCGGCGCATTTTTCAGTAAGGATGGGAAAGCGTGGGTAGTAGAAGGCAGAAAAACGCAGTATTGGACCGATCTGCTCATCCGTGTTCCGAATCGCCCGCTGGTCGGGCAGTTTCGCTTGTATTTCGAGCGGGAACAGGATGACAATCCGTCACGCAGACGAATGCTATCGTCCCTGGCGGAACTGCTCTCTCAGCAGTATGCGTTCGTCGAATCCGAGCGTCAGACGCAGCTGTTGGCGGATGCCGAGATTCGCTCGCTGCAGGCGCAAATGAATCCTCACTTCCTGTTTAATGTCCTGAACACGGTCAAATCCTTTATCCGCACGAAGCCGGAAGAGGCGCGTCAGATGGTCATGCACTTATCCAGATTTTTGCGCAAAAATATGAGCCATGGGAATCAGAGCCTCATCACCATACGTGATGAATACGAATTGGTGATGTCTTACCTCAGCTTGATCAAATCCCGCTTGGGGGATCAGATGGAATTTTACGCGGAGATCGATGAAAGGCTGCTGGATCATTCGATTCCTCCGTTTACGATCCAACCTCTGATTGAGAATGCCATTGTTCACGGTATTAAAAACAAGCCGGGCATCGGAATCATCAGGCTTACCGTGCAAGAGGAGCGCAACAATGGCATGTCTCGAACACGTATTACTGTAGAGGACAACGGAATCGGACTGGAAGCCGCCGAACTGGGCAGTCAAGGAGAGCACGCCGGCATGGCTATGCGGAATATCGAGCAGCGGTTGAATTATCATTACGGTAAAGAGCATCCGCTGGAAATCGTGAGCAAGCCGGGGGAAGGTACGATGATTACATTTTGGGTGAGGTGAATCGCGGGTGGGTTGGAATATTGTCATTGCGGACGATGAAGAGCCGGCTAGAGAAGAACTGATTTATTTGTTGGAAAACCATGCGGAGGTGGATAAGGTTACTGCGGCATCCGGCGGGATGGATGCAATCAAGAAGGTCAAAGAATTAGCGCCGGATGTCTTGTTTCTGGATATGGACATGCCGGATCTAAACGGGCTGCAGGTTGCCGAAATCGTAGGCGAAATCAATCCGCAGGTGAAAATCGTATTTTCCACAGCCTATGATCAATATGCCGTTCATGCGTTTAAGCTTCGCGCGTTTCACTATATGCTGAAGCCGTACGATGAAGAGGATATCGCCATGGTTTTCCGCGAGCTCCGCAAAATACAGTCTCACAGCGGCGCAGCGCCCGCAAGCGGGAGCCCTCTGCCATCCGTTAAGACAAGCGTAAAGCTTGCGCTGGAATTGGATGAGGGAATTATTTATGTATCGCCGAAAGATATCATATATATCAGTAAGGAGGTCAAGCATGTACAGGTTCACCTCTATGATAAGGCCTATATCGTCTCTTACACCTTATCGGAACTGGAGCAGAAGCTGGAGCCGTACGGTTTTTTCCGCTGCCACAAAAGCTATCTGGTCAACCTCGCGTCCATTTCCGAAATGAAGACTTGGGTGAACGGAGCGTACAATCTGCTCATGGAAGATGCCGGACGATGCACGATACCTGTAAGCCGAAATTATGTGAAGATGCTGCGTTTGAAACTCGAAATTTAACATCATGAGGCACGAAAATGGCATGTTGCGTTCCAAGTATTCCGCTTGTTTCTCAGACAAGCTATACTCATTGTAAGCGCTAACATTCATGTTCATTTTGGAGGGTGTTCACACACATGTTTCTTTTAAAAAACAAATTCGCTTCCTACGTAATTTGGGCGGTCATCGCCCTGCTCGGCGCGTCAGGCTTCGCCATGCTTGCGCTTTCGAGAGGCGAGAGCATTTCGGCGATATGGCTGATCGTTGCTGCCATTTGTACGTATTCGTTCGGGTACCGTTTCTACAGCCGTTTTATCGCCAAAAAGATCTATGAGCTGAATGACAACCGGGCAACCCCTGCCCACGTTCATAACGATTCCAAGGACTTCGTGCCGACGAATAAATATGTTTTGTTCGGTCATCATTTTGCTGCAATCGCAGGCGCAGGACCGCTTGTGGGTCCGATTCTGGCCGCGCAGATGGGGTACTTGCCAAGCATTCTCTGGATTATTATCGGGGCCGTTCTAGCGGGCTGCGTGCAGGACTTTGTGACCCTTGTCGGCTCCATGCGCCGTGACGGCAAGTCGCTTGGACAAATGGCCAAGGATGAAGTGGGCCGGTTCAGCGGAACGTTAGCCTCCATTGCAACGCTAGCGATCTTGATCATCATCGTGGCCGTTCTCGGGCTCGTTGTTGTGAAAGCGTTGGCCGAATCTCCGTGGGGCATGTTCACCATCGCCATGACGATGCCGATCGCCATATTCATGGGCTTTTACATGCGCTACATCCGTCCGGGCAAAGTGATCGAGGGCTCTATCATCGGCTTCGTTTTGTTGATGATCGTTTTGTGGTCAGGCCAGTATATTGCGGCAAGTCCGGCGCTGGCAGAAATGTTTACGTTCACCGCTCCGCAAATTGCGGTTTTAATGGTGGTTTACGGCCTTATCGCTTCCATTTTGCCCGTCTGGGTACTGCTTGCTCCGCGGGATTATTTAAGCTCATTTTTGAAAATCGGCGTTATCCTCCTACTCGCTGGCGGCATTATGGTTATTTTACCAGAGCTAAAAATGCCTGCCGTAACGAAGTTTATTGATGGAACCGGGCCTGTATTTTCGGGCAACTTGTTCCCGTTCTTGTTCATCACGATTGCGTGCGGCGCGGTTTCCGGGTTCCATTCGTTGATTTCATCCGGGACGACGCCCAAAATGATCGATAGAGAAAGCCATGCGCCGTTTATCGGCTTTGCCGGTATGGCCGCGGAATCCTTCGTCGCGGTTATGGCTTTGATTGCCGCTTGCTCCCTGGAGCCCGGCCTGTACTTCGCGATGAATTCTTCACCAGCGGTTATTGGAACCGATCCTGCAGCAGCCGCGGCCAAAATTTCATCCTGGGGCTTCACCTTAACCCCGGATCTGATTACAAGCACGGCCAAAGAAATCGGCGAAAAGACCATTCTCTCCCGCACGGGCGGAGCGCCAACGCTGGCGGTGGGGATGGCTGAAATTTTCTCTACTTTTTTAAGCGGCGCCAAAGCGTTCTGGTATCATTTCGCGATTTTGTTCGAAGCTGTCTTTATCTTGACTGCCGTGGATGCGGGGACGCGCGTCGGCCGATTTATGCTGCAGGATTTAGTCGGCAATTTCTATAAGCCTTTTGGGCAAACCAAAGATTTGAGATACAATTTCATTGCTTCGCTCATCGTTTGCTTGGCTTGGGGGTACTTTCTGTATCAGGGGGCTGTCGATCCGTTCGGCGGTATCAACTCTTTATGGGCGCTTTTTGGCATTGCCAATCAAATGCTGGCGGCCATTGCGCTAGCCGTAGCGGTTACGATTATGATCAAAATGGGCAAAGCCCGCTATGCCTGGGTTGGCATGATCCCCTTCGTGTTCCTGGCCGTGACTACGCTGACTGCGGGCTACCAAAAAGCATTTTCCGCAAACGCCAGCATCGGATTTTTAGCGGCAGCGAAAAAGTATCAAGAGGGCATCGATAAAGGACAAGTCATTGCGCCGGCCAAAAATATGGACGTCATGCACCAAATCGTAACGAACAACTATATCGATGCGGGGCTAACGATTTTCTTCGGCATCGTTGTTATTCTGATGATCATCATTTCGCTGCGCCTATGGTTCAACATTTTGATTCAGAAGCAAAAGCCTCAACTACAAGAATCGCCGTTCGTCCAATCCACATTCGGAGCGTGATATGTCTTGAGAGCGATCGCCAGCTTTACGGGCAAGGTAAATTCGACGATCAAAGTTATTTTCAATATTCCGGACTATGCCAAATATGTGAAGCACCAGCAGGAGTGCCATCCGGACGCCGTCCTTTTGACGGAGAAAGAGTTCTACCTGCATTCCCTGCATGAGCGTTATGAGAGCGGTAAAATCAACAGGTGCTGCTAATTGAAAAAACTCGATCCCCGCGGCAAATGAACCGTGAGATCGAGTTTTTTTATTTTACAAGAAACGGGCTCCGGCATCTTGGAAGGCTTCTTTCATTTCCGGGGTTATTTTGGAATCGCTAATAATTCCGGTCGTTTCCTGCACTTCGCCGATGACAAATAAAGAGCTCCGGCTAAACTTAGAATGGTCGGCAACGAGGAAAGTTTCCATCGATCGCTTCATCATCCGGCGGTTCGTCTCGGCTTCCAGCTCATTATAGATCATCATGCCGCGCGTTAGCGAAATGCCGTCTACGCCCATGAACGTTTTGCGGATGCTGAGGTTATCGAGTGTCGCATTGGCGAGTGGACCTGACAGCTCGAACGTTTGCGTGCGAATCACACCGCCTGTCAGAATGAGCTGCAGCCCTTGTGTGCCGATCAATTCATAGGCGATATTGACTGCATTGGTGATAACGGTGAGGTTCTTGAATTGGTTGAGCTTCTTGGCAATGAACGTCGTTGTCGTCCCGCCTGTTAAGCCGATGATATCGCCATCTTCAATATAGTTTAGCGCTTTGTCGGCGATTTCTTTCTTCTCTTCCGTACAGAGGTCCATTTTGTTGAAAAAGGGGACTTCCACCTTCAGGCTTTCCAGCACGGCGCCACCGAAGGTGCGGATGCAGCGTTTCTCTTGTTCTAAAATTTCAAGGTCCCGTCTAGCCGTTGCTTCGGATACGGCAAACTGCTGTACGATATCGGTCAAGGCGATGGAGCCTTTATCTTTAATGGCTTGCATAATGGCATCTCGGCGAATATCTGTCTTTCCCATGGAACCTCCTAAAAAGCTTTCCCTCAGGAAAGCTAGCTAACGATGTAAGTAACTCTTACGTCTATCTTATCATGTGGATGGATGAGCCGTCCATTAGGTGTCAGGCTCTGCGCGAAGCTCTTCGACAACGCTCCCCTGCTGAAAGGAATGGCCAAGCAGCAGCTTGATCAATTGTTCGGCTGTTGCCGCAGGAGATGCGAGCATGCCCCGATCTTTTACCGTTCTGAAAATGTCCGCTGAGCCAGCTGCGCCTTGGCTGGCATTTCTTGCTTCTTCTTGCAAGCCCGTATCGATCATGCCGGGCCAAACGGATACGATTTTGACGGAGTTAGGTTCATTGCCCTGTTCCAACCCCACGCTTTTTGAGAAAATATCCAGCCCGGCCTTAGCGGCACAATACACGCTCATACCAGGAAGAAGATGCTTGGCAGAGGCGGAGGAAATGTTCAAAATCCGCTTCTCGATCTGCAGATGGTCGGTAAAACGAATAAAACATGAGGTAAGCAGCATGGGAGCCAGCAGATTAACATGGAGATTAGTTATCAATGCTTGTGAGCCCGCCTCCTCGATGCGTGAAAATGGTGCCAGAACGGCGGCATTATTGATCAAGTAGATGCCTTCGGCATTTGTCACATCGATTTCGCGGCATATTTGTTCCATTAAAGCGTCAATGCCGTCGATGTTATTCAAATCATATTCGATGTAATGGAGGTGACTGCTCTTCGCCATTAGCGCGTCGTTCTTTCCTCTGGAAATACAGATCAGGCGGTGTTCCGGAGAAATGAGCTGAAGCGCCATGGCTTCGCCCAGACCACGGGATGTCCCGGTAATGATAAAATATTTCAATAGAATCAACTCCGTCATTATGATGGATTTGCCGATGAACCTGATGCGGTGAGCCTTAGACAGTAAAATCGTACTGTAATGACTATTTCTTTCGTCGCAAGAGAATGACAGTCCTTTATTTAAGGGGAATAGGCGGTGAGAGGGGCATAGCTAAACGTCAAAAGCCCCGGCCGCAAGCAGCCGGGGCATCCCAAACTTAATTTGCTACACGGTAGCAGCAGTCAAATCAAGCCATGCCAACTCCTGCGGAGTGAGCACAAGCTCCGCGCCGTCGCGGCATGAAAGCATTTCGGCTTCGCTGCGCGGGCCAATGAGCGCGCAAGCCGGGAACGGCTGGCTCAGCACATAGGCGAGCGCGATCTGGATCGCGGTTACGCCTTTTTCCTGCGCCAGCTGTTCCGCGCGGCGCAGCCGCGTCCAGTTCTCGTCGCTGTAGAAGACGCGGACGAGGTCGGCGTTGTCGAGCACGTCCGGCGAGTACCGGCCTGTGAAGAATCCGCGCGCCTGGGAAGACCAGGACAGCAGCGGCAGCTGCGCAGCTTCGTGCCAGCGCAGAGCTTCCTCGTCGACGGAGACGCAGCCGCTCCAGAACGGCTCTTTGGCTTTCGCGAGGCTGAGGTTCGGAGAGCTGAAGCTGAAGCCGATGAGGCCGTTCTTCGCGGCATAATCGTTCGCTTCCTGCAGACGCGCATGCGTCCAGTTGGAGCCGCCGAAAGCACGAATGCGTCCGGCTTCTACATGCTCGTTCAGCGCTTCCAGGATCACGCCGACCGGTATCGCCGGATCGTCCCGATGCAGCGCATAGAGGTCGATGTAGTCCGTGCGCAGCCGCTCGAGCGAGGTGAACAGGTCGCTGCGGATCGCTTCCGCATTCACGCGGGGACCGTGCTGATCATGGTGCGCGCCTTTGGTGAAAATGTTGATGTCGTCGCGGTTGCCCAGCTCATCCATCCAGATACCAAGCGCCTGCTCGCTTTCGCCGCCGCAGTAAATGAAGGCGGAGTCAATGGTATTGCCGCCAATCGCCAAGTAATGTCCAAGAATGTCGCTGACTTCCTGACCGTTATTCAGACGGAAAAAATCAGAGCCCATAATCAGTTTGGAAACCGGTTTATCTAAGCCTTTAATTTGAATATGTTTCATCGCGGTCATCCCAGCCTTTCGCATGGTCGTAGTGGTCGTTACAGAACAATTCGGGAGCGCTTTCTTGCTGATTCCAGACAAGCATCCAGCACTTTCATGTTAAGAGTGGCATCGCTCGCAGGAAAGTTCGGCTGCTTCTCGCCCCAAGCGGCGTAAGCGAGATCGTCGACCTCCAGCGCGTATTGATTAAGGAACGGGACGTTCTCTACCCGGCGCTCATTGCCGACATGGACGATGAACTGGCCGGATTCCTCGGTCGGGGTTACGTAGGCGGAAGGAACCTCAATGCGCCCTTTGGCGCCTACGATTTCAAGCGTATTGCGGAATCCCGCCCACATGCCGCAGTCAAACGTTAGCGCAACGCTGCCGCTGAACTCGACCAAGCCCGACATCATCATATCGACATCATCGTGTTCAGGGGAGAAGAACGCATGGGTCGTAACCGCCTCAGGCTCCCGGCCCAGAATCATTCTCGCAGCGGAGATCGGGTAGCAGCCTACGTCATAGAGCGAACCGCCGCCCCACTCACGTTTGTAGCGAACATTTTTGCTGTCGTCCGGGTTGCTGAACGTGAAGGCGCCATGGATACCGCGAAGGTCGCCGATTTCCCCGGATGCAATGATCTCTTTGATCCGTTCGTAGCGTGGGTGATGTCTGTACATGAACGCTTCCGCGAATTGTACGCCGGCTTGCTCGCAGGCTGCTACCATTTCTTCCGCTTCGGCAGCTGTCAGCGCAGCCGGTTTTTCGCAAAGCACATGCTTTCCGGCAGCGGCAGCGCGAATGGTCCATTCTTTATGCAGATGATTCGGCAGAGGGATGTACAAGGCATCGATATCCGGATCCGCAATTAATTCCTCATAACTGCCATAGGCGGTTGGAATACCCAGCTTTTCGGCAACTTCCTGAGATTTCTGCAAACTGCGGCTGGCTATAGCGCTTACAATTCCTGTTTTGGACTGCACAATTCCCGGAATACACGCCCGAATTGCAATCCCGGCACATCCTAAAATTCCCCAACGAAGCTTAGTCATGAGAGCATATCTCCTTCTAGTAAAATATTTGATAGCGGTATATTGTTATTATAAATCGAGTTATTTAAAATGAATATGATAATATATTGCATCTGATATCGGAATATTGTCATTAAGGGAAGGGGCGCGAGGGATGAGACGGCAAGTTATGCTGCCGAGGCTGCAGCAATCCTCGTATTTTATTTTTCCGGAATCGGTTGGCTGGTACCAAGATTATCCCGACCATTCCATTTACCGGCAAGAAGGCTATTATGAGACGTACAGCATCCATTTTATCCTTTCAGGCAAAGGGTATGTGGAGATCGAAGGAGAGCAGCATGTGCTTCAAAAAGGCGATGCTTTCCTGTACTTCCCGTTCCAAGAGCAGCGCTATTACTCCTCCAAAGAAGATCCTTGGGACGTTCGATGGGTTCATTTTTACGGGAATCATTTGAAGGAGTTTATGCTGGAAAAAGGCTTTCTGCGGACGTTGTGGACGCTCAAAAGATGGAGCGAACTGGAGGAAGCGTTTCATGAGCTGCTGCTGGAAGCGGAGGCCAATAACATTGTGAAGCCGACGAATCTTTCCACGTTAAGCTACAAAATTTTGAGTGAATTCATGAGCTACGCCGCGCCTTTAACGAGCAATCGGGGGGTGGAATCCGTGGACCGGATTCTGGCGATCCTTCCCACTATGCAGCAAAAAGCCTGCGAACCGTTCATCCTGGAAGAATGGGCGGAGCTCACAGGCGTAAGCACGTATTATTTCTGCAAATTGTTTCGCAAAGCGACTTCGATGACGCCGCTCTCTTTCATTACGCTATGCCGCATGCAGTTCGCAAAGCAGCGCCTCATTGAGAAGGAAAGCTTGCCGATCAAGGATATTGCTGTGCAAGCCGGTTATGCCAGCGCAAGCTATTTTAACCAGCGGTTTCAGGAGCATGAAGGGATGACGCCGAGCGAGTTTCGCAGCTTGTACGGCAAAGGTTTATTTGACTAGACGCGAGCGGATCGGTTCTCCGTCCCAGACGATTTCGGTCTTGGCTTGACGCTCTTTCACTTCCGGTTCCTCCAGCAGGAGGAAGAAGTTCTTCGTCGGCAAATCGCCGAGCCCGTGCTTAACGGAGAGCATGTCCAAAAAGGGGCGCATATTGTCGAGCTGGCCCGACATGTTGCTCGTGCCCTGCTGCGCAAACGCATAGAGGACGCTGGCAACCGGCGCACGCTTCACGCGGAATTGCTCGGCCGCTCGCAGGAAGAAATCCCAGTCCCAATAATGGAATACCTCGGTGTCAAAAGGTCCCAGAGCATCCATCAACTCAGGACGGAATATGCAGCCGGAGGAGAAGAAGGTCGAGAACCTGCGCATCGCCGGCACATCGAATTCATAGGCAAAAACGAACCGGTTCGTAATGGAGCGGGCCTCGTTCTCATACACATAATCGAAAATTTCAACGTCGGGATATACGAGATCGTAGCCTTCGATTTCTTGCAGCATCCGTTCGATATGGATCGGGAGCAGCAAATCGTCATCATCGCACAGCATGATGTAATCGCCTTTCACCTCTTGCAGACCGCGGTTTCGAGCGTGAACGTGCTTCAGGTTTTGCGGCATATTCACAATCTGGATGTCGAGTTCGGGATACAGATCCTGAATGAAATCTACCGCAGGTCCGGCATCGTTGACGATAATGATTTGCAAGTTTTTGTACGTTTGGCGGTATAATGATTCTGCAAGCTCAGCGAGCTCTATGCGGCGATTATACGTTGGAATAATAATGGACACCAAGGGTTGGTCAGACAACATGAAGCACCTCCGATTTATCATAAATAAAGCTTACCTCAAATGAGTAATACTTCTCAAATCCATTCGCTCAAGTTTTCTTTTACGTCAAACGCTAAGGAGGCTCTTGATGCTGCAAAGTTCGCATACCCCGATACGCACGCTTAATTTACTTTTATGGGAAAATGATCGTTATCTGAGCGCCTTAAAAGGGCAATTACAGGCTGTCCGGCTGCTAAGTCTGGACATCTTCGATACGCTCTTATTCCGGACTGTCGCGAATCCGTCTGATGTTTTTATCCAAATAGCTGAGCGGGCCCACCTGAAGGGCGGTCTCAAAGGCTCGATCACGCCATCGGCATTCAAAGAAATGCGCATGAGGGCCGAGCATAAAGCGCGTGAAAAGCAGGCCGCACAGACAGGCTTCGGCGAAGTCACGTTGGAGCAAATTTATGATGAAATGCCGGCCTCCATTGTGAACAGGGGCAAGCTGGTTCAGTTGGAAGTGGAAACCGAGGAGGATGTTTGCTATTTGAACCCTCATGTAGCTTCCTTGTTGTATGCCTGTAAAAAAGAGCAGATACCGGTAGCGCTGCTGTCGGATATGTATTTGTCGTCAGACCAGCTTCGGCGGATTCTTGGGTCCGCAGGTCTGGATCTGTCCAGTGTGGACACGCTGCTCGTATCTTCGGAGGAGCGGGAGGGCAAGTCATCGGGACATCTGTTTGCCAGACTCAAAGAGCTGTACCCGCAGATTGATGCATCGACGATCGTGCATATTGGCGACAATGCGGCCGCAGATGTGGAGGGAGCAGCGAAAGAGGGCGTTAGAGGACTGCACTATCCTGTCGTTCCCGAGCATTTCGATAGCGTGCATCACTGGGAATTTGTCAAACATGGCGATGTGCTACCGGCATGGAAGTCGCTGCGAAAGCTGGCTGCGGCCTCGGATATGGCTGCTAGCGACGGAGATCGGGAAGGCATGTTTTACCGTTTTGGCGCCGAAGTGCTGGGGCCATTTTTGCATACCCTATGCGAGTGGGTGCTTGATGTTTGCGTTCAAGAAGGCATCGCTTGCGTGAATCCGCTGATGAGAGAAGCGTATTTGCTGGCTCCGATGCTTGAGCATGCCGCACAGCAAAGAGGCGTAGAGCTTCAGGTGAAGCCCGTTTATGTGTCCAGGCAAGCGACTTTTATGGCGGGGCTGGAGCGTTTTGGCGAGGCGGAGCTTGCGTATTTGCTGGGCATTCACGGCTTGAAGGTGGGTGAGCTTTTCGAGGTTCTTGATATCGGTCTGGAAGAAGAAGAGCGTTTTAAAGGATTCCTAGTGGAAACGGTCGAAGCGTGCAGGCACATTTCCGGGGAGAGCGGCCAAACCATCTATGATAATCTGCGGAGTTATCTGCTTAGCGACTCCGTCCAAAGCAGACTCTTAGCGTCTATTGAGCGGCATCGGCAGCTCTTTGTAGGCTATTTGAGGCAGGAATTTGGCGCGCCGGAGCGGTTAGTGACGGTCGATATCGGATTTCAAGGAACGATTCAGGGAGCATTGGAAAAGATCGTGAGTCTCGCAGGATTGCAGCCGCAAATGACCCATTTACTCGCCGTCGGCGCCAATCGGCTGGATGAGCTTCGTCTGCAAGGGATGGATATTCGCAGCATGCTGCGTTCCGGCAGCGGCGGCAGCGAGGCGGGGAAGCGAATCGCGAGAACCCCGGCTTTTTTGGAGGAGCTGATGATGGGGAGTTTCGGCTCAACCCTTCGCTACGTCGCAGAGGAGTCCGGGCGCATTATTCCGGTACAAGCGCAGCTGCACAGAACGGATGAAGAATTTGCAAGCAAACAAGCCTGTCAAAAAGGAGCGCTTGCTTTTCAAAGCTACTATGCCTACCTGCTGCGGCAAAAAGAAGGACGGCTTAAGCGGGCGTCCGCCCAGCCTGAAGAGTGGAGCAAGCCGCTGCACCGCGTTCTTGCGATGCCGAAGCCGGAAGAGGCGGGCTTATTGGGAGATTTAACGCACCAGGACAATTTCTGCACGGAGTATATAGCCCCGATTTGCGGAGCAGTAGCCGAGAAATGGTACTTGGCGGGGCCGGAAGCTTTCCTCAACAGCTGCAATTATGCGCCGTCGGTTATGAATGTAAATTGGCCGCAAGGCATGGTGACCAGACGTTTTCCGTACTATTTGTATCATTATTATTTGCGGCACGGGGATAGCTTCGGCAGTCAGGCCATGATTTTCGATACCATTCAAAGGGTTAAAAGGGACGGCATCCGCTCTTTAACGCTGTATGGCTCCGGCGCATTTGCGGAGCAGGTGCTTAAAGCGGCCTGGTTTCATGGCTTGCATATTCCCTTTTGGATCGATCCGGCTGCAGGAACAGATACGGTGCCTTGGGGGAGGTTCGCCTACACGACATTGGAGCAAGTTAGGGTATTGTCAGAGGAACCTGGAAACGAGGCTCCCGCTTTTCTAATCGCTACGCTGTCCGAACTGGAAGCTTATCCGAAGCGAATTTTAAAAGCTTTTGAAGGTTCTATGGCAGCACCAAAGCTTTACGCCATACGTCCGTAATGAAAGCCCCTTTCAATTGAACTAAATTCATGGATGAAACATCTTATAGGTGGAATGTTTTGGCGAACCCATTTTTTGGTGAAAAAGGAAGGTGTACAAGGATGAAGCAAAAGCTGCTCAGCATGTTCCCGGTACTGTATCGTCTGCGAATTGCCCAATTAAGAATGGTGCGGCATTTGGTTAATTTGAATCCGTCGATTACGTATGCCAAGCATAGAGCGGCAAATTCGCTTCCCTATGCGTGCAAAAAGCATCAGTCCTTACTGCGGAGAAAGCTAGGCTCTTCCGACCCCCAACTGCAAGAGAATAAAATAACGAATTTGCGTCTCAGCGTTGCCCGTATGGATGGCATTATGATTCGGCCGGGGGAGACTTTTTCCTTCTGGAAATTAGTCGGCAAAACAACACCCGCTAAAGGCTACATCGAAGGCTTGCTGCTTTCGCAAGGCGGTGTGAAGCGGGGCGTCGGAGGAGGGATTTGCCAGCTGGGCAATCTGCTGTTTTGGATGGCGCTGCATACACCGCTTCAGGTGGTGGAACGGCATCATCACAGCTTTGATCCTTTTCCGGACGATCACCGGGTACTGCCTTTCGGGAGCGGAGCGAGCGTCTTTTACAATTACATTGATTTGCGGATCTACAATCCGACGAAGACGACCTTCCAGTTCCGGCTATGGTTGACGGATGAGCACTTGAAAGGCTCCGTTCACAGCGATGAGCCGCTTAGGCACGCGTATCACATCGAAGAAAGAAATCACCGTTTTCTGGAAAAGGAAGGCCGAACTTACCGGGAAAATGAAATATGGCGCAGAGTGATTGATAAAAGAACGGGAAACACTGCTACAGAGGAACAAATGATTCATAATTTTTCGGAAGTCAAATATGACTTGTTTGGAACGACATAAATTTTGCGGATGCGGAGGATGATGGCAAGTGTCAGGTGGAGAACAGAAGGAAATGTATGGCTACGTGGGTTCCTATACGAATGAGGATAATAAGACGGGGATTACGTTATTTAAGCTGGATCTGCAGAGCGGAGCAATCACCTTGTTGGATGCGTATACCGATTTGCCGAACGCCTCGTTTCTTGCGCTGAATGCGGAGCGGAGTGTCTTGTACGCGGTCAGCGAGACAGACTCGTATTTAGGCGGTTTCGGTGGCTCTGCCGCGGCTTATGCGATTGAAGCTGGCTCTTGGAAGCTGACGAAGTTGAACGAGCAGCCGACTGGCGGCTCGGCTCCATGCTACATTAGCCTGGATCAGACGAACCGTGCTGTATTTGTGGCTAATTATTCAAGCGGAAGCGTCACTTCTTATAAGATTGAAGCGGATGGAAGCCTGAGCGAGCCCACGCAGTTGGTAAAGCATGAGGGCACGTTAGGGCCGCGGGCGGATCGCCAGGAGCGCCCGCATGCGCATTCGATTGTGCCGGCGCCGGACAATCGGTATGCGATTTCAGCCGATCTGGGCCTTGATCGGCTGGTGGTGAGCCGCATTGACGCGGAGAACGGCACCCTTCAGCCGCATGGCGAAGCGGCGGTGAAGCCGGGCGCAGGCCCGCGGCATTTGGTTTACAGCGCGGACAGCCGGTACGTGTACGCGGTCGGTGAGCTGGACAGCACGGTGACGGTGCTGGCCTATGACGCGAGCGCGGGCACCTTGACCGCGCTGCAAAGCGTTTCGACGCTGCCGGAGGGCTTCAGCGGCGAAAACACATGCGCGGACATCCATCTCTCGGGAGATGGCCGGCATGTGTATGCCTCAAACCGCGGGCACGACAGTGTCGCGGTTTATGCCGTGGACGGACACAGCGGCACGCTGTCCGTCCAGGGTTGGCAGGCGACGCTGGGGCGGACGCCGCGGAACTTCGCCCTGTCGCCGCAGGGGGATTTCCTGCTTGCGGCGAATCAGGAATCGGACAGCATCACGGTATTCCGCGTAGACGCGGTGACGGGGATGCTGCAGGAAACCGGGCAAACGGCGGCGGTGCCGAAGCCGGTTTGCCTGAAATTTCTGTAGGCGGAGAGCAGAGAAGCGGGCTATGGAATTGTAACGGACCTCTGTGACGTTATTTTCGATACATTTGCTCGTCTATTTGTATAGCGGACACCAGAAGCGTTATTGCACCCAATAGCAGTTGAAAGCTCCGCTGCAAAGGGGAATAGCGGCTGTGGTGTCCGTTGGCCTTTTACAAGGACTCCAATTCATGAAATAAAGGTTTGTCGGTCCGTTAGTGAGCAGGCCGCTTTTTCAGCCTCGTCGAGGGGCTTTTTTTTGTGCGCAATACCATTGACTTCCTCCAAAGAGTTGCTAAAATAAATCATTGTATGCGCGTTTGTGAACGCGTGTTCACTATTATGCATAGAACAGGAAACCGCTATGGAAACCGTTAAGAAAATGACCTTATTCGGACTTGTTTGGCCGATAATGATTGAACTATTTCTGCAATTCATGATTGGTACCGCAGATACGCTGATGGTCAGCCGGATTTCGGACGACGCCGTTGCGGTTGTTGGGATCAGCAATCAATTTTTCCAAGCGGTCATTATGCTGTTCGTGCTGATCTCCAGCGGAGCTGGAATTGTCATTTCGCAGAAGCTCGGAGCTCGCAAAGAGGAAGAAGCGAGGAAAGTCGCTTCGATGGCTTTTACATTAACGCTGGGATTGGGCGTCGTTGTTTCCCTGCTGCTTTACTTCGGCGTTGATCTATTCGTCTATATGCTGCATGTGCCGGATTCTCTTCATGAGATGACGCGGCAATACATTCGGATTGTGGGCAGCGGAACGATTGTTATGGCGGCCGTTTTGACACTAAGCACCATTATTCGCAGTACGGGGAATACGAAGGGCACGATGCTTGTTGCGGTCGGTATGAATATCATTCATATAATCGGCAACTATGTATTTATTTTCGGAGCGCTCGGGCTGCCCAAATGGGGACTATTCGGTGTTTCGCTGTCCACCGTGGGAAGCCGTATGATCGCGCTGGTCGTGCTCTTTTATATTTTCCGTAAATCATTCTCCACCCTGATTAGTTGGAAGGAGCTGCGGATATTCCACTCGGGATTGCTGAAAGAGGTGGCGAAGGTTGGCCTGCCGATGGCGGTTAGTTCGGCTTCCTGGACCTTGTCGCAGGTGGTTTTATTTTCGATGGTAGCGACGATGGGCGCTGAGCAGCTTACGGCCCGCACCTACTTAAATACGATGGAATCCTTCTCTTTCCTGGCCGGTTGGTCCTTTGCGATGGCGATTCAAATTCAGGTTGCGCATTTATTTGGTGCCGGACAGTTGGAGAAAGCATACCGAAGTCTCTATAAGGCGTTATTTTGGGGCGAAGTGGTCGTGGTGGCAAATACGGTCTTATTATTCTTATTAGGCAAACATATCGTAGGCGCATTTACCGGCAACCACGAGATTATTACGATCGTCGTCGGGGTGATGGCTATGAATTTGATTTTGCAGCCGCTCAAAATGTGGAATATGCCGCTTAATAACGCGCTTAACGCCGTTGGAGACACCAAGTTTGTGATGTACGTGAGCATCGGCATCATGTGGATCGTAGCCGTAGGCGGCACTTATGTCTTCGGACTCAAATTCGGATGGCTGCTCCATGGTGTTTATACCGCTATGATTTTTGATGAGGCGATACGCGGCTTCCTCGTTCAACGGCGCTGGATGGCGCGGAAAAAGCTTCCCAAAGCGGTCGTTGCTGCGGGTACTGCGGGTACGACGAGCGTCCCTCTTTGATGGAACATATACGGCATGCCCTTTATTCGAAAAATCGAAAAGGGCGTTTTTTTTATGAAAAATTGGTTGCAGATGCAACTAATCAAGCGTATGATGAAATCGTGGCAAGTGCAACGGTTCGGTAATTCCCACCATTTTGCTCAAAAGAAAGGAGACAGAACGATGATTGATGCCCCCAACACCATTCCCAGGTGGATCTCGCTTCTATACCGGTATGGACAAATGTATATAGGCGAGCACTTGAAAGCTTACGATATCGGCAGAGGTCAGCATATTTTTCTGAATGCACTCTACAAAGAGGATGGTCTCACGCAGGAAGAACTGGCGGACTATTTGAAGATCGATAAAGGCACGACCGCGAAAGCGCTGAAAAAGCTGGAACACCAAGGCTATATTACCCGGACGGTCAGCGAAAGGGATAAGAGATGCAACGAAGTCCATTTGACCGAGAAGGCGCTTTTGATTAAAGATGACGTACGCAAAGTATTAACGGATTGGCGCGAGCGTTTGACCTACGGTTTATCCGAAGAGGAGAAGCAGTTAGCGTTGATCATTTTGGAGAAAATGGGCAATAATGCAGCCAGATTCGCAGAGGAGGCGTAGACGGATATGAACATGAGGGGAGCGAGCTCGGTTTTTATTAACCGGCACTTTCATGCGTTAACGCATCGCAATTATCGATACCTCTGGTTGGGACAGTGCGTATCGCTCGTTGGGACATGGATGCAAAATATCGGGCAGTCCTGGCTCGTTCTTACGATCACAGGCTCACCGCTCAAGCTAGGGTTTGTCGCGGCTTGTCAGTTTTTGCCCATCCTGTTGTTTTCCCTGTTTGCGGGTATTGTCGTCGATAAATTTCCCAAAAAGAACATTCTTTTGGTCACGCAGACCGTTTCCATGATTCTTGCTTTTACATTGGCAACGCTTGTTTTGACCGATACGGTGAAGTACGGCTACATTATCGTGCTGGCGATTTTGCTGGGGCTCAACAATACGCTCGATATGCCGACCAGGCAGGCTTTTAACATCGAAATCGTTGGCAAAGAAGATTTGATGAATGCGATTGCCCTTAATTCAACCACGTTCAATATGGCCAGGATTGTAGGGCCCTCCATTGGCGCGGTGATGATGGCTTGGCTTGGAGCGGGGTGGTGTTTTTTGCTCAACGGGTTTAGTTTCGTGGCGGTCTTGTACGGTTTGTTTCAAATTCAAGCTGCGCCCTATGTTCGCAAGAAGACCTCGCGCGACGGCATCATGAAGGAGATTAAAGACGGGATCGTATACATCGCAAGAGATCCTCTTCTGGCACAGACGGTTCTGCTCGTGACGGTGATCGGCACACTTGCGTTTAACTTCAATATTCTCATTCCGGTGTTCACGAAAAATGTGCTGCACTTGGGAGAGACCACATACGGCACCCTAATGTCATGTCTTGGCGTGGGTTCTTTTGCAGGGGCGCTGACGATGTCATTTCGCAGTAAACAAGGACCCAGTGTAAAAATTAGCATGATGGCAAGTCTGGTGGTTGCCGTCTGTCTGATTCTTAACGGGCTGAGCACGTCGGTTTGGGTTTGCGGCGCTCTGCTGGCTTTGACTGGATTTTTCAACATTATGTTTGCCACCAATAGCAATTCTAATCTTCAAATGCATGCCAAAGAGGAGTACCGCGCGCGGGTCATGAGTGTGTATTCGCTCGTATTTGCCGGTTCCACCCCGATTGGGAGCTTATTTGCCGGCTATATCGCAGACCGCTTCGGTGCGAATGGGGCCTTTGTCGGATGCGGCGTGATGACGGGCATTTTATGTTTGATGATTATTTGGAAATATCGAAAAGCCGCCGGTAAAAGGAGTTTAGGTCCAATTTAGGTAATTTATGGTTTGTCAATTAAGTATGTTTCCATTACAATATGTTATATTCATGTCGTTAATAGGGAGGAAATCTTGTGTTGGGATTTTTGAAAAGATGGATGCATTCGCCTAACCTTACGCCAAAACATAGACCAAATCAAGAACCTACGAACGCTGTGGATTATAAAACGATGGAAATAGACGTTGTCATCAAATGCTTTGTGTCAGATAAAGACAAGCCGTTTCGTGTTATTTTTAAAGTAGAGAAACAAGGCTCCTTCTTTTCCAAAGATATCTTCGTGCAAAATGTGGATGCGAAGACACCGTACGAGCTGGTTCATAATTTCTCCACGCTTGGTATGAATTATGAGGAGCTGAGCAAGTACGGAAGCACGGATTATGCGGAGTACAGTTTTGCTACTTTGGAAGAAGCCAAAAAGGTGAAAGATACGACGGTCGAGTACATCCGGTTTCTTATCCGTGAACATCAACAAGAGACACTTGCCAAAATTTCATAGTATATGTTTCAAAAGGAGCCAGCGATGCAATCGCTGGTTTCTTTTTGTGCGCCGCATGGCATGGCGATTAACTGGTGCTACGCTGTACTTTATACAACATAGAAGTGGTATCTGTCTACCAAACTGGCCTCCCATTGCACAATATACAACCATTTATCGCGAAATCGTGTGAATCTGCAGCTTTTAGCCCAAAATCGTTGTATAAAGTACAATATAGATATGCATTGAGTCCCAAATTAGGCTAAATGGTTGTATAAAATACAACATAGCATCGAAATTGTACTGGCAAGCACGATATGGCAAGCCCGAGATCCAGGCAACAAAAAAGCTTAGCCAGATCCTCATAAAGGATCTGATTAAGCTTTGTTTGCCGCCAGGAGCAGGTGCTCCTGAGCCTTGGCGATTATTTCGCTTCCGTTTTGTGCTGCTGCAAGAGCTCCTTCAAACGATGCTGGCGAAGTTTGGTAACCGAAATGAATTTGGAGTCTGCGCCTTTGATCTCGAAAAATACTTTGCCCTCTTGAATCTGAACAATTTTTTTCGTGTTCACATAGCAATCTGTATTCACCTTGAAAAAAGCGCCGCCCGTTGTAATCTCTATAATCTGCTCCGTGGACATCCGTTTTTTAATGTGAAAATTTTTCCCATGAAAAGAGACCAGCCCATGCTCTCCGACTCGGAAGTACATAATATCGCTTTCCAATACGAAATTTTCATAGCTGTTTCTAGTTTCGAGCGCTACGTTCATTTTATTATCCCCCTTCTAAAATGATAACGCTTACAATTGAGAACGTCTTCATGATACCACATTTTGCCGGATATTAAAAGGGTTTTACATGTAAAAACGGACCCCCTCACAAAGAGGGGAATCCGTATATTTCCCAGGCAATGGTTAGATGGCAATCGAAATTGTGAAGGTTGTTTCAGTTTCTGTGGAGGTGACCTGAACGGTTCCGCCATATTTGCCGACAAGCTGTTTCACGATGCTCAAACCTAATCCCGCATGAAGATCATCGGTGTTCTTGGTCGAGAAGCCGGGCTCAAATATACGTTGGAGGACATCGCTTGCAATCGGTTCCCCATTATTAATCACATGGAAAATGAGCGAGCCGCCTTTCACATAGCCAACGAGACGAACTAACTTATCTCCTTCGATCTTAGACGCAGAGACGGCATCAAACGCGTTATCAATGAGGTTTGAGATGATACGAACCAAATCGGTTGCTTTTACCGCACCCAAAGGAACTTCCTTCAGATTGGCAACCTCATGCTCAAACGTAATTTTACGTTCAACGGCTCCAATCACCTTGGATTGAACAATGGCTGATAAGGCCGGCACATTGATTTGGATAATATCGTTCAATGCGGTCGTTTCACCGATGATCTCTGAGGTATAACGACTCAGCTCCTCGTACTCTTTGAGATGTACAAGAGATTGAATGGTCGCCACATGGTTGTTGAAATCGTGCCGCTGCTCTTTCATAGAGCGAAACAGCGACCCGATATGGTCGACGTACACTTCTTGAATGCTTTCCGCGGTTGCTTCGCGATTGCGATTAATGAAGCGTATGCTCACAATGACAAGAATGAATGCAATAATGGCCGTTGTCCCGATCAGAAGCAGGAGATTCATTTGCTGCTGCTCAATGGAATGCTGAACTTTCTCATAATCGGCTGTAAGTCCAATGACGACAGGGATGTCCAATTGGAGCGGGATGAACATTTTGAGATACGTTTTACCATTCATGTTGGTCAGCAGCTGCTGGGTTTGATTGGATTGCAGGACCGACTCCACCATATTTTGATCCCTAGTATCCTTCATCGTGTATGTACCAAATAAAATTTCCCGGTCGGTGAACCAGGTATAGCCTTCTTTCTTGAACTGCTCCTGCTTGCCAAGGAAGATTGGCGTGTTAAAGACGGCAATTTCTTGGACGCCGTGGTCTGTGTAGCCATGAATCATTTCATTGATAACGGCATCGACGCCGGTTTCCCGCCGATAATCGCGGAAAAACGTATCGTGGACATAAGGGTCAAGGATGTAGTTGGTACGTCCATCATAGTAATACCCCCATTTATCCACATATTGCGGATCTGACATAGAGGTGTTCATCGGCCCTGACCAATAATACGGCAGCGCTTGGCCGCTTTTGACATTCGTTTCCTTCGTATCGAGCAGTTGATTGAAAGCCTTGAACCAGTCCCGGCTCCAGTTTTTGGTGCTCATATTGATTTCCTTGGGTTCCGAGGATTTGTAGCCAATGATGTCATCGCCGCTTCGCTTCATGAGCGTAATATGGTCCACCATCAACTCTTTGCTGAGAACGACAAGTTCCTCATTGGTTACTTTTTCAATATCAGGATCGAGCCGGTACTGGGCGGCTAGAGAGGCTGTCCGCAAATTTTGCCCGATCAGATTTTCAACATATTTCTCACCCGATTTGGAATGCTTGATGGAGATGGCGACGTTATCGGCAATCAGCTCGAGCTTGGTTTTAAGCTCCGATGTCAACATTCTCTTCGTGTACGTGTAGAATACGCTGTCGGTTAGTAGTACAATAATTAACGAAATCATGAGGATATAGAGCGAGGAACGCAGTTGGATTTTTGGCTTAGGTTTGTGTGGTTTATTCATGTTGTCCTCCTAAAATGTCAACTTTCTAAAGCTATCATATTACAAATTCACTAGGAATGGCGCGTTTATTTGAAGACAAATACGGAGGCGGTTTTTATGAAATTAACATTTTTGGGGTGCGGCGACGGCTTTAGCGTTGAGCAGGGCCATAATAGCGCAATCCTTGCGTTTGCCGGTACGAATCTGTGCATCGACTTTCCGGAGTCAAACCATGTTAGTTTGCATCAGATGGGGATGAAGCTCAACGAGGTGGAGCATATTTTCGTGACCCATTTGCATGAGGATCATGTGAACGGCTTGCAAAAGCTGGCCTTGTTTCACCGGGTATATCCCGGTAAAGCGAAGCCGAAGCTGTATGTACCTGCAGGGCTTCGGGACGATTTATGGCAAATTTTACGCCATGGATTGGAATTGACTACACGGGGAAAACGCGTATTTGAAGACTATTTCGACGTGGAATGCGTGGAGGATGCGTTTGAAGTCGCGGGTGTGCGCTTCGAGCTCGTTCGGACGCAGCATGTACCGGAAATGCTTAGTTATGGCCTGCTGTGCAAGCCGTATTTCTATTTTAGCGGGGATACGCGGTTAGATGAAACATACATAAGCGAGGTTGCCGGAGCAGTAGAGACGATCTTCCATGAATGTCATATGCAGCATGACCAGCTGCCATCGCATACGTCACTGGAGGAACTGCGAGCGCTGCCGGAAACAATTCAAGAAAAGACGCTGCTGATGCATTATGTGGACGATTATGTGCGGGCTGAAGCGCGCGACCCGTTTCATGCCCGGCATAAGCTTCGTTTAGCAGAGCCATTGCGGGGATATGAGTGGTAGAACGGCGGGGGCGTGGCTCCCGCGCTTTAGCGGACCTCATCGCCGTTAAACGAGTCAAATTGCCTGTTTAGCAGTAATAACGGACTCCAGCGCCGCTAACCTGCTGTAACAGATGCGGATTTCACTCAGAATATGTGAATAGCAGCGCTGATGTCCGTTAGATTTCACGAAATCTTAGATCGTGCGAATAGCGGCAGCTCAGTCCATAAGACGTTCTTTGCAGCGCGCTTGCTCTTGCAGCTCCGCTAGCTTGCCATTGCACGCCTTGCTTCAAACGCTTACTCCAACAACGACTTCTCGATAATGGTCGTAGAAAGCTGCCTCAGCACCATTGAAACGCCTCCATGGGCAACGCCCAGCTCGCCTAAATCGGAGCAGTAGATCTCCAAATTCTGAAGAAAGCGCTCGGGAATCATTTCGCGCAGCGTGTTCCAGATGGAGTTAATGAGCGCAGGGCCGAGCAGCGCAAGAAGCCCGCCAATGCAGATGACCCTTGGGTTGTAGGCATTGATAACGTTCGCCAGGCCGATGCCTTGGTAATGGCCAAGCTCATGCACGGCACTTGTAAATTTGCAATCACCGCGCTCAATGCCTTCCACAATGTCTGCGAACGACAGCTCTTGCGGGGTTGTGTCCAAAAGTTCGTACAGCGCTTTGATAGAAGCGTACATCTCCCAACAGCCTCTGCTGCCGCAGGTGCATTTCTTGCCATTCATATGGATGGTGGAATGCCCGAGTCTCCCCGCTGTTCCCGTCGTACCGGTGAACATTTCTCCTTTGCTGTAAACGCCGACGGATAATCCCCAAGAACTGGTGACATACACGAGATGATCCGCCGATTTGGCCCCACCAAAATGGACTTCGCCCATCGCCCCCGCATAAGGTGCAGGGTTCACATGAATGGTAAGCCCGGGAACTCGTTTGGCGATTTCGTTCCGCAAGGGGAAATCATTCCACTCCTGCAGGTTCGCGCTGAAATCTACCACATCCGTCCGTATATTGTAGTAGCCGGGAATAACAATGCCGACCCCTACAATGCCTAGCTGGCGATGCGCGTGGTCGTTCTCTAAATCTTTCAAAATCGTCGATATCGCTTCCACGAAAAAGAAGGGATCTTTGCTTTGAAGCGGAACAATCATGCTGTCCAGCTTTTTGCCGAGCAGATCTGTGACGAGCACGGTGAATTGGTTAATTTCAACATCAACCCCCACGCAGATGCCGGCTTTCTCATTCAAATCGACCAGCGTAGGCGGGCGCCCTCTCGAGGTACCCGTCGTACCGAGTTCAACGACAAAACCTTTCTGCACGAATAGATCGACACAGCTGGAGACGGTCATCTTATTAAGGCCTGTCAGAGAGGCGATTTTAGCCCGAGATAATGGACGGTATTTCAGAATCGTAGAGATGGCATGTTCCATATTTATTTTTTTAACAAGATCATAATTTCCGATCGGTCCGTTAGAACGCATGTTGATCACAACCTTACTTCAGTACAGGATACTCATTTAGTATGAATGATATACAAAATAATCCTTCATGTCAAAAAAAATATTGGGAGAAACCCTAAATTACCGTGCATTTATTTAGTATAAGTTATATACTAAATACAAAGGGTTTGAAAGCGTTTTATAATTTAAAATGCACTGTGTCGGCTAAAATAAGGGGGGGATGGATTTTTCAAAAGGGTAAAAAACTCATTGTTGACAGATTCCCAAATAGACATTAAATTAATATCAACTAAGCCGAGTTAATTACTTGGTATTACGTTTATACTAAATAAGTTCAAAGGGAGTGTTCTGTTTATGAAAAGAATGAGACTCATGAGTTATTTGCTGATAGGCCTGCTTCTCTTGTCCGCATGCTCCTCTCAGACAAAAAGCACCACAGCAACCCCAGCCAGCGATACCAAAGCAGCCCCTGCCACACAAAAGCCGGAAGAGATCGCAGGTGAAATCTCGTTCTGGTCCTGGTCCCCGGAAGATAACGTTTGGCAAACCTTAATCAAAGCTTTTAATGAGAAATACCCAAAAATCAAAGTGAATTATGTTCGTACGCCATCGGCTGACTACGACAAGAAGATCCAAGTTGCCATTCAAGGTGGCGAGGTTCCGGATGTCATGGCGTTTTCCAACGGTCCGATGATCAAAAACTATTCGCCTGTACTTGAGCCGTTAGCGCCATTGGCGGAGAAATCGCTAGGGAAAGATTGGCAGAAGCTGTTCAAATCTACGCCGTTGGAATCGTCCAAGAAAAACGATTATAAGACGATACCGACAGGGGTCGCGGTTACGCCGTTCCTTTCTTATGATGTAGATTTGTTCAAGAAAGTAGGCGCAGAGCCGCCTAAGACGTATGACGAACTGAAACAAGTCGTGAAAAAATTTGAGGACGCCAAATTGCCTGGCATTGTGCCGCGTTTAGGGTTTGCAGGTGGCAAAAGCGCAACCGTAACGGACGTCTTCTATACCCTCGTCAACCAAATTGCGCCGGGTAAATTATACGAAGCGGATGCGGGGAAAGCGAAGTTTACCGATCCGGCGTTCATTCAGGCGACGAATGCTTTCAAGCAATTTTACACGGATCATCTCTTCCAAGACGGCAACCTGACGACCAAATTCGATCCGGATCTTCGCGATATGTATGAGCAAAAGAGACAGCTTCCAATGATTCTTGTAGGCGCATGGATTATGACCGACGTAGCGAACAAGGATGGCTTGAAAATTGGCGACCGCACCTTCGGACTCGTGCCTATGCCGACGATTGCCGGCGGTCAAACAAGTGTCCTCATTAACGGCGATGTACCGCTCGGTATTAGTAAAGATTCGAAGCATAAAGAGGCTGCCTGGAGATTCGTGGAATTCATGGCTACGGGCGAGTACCAGACGATTCTGAGCAAGGCGCTGCAGTTCCTTCCCGTGAAAGAAGGGCTGTCCATGGATAAATCCAATCTCAAAACGGATATTGAGAAGCAATCGGTTGATGTGGTTCTGAACGCACTTACGAAACAAGCAGGAGGTATCCGCTTCTTGGACAATGCCTCCATCGAACAGGCGATTTTTGCTAATTTGCAAAAAGTGGCGACTGGAGCGGCTACCCCGGAGCAAGCGATGGCCGAGGTACAGAAAGCTTCGGATGCCGTGAAACGCTAATCGGAAGGAGGAGATGACCGTGAAAAAGAAAGCGATGTTAGCCGTGAGCAGCTTGCTCGTGGCGTCGGTGCTGTCCGTTTCGGCCTTTCCCGCCAGCGCTGGCGCGATAACGCCGGATGAATATGTACAATTAGGTTTTGGCTTCTTCCCTCACTATGGACTAAACACATACACCGGTACGGCCGGCGGCGAAGGGAACCCGCAAAACTTTCCTTCTACGCTTTTTGCGCCGACGGATTTTGATGCGAATCAATGGGTAGCCGCAGCGAAAGACGCCGGTATGGACTACGTGATTGCGGTGGCCAAACACCGGTACGGCTGGGCGGCTTGGGATAGCGCGTATACGACCTACGATATAGCGACGAGCTCTGCGCCGAACCTCGATATCGTCAAAGCGATTTCCGATGCCTGCGCGACGTACGGTTTGAAGTTCGCCATCTATTTTAATGCGGATGACAGGTACCATTTTCCGAATGGTGTCATGGGGAACAGCGCGTACATCGATTTTGCAAAAAATGAACTGACCGAGCTGCTGACGAATTACGGGGAAGTAATTGCGGTATGGTTCGATCATGCCAAAGCCATCAATAACAGCCAAGCAGCGCAGTTGGAAGCCCATGTGAAGTCGATACAGCCGGACACGCTCGTCTTTTTCCATGATGATAATAAAGCGGCCGATTCCGATGTGCATGTGACCGAATTAGTGAACGGGGACCCGCCGGTTGGCAATAGCACGCCTTGGGAAGAAGCTTGGACCCTGTATACGGACTATTGGTCCTATAAGAATAATGAAGCGCCGACGGCGCCGTGGAGCAGCGCAGCGTATACAGCGAACAAGGTGCATTACTACAACAAGCGGTATGCTTCATTTGCAGTCAGCGTTCCTCCAGGTCCTAATGGGAAAATCTCTCAAGCAGGGCTCGACTTGATGCATAGCATCGGGCAGATTCCGCGCTGGAGACAAACCGATGACAGAAGTCCGCTCATTACATACACCGGCACCTGGGCTGATCAAAGCAACTCCAGCTATTTCAAAAGCACGGATCGGAACACGGGGCAAGCCGGTGCTTCGGCCGAATACACATTTACAGGCACGGGCATCAGGCTCATTACGAAAAAGAATTCATCGACAGGCATCTTTGATGTTTATATCGATGGCAATAAAGTAGCGACCTATGATTCCTATGCGTCATCGCCGGTCTTTGATGTAACGGCTTACGAAACAACGTCGCTCACGAACGCCACGCACACAATCAAAATGGTCGCCACCGGCACCAAGAATCCCAATTCTAGCGGCACCAACGTCAATCTGGATTTGTTCGAGTACTTGGGAACTCCGGTGCAAACCCAAACGGATACGATTGTCGATGATACGAATGCAGCCATCACCTATAGCGGCGCTTGGAATCATATTTCCCGGGCGACCAGTTATGACGGCACGATTTCTTACAGCTCCACGCAGGATGCGTATGCCGAGTACGCTTTTAACGGAACGGGCGTTAAGCTGTATACCCAAAAAGGAGCAGGCGGAGGCAAATTCGATATTTACGTAGACGGCGTGCTGCAAACGACATTCGACTCCTATGCGGCCTCGCAGCAAAATAAGGTGCTGGCTTTGGATAAGCAGGATTTGGCAGCCGGCAATCATACGATTAAATTAGTCGTGAAGCATACGAAAAATGCGAATTCGAATAATTATTTCGCTCATTTGGACTACATTTCGTTTCATTAATTAAGCTTACGTTCACGAAGACGGGAACCTCGGTCATCATTAGCTGAGGTTCCTCCACCCGTGACGGTTGTGAGGAGGAGCCAAGTGGATATCGGGCTATCGACAACGAAACCTGCAGCAGCCAAATCGAAAAAGAAAAAACGAGGACGTTTCACCGGATTGTACTTCGCTCTGCCATTGCTTGTTTTTGTCTCGGTGTTCACGTTTTTTGGCATTTTTTATAATATCTACATCGGTTTCTTTGAATGGTCGGGCATTGGAAGCAAAGTGTTTATCGGTCTCGACAATTATGTGAATCTGTTTCATGATCCTAATTTCTATCAGGCGCTTGGCAATACGTTCTATTTTCTGGTGATGACCATTCCGCTGTCGATGGCGCTTGGACTCCTGCTTGCCACCCTGCTGAACGGCGTTTGGGGAGCAGAGGGCCTGTTTAAATCGATCTTCTTTTTGCCGCATGTCATTGCGGTTGTCACCGTAGGCACGACTTTCGCCGGCATTTATGAGCCGAATTTCGGCTTGCTCAATACGATGCTGCGGTTTACCGGGTTGGAAAGCTGGACGCATTCCTGGCTGTCCGAGCCAGCTTCGGCGCTGAATGCGATTGCTGCCGTTTACATTTTTGCCAACACCGGATTTTACATGTTGATTTACTACACCAGTTTGTTAACTATTGACCAGGAAATATTCGAAGCGGCAAAAATCGATGGCGCCGGGGTGATGAGGCAGTTTCGCCATATTATTTTCCCGATGCTTAGCGGTACGCACATCACCTTGCTCATTCTGGGCATTATTCATGCGCTCAAAGTGTTCGACCTGATTTGGATTATGACAGAAGGCGGTCCGGGAGGAGAGACGGAACTTATCTCTACTTTCTTATTCCGGGAGTCTCTGCTCAAATATAAAACGGGATACAGCGGAGCGGTCTCTGTTGTTCTGCTGCTCATCGCCTTCGGCTATACGGCGTTCCAACTGCGCGTTTATAACAAGGTGAGGAGGTAAACAAGATGTTCGGTCGCATGCAACTGTCTGAGAAAATCACGATGAATGTTCTCCTCCTCATCTTGGGAGCTGTCTGGGTGATTCCCATGGTTTATCTGGTGATGTACTCGTTTGAGGGCGAAGGGTGGGGAAATTATCAGGCTGTCGTAAGTCTGGAACTGTTTCCGCATTTTCTGATCAACAGCTTTATTGTGTCGGCTTCAGTAGTTCTGCTGCTGCTTATCGTTGTTTCTTTAGCGGCGTTTGGCTTTAGCAAGCTGAGATTTCCCGGAGATTCCGCTGTCTTTGCGATCTGTTTGATCGGTCTGATGATCCCTCCCGTGGCGATGCTCGTCCCTTTGTTTCAAACGATCAAATCGTTTCATTGGATGAATACGTATCTGTCTTTAATCGGTCCGGAGGTCGCGATGAGCATTCCTTTTTCATTGCTTCTGGCCCGTAATGCCTTCGACGAGGTGCCTGGCGAGCTTTTGGAAGCAGCGGAGATTGACGGTTCGAATGCCTGGGGAAGATTTGTGCATGTGATGCTGCCTTTAGCCATCCCGGTGCTGACGACCATTGGCATCTTGGCTTTCCTGAATTCGTGGAACCAGTACGTGCTGCCGCTTGTTTTCATTAGCAAGGAAACGATGCTGACCGTGACCATGGCTCCCAAATTTTTCATAAAAGAATATACCTCCGATTACCATAAAGTGTTCGCAGCGCTTGTACTGATTACGATACCGGTTGTGATTTTGTATATTTTCGGTCAAAAGTACATGCAGCGCGGTTTGACGAGCGGCGCCATCAAATAAAAGCCGGATTCTGGAGGTTAACATGAGAGAACACGAAGCTCGGGGCAAGAAGCCGAATCTCGTATTTATAATTGCGGACGATCATCGATTCGACGGGATTGGCGCTTATGGAAATCAGATCGTGCAAACACCTGTTCTGGACGGGCTGGTGGCTGAAGGCGTTAAATTTGCCTCCATCTACACGATGGGGGGACAGACCGCTGCACTCTGTGTGCCCAGTCGCGCCTGTCTCTTGACGGGGACGAATGTTTTTCGCGCGACGGTGACGGAGGAAGAAGTTAGTCTGGAAGAGACGGAAAATCCGCAGCTGTGGGCGATTAACCCTTCCTGTCCCACATGGCCTGAGGTGTACCGAAGGGAGGGGTACCGGACATTCGGCACCGGCAAGTGGCACAATGGCAAAGGGAGCTTTGCGAGGTGCTTCTCGGACGGAGCGAACATTTTCTTTGGCGGCATGGGAGAGCACATTGGGCTGCCCATACATGACTATGACCCCAAAGGGATTTATGATCCGGATCAAGCCGCCACGAGCGAAAAGTTTTCTACGGAGCTTTTTGCAGAGGCAGCTGTCGATTTCATCGAGCAGTATCAGGAAGAGGAGCCGTTCGTATTGTATGTTGCGTTTACGGCGCCGCACGATCCTAGGACTCCGCCTCAAGCGTATTTAGACCGGTATCCGAGAGAGGATATGCCGCTTCCCGGCAATTTCATGCCGGAGCATCCCTTCGACAATGGCGAATTGCATGTGCGTGACGAGCATTTGGCTTCCTTTCCGCGCAAGCCCGAAGAAATTCGCCGGCATTTGGCTGAGTATTACAGCATGATCACGCATATGGATGAGCAAATTGGCCGCATTGTGCAAGCTTTGGAGGCGACGAATCAGCGAGAGCAGACGATTATCGTGTATACGGCGGATCATGGCATCGCTTTGGGGCAGCATGGGCTTATGGGCAAGCAAAGCTTATATGAACACAGCCTTCATATCCCGCTTATTATGCAAGGCCCCGGCTTGCCGAAAGGCAGGGAAGTGAGCGGGCTTGGCTGTCAGATCGATATATTTCCGACCTTGTGCGAACTGACCGGAACGCCGGTGCCGCGAACGGTTGAGGGCAAGAGCATGGTGCGAATGATTTCCGGCGAGGCCATGGCTGCAAGGAAGAACGTATTTGCCGCCTATAAAAATGTTCAGCGCATGGTAAGCGACGGACGCTGGAAACTAATCCGCTATTTCCGCAGCGGAGAAGCGGGTACGAACCGGACGCAGCTGTTCGATTTATATAACGATCCAGGGGAAACCTGCGATCTGGCGTCGGATCCTGCAATGCTGGAACAGCTGCAGCGAATGGAACATGAGCTGTTAGCGTGGCAGCAAAGCGTCGAAGATCCGATTCTTCATGAAAGGGGGAAAAAGGATGAGCCGTCCTAATATTCTGTTTCTGTTTCCGGACACGCACCGGGGAGATTGGATGCCTTATGCGCCTGCCGCTTTGGCTGATTTGGGCATGGAGGCACTGCCGCTGCGTATGCCCCATATCGAAGCTTTGATGAAGCAGGGCGTCACCTTTACGAAGGCGGTGACGTCTTCTCCGTTGTGTGCGCCGGCAAGGGCCTGTCTGGCATCGGGACTGCGGTATAACAAGCCGGAGGTGGCCGGCAATCATGAGAACTATTCCCTGTCTCGGAAAACGTTCTATTCCGAATTAAAGGATAACGGCTACCGTGTCGGCGGCGTAGGCAAGTTCGACCTGCACAAAGCCACCCATTGGTGGGGGCTGGAAGGCTGGATTGATGAACTAAGCCAGCTCGGTTATACAGATGCGATCGATAACGCGGGCAAAATCGATGCGATCATTTCGGGCAAAGAGTCTCCGAAGGACCCTTATATGAGCTATCTGTACAAGGAAGGCTTGGCGGATATTCACTTGAAGGATATGACAGATCGCGGTCAGCGCACGGATGCTACGGATCTGCCGGATGAGGCCTATTGCGATAATTGGCTGACGCGAAACGGCCTTCAACTGCTGGAGGCGTTTCCCGCAGATCAGCCGTGGTTTCTCATGGTTAACTTCGTCGGTCCGCATGAACCGTGGGACATTACCCACCGGATGAAAGCCGAGTGGGAGCACGTTTCATTCACAGAGCCGAACAGCAGCAGCGTTGCGGAAGAAACGTGGAACCGGATTCGGCAAAATTATGCCGCCATGCTGGCAAACATCGACCGAAATATCGGTCTGCTTCTAGATGCCGTAAAACGCAGAGGCGACTTGGACAATACCGTGATCATTTACGCATCGGATCATGGGGATATGCTCGGGGATTTCGATCAGTTCGGCAAATGCAAGCCGGAGCGCGGTTCCGTACACATTCCGCTGGTCATTAGCGGTCCTAGCATCCGGAAAGGACAGTACAGCGATGCGCTTGTTGAATTGCAGGATTTGGCAAGCACCATTCTGGATCTGGCGGATCTTTCGATGGAAGAAGCGGAGGATTCGATTTCTTTGAAAAGCGTGCTGCGAGGGGAGGCTAAGAGCCCTTTGCGCGAGGTGCAGATATCCGGCTTGGACGATGGCCCGCAGCATCCGAGTTCCTGGCGGATGGCTTGCGACGGGGAATGGAAGCTCATTGTCGAGCGAGACCGGGGGGACCGATTGTACCATGTGCAAAGCGACCCGTGGGAGAACCGAAATGTGGCGGCGGAGTATCCAGAAGTGACGGCCAGGCTGAAGGATGCGCTTCAGAGGGTGTGACGGAACGAGCATGAAACCTAGTACGAGACCAGCACGAGACTAGCATGAGACTAGCATGAGACTAGTAGGATTAATAGACGTCAACGAACCATAATCATAAGGGCTGATCTTCAAACAGTATGTTCTGTTTGAGGATAGCTCTTTTTTTCGTTGTGCTGCACTTTCGATTTTTGTACAAAGAGAACTACAGGGCGCTATTTGGAGGAAACAGGCTAATTTCAAGGTGTAGAGGAACCTGTAGGGTCTAATTTTCCCTATTTCATACATTTATGCGTTGAAATGTTAAAATAGAGGATCGTAGTGCCCTTCGAGCGGCAAGAATGCTCATTTTTAAAAAAATAAAGGATCGTAGTTCCCACTTGCCCTACAAGCCACGCCCAAGGGGTGATTTTGCACATAATTACTGCTATCATTGTCATAATAGTGTAAGGGATTTTACTGAAAGGCGGAGGTCGACATGTCCATAACACCGATAAACGTGCTGATCATTGACGATGAATTGCCGTTACGACAAGAGCTCCGATCCATGCCATGGGCTTCGTTCGGAGCTGAGCTGGTCGGAGAAGCGGAGAATGGGGAAGAGGCGCTCGAGCTATGCGAAACCTTGGAACCGGATCTGGTTATCTCGGATATTACGATGCCGGTCATGGATGGATTGGAATTGTTTCGCAGGGTTAAAAAAAGATTTCCGCTCATCCAATTCGTGCTGTTAACCTGTCACAGCGATTTTCATTATGCGCAAGAAGCGCTGAAGCTGGGGGCCTTGGACTATTTTACGAAGCTTTCGTTTGACGAAGGGGATATGAAGACAGCCGTTGAAAAGGCGAGAGCGGCGATCCGGCGTGAAATCGATCTAAGAGATTATGAACAGGAGCGGACGCGCCGGGAATTATCCAATCCGCCTAAGTCAGGAACGCCGGACGAACGGAAGATTCGAAAAGAAGTCCATCAAGCTCAAAAGATCGTAGAGACGAAGCTGGGTGAGCCGATTACGCTGACCTCCGTTGCGGATGAGGTTGGGCTGAGCTCGTACTACCTCAGCCGTCTGTTCCGGGAAGAGACCGGGGAATCGTTCAATGATTACGTGACCCGGCTGCGCATGGAAAAGGCTATGCAGCTGCTGCAAAACACGCAGCTTAAAGTGTACGAAGTCGCCGAACAGGTAGGTATTCCGAGTTACCGTTATTTCTCGCAGCTTTTCCGGAATTGGACCGGAGTAGCGCCAACCGATTATAAAAAGGGCTGATGACAAAATGAAAGCGCTTATCTCATGGTTTGGCAGTTGGAGCATGGTGGCCAAACATTTTCTTTTTTTGTCCCTGGGGACGCTGCTGCTGTTAGGGGGGCTTGGCTGGATCAACTTGCGGGAAGCGGAGGATTTGTTCCGCAAGCAGGTCGTTTCGGACGCCCAAATTATCATTGACCGGACCAATCTGTACATGAATGCTTATTTGGATAATGTGCAAAATATTCTTATGCTCATCTCTACCCGTGAAGACCTGTTGAACGCAGGCAAGGAGAAGGAAGCAGCGGACGTTCTGCGCTCTTATGCCAATATGAACAGCACGCTGTATAAGTCGCTCTATTTGGTTCGGGAAGAAGATGGCCACATCATTTCCAATTCGCAAACGACTTTTGAAATCGTCGGCAACCCGCATATTCCCATGCTGCTTACGAAAGCCAAGCAAACCTACGGGATGTTTATTACCGAGCCTTATCAATCCCCAATGTCGGGTAAAACAGTCGCCTTCGTGCTGCCAATCCAATCCACTTCGACGAATTCCTTAAAAGGGATCGCTGTCGTAGAGATTGATCTCGTTCAATTAACGAATCTGATCGCTCAATTCATGAATACGAAAAATCAAACTTTCGCGATCATCACCAATAAAAAGAATGTTGTCCATGCCTTTGATGCCACACTCCCTCTGAACTCATACCGGCTACTCCCTTACAACATGTCTGTGTTCCCGCCGGAGCTGGATGCAAGCTTTGTGGACAAAGTGTCGGAACTTCCGCAGGGAGCTTCGGAAATAGGAGGCCCGCAAGGCGATCTGGTTGCTGTGAAGTCGGGGATGAACAAGCTTGGCTGGTATTTTATCGCCTTCTATGAGAATAGCTTTTTCTATCAAAATATTCGCAGCTTGTATAGAAATTTCAGCACAGCGGGCGTTTTCTGGATATTCCTTGTTTTAGCGAGCACTTATATGATAAGCCGGTATATTACGCTGCCCGTTCGTACATTGGTTGCAAAGATGGACCGGGTTCGCGATGTGGAAGTGCTTCACATGATCCACGCCACCGGAAATGATGAAATCGGCCGTTTGACGCGAAGTTATAACGCCATGATGGAGCGGATTCATCATCTGCTGCAGGAAACGAAGGAAGCGGAACGCCGCAAGAAGCATTTCGAGCTGAAAATGCTGCAGAGTCAAATCGCCCCTCATTTTTTGTACAACACTCTCGCTTGCATTAGCTCTTTGGCCAAGCAGCACAAAATTCAAGAGGTTCGGGAAACGATCAAGACGCTTGTTGGCTTGTTGTCATTCAGCTTTGATAAAAGCACGGAATTCGTCACCTTGGCGGACGAGCTGGAAGGACTGCGCATGTACGCGTACATTCAGAAGGTACGATACGGCGATAAATTCACGATGGAGATCGACGCCTCTGCTGAGTCGCTATCTAAAACAATTTTGAAGCTAACTTTGCAGCCGCTTGTGGAAAATGCGATTTTCCATGGCATTGTTCCGCTCAAGCGTGAGGGAACGATCCGCATTCGGACGAAGTGCGTGAAGGGAAAATTGATCGTTACGATCAGAGACAACGGGCTCGGGATGGCCCCGGAGGTTGTGAACAGCCTGTTTGGAGATCGGCACCAAGCGCCGAGCAAACACAGATTCACCGGAATCGGATTTAAGAACGTTCACGAACGAATCGGGCTCCATTTCGGAGTGGAATATGGACTGTCCATTCACTCTTTGCCGGATGTCGGCACGCTAATTCGCATCGAGCTTCCGGCTGTTGAACATGAAATTGCAGAAAAAATGTAATAAAGCGTTTGCAAAAATTCGGACATTTTCGCAGGATCACTGTATATTTTCCAAAGAAAGCGCTTGCTATACTTAACTCAACCCGTTAGGAAGCGAGTGATCAGATGGAAAAGAGGTGGTCTCATGGAACAGCAAGTCGTCGTTGGGCAGAAGACAAAAGCGGGGAGCAAGGCAGGGGAATCGAAGATTAGATTATCTGCGAAGCAGGTTTGGGCTTTCCGGGCTTTTTATCTCATGCTTTTGCCCGGCGTCATTTATTTCGTTATTTTCCGCTATATTCCGATGTATGGTGTGATTATTGCGTTTAAGGATTTTCAAATATTGGATGGCATTCTCGGCAGTGGTTGGGCTGATCCATGGTACAAGCATTTTCAAACGTTTTTTGAGTCCCCCTATTTCGGACAGCTCATGGTCAACACTTTTGTCATCAGCATATATAAGCTGCTCTTTGGCATGGCCCCGCCAATTGTGATGGCGCTGCTGCTCAATGAGTGCAGGCTGCGCTGGTTCAAAACCGTCGTACAGACGCTAACGTACATGCCGCATTTCTTATCATGGGTTATTATTTACGGGATCTTAATCGCACTTCTTTCGCAAAACTCCGGCATTGTTAACCGTTTCATCGAAGATGCCGGGGGACAATCGATCCCCTTCATGACATCGGTGGATTATTTCCGGACCATTCTGGTAAGCTCGGAAGTTTGGAAAGATCTCGGCTGGGGCGCGATCATCTACTTGGCTGCGATGACGGCGATCGATCCGACGTTGTACGAGGCAGCCCGCGTGGACGGCGCAAGCCGGCTAAGGATGATTTGGCACATTACACTGCCTGGCATTCGGAATGTCATTGTGCTGCTGCTCATTTTAAAGCTGGGTCATATTATGGATGCAGGCTTCGATCAAATTTATATTTTGTATAACATTCAAGTTTATCAAGTTGCGGATATTTTGGATACCTGGGTGTTCCGGACGGGACTGCAGCAATTAAACTTCTCTCTGGGGGCAGCCGTAGGATTGTTCAAATCGGTGATCGGCCTCGTGCTGGTGCTCGGTTCCAATCATTTATCTAAGAAGTGGGGTGATGGCATATGGTAAGAGGCTGGGAGGACCGGATCGTGAATACGATCGTCGTTGCCATTCTCGGGCTTGCTGCGCTGGCGGCCATCGTACCGCTCATGTATGTCGTAGCCGTGTCCATCACACCTTTCTCCGAGGTGCTGAAGAACGGGGGCTTCATCCTCATCCCGAAGTCCATCACTTTTAGCGCTTATCACAAGCTTTTCACCGAAACGAATATTCCAAAAGCTTTCTGGGTGACGATCTTCATCACCGTCGTCGGTACGATTGTGAACCTGATATTGACTTCCTTGATGGCTTATCCGCTTAGCCGGCGCAATCTCCCGGGCAGAAGCTACTTCCTCTTGATGGTCGTCTTTACGATGCTGTTCAGCGGGGGACTTATTCCGACCTATTTGGTTGTGAAATCCTTGGGACTTTTGGATTCCGTCTGGTCGATGATTTTACCGAATGCGATTTGGAGCTTTAATATTTTGATTATGAAAAGCTTTTTTGAAAGTCTGCCTGAAGAGTTGTTTGAATCGGCCCGGATGGATGGAGCGAAGGAATTCCGGATTTTATGGCAAATAGTATTGCCGCTCTCTGTTCCGTCTATGCTTACAATAGGGTTGTTCTACATGGTCGGTCACTGGAACGAATTTTTCCAAGCGATTATGTATGTAACGGACCGCAATTTGTTTCCTTTGCAGGTTGTTATTCGCGAAATTTTGATGCTGACCCAGCAACCGCTGGAAAATGCCGAAAATATGCTTCCTACCGAAACGATGCAAATGGCGTCAGTTGTCGCTGCAAGCTTGCCGATCATTCTCGTGTATCCGTTCATTCAAAAGCATTTCACCAAAGGAATGCTGATGGGCTCCGTCAAAGGTTGATCCCGTTCGTTGAATGGATCGGGACTGCAGCCTGGTTCGTTCCGCTACGGCGACAATAGAAGCAACTTTATTTTTTAAAAGAAAGAAGGGGTATCTATGAAAAAGAAATTGCTCGTGCCAATTCTTCTCGCCATGACTTTCGCCGGAGGAACGCTCATTGCCGGCTGCGGGGGAGCACCTGCTGCGAATAAGCCTGCCGATAAAGCTGCGGAGAGCGGCAAACCGGCGGCCGGCTCCAAACCGGTCAAGCTTGACATTATCGAAACGGGCAGCGGTCTTCCTTCTCCTGATCAGGACATTATTAAGCAAGAGCTGGATAAGGCGCTGGGCACGGATCTCAATCTAACCGTGTATGCATCGAACGATGATTACAAAAATCAGTTAAACGTGCGCATGTCATCTGCGAACTTCCCGGATCTATTTGCCGTAGACCGTCAGCAATTAAAGCAATTTGCGGATCAAGGCCTATTGCTTGATCTCACGCCCTATTTGGATAAGCTTAAGACGGTAAAAGATTTTATTGGAGAAGACAGCTTGAAGAAAGGGATGCTGAACGGCAAGACGTATGCCATTGCCAAGTCACCGCAGGTTCCCTACAACACGTATTGGATTCGTCAGGATTGGCTGGATAAGCTGAATCTCAAGGTCCCTACGACACCGGAAGAAATGCTGGAAGTTTCGAAAGCGTTCACAGAGAAAGATCCGGACGGCAATGGGAAAAAAGATACGTATGGTCTCACAGGCGGTAAATTGGGTGCGTTTGACACCATTTTCGGTGCCTATGGCGTAGGTATGGATGGCGGCGTACCGACAATCTACGTGAAAGACAATAAAATGGTGAACTCGCTGTATGATCCCGGGATGAAGGATGCCCTCGCCTTTGTACAGAAAATGATTGCTTCCGGTTCGGTGGATCCTGAGATTTTGGCCAACTCGGGCCTGCAGCATCAGCAAAAGGCGATAAAAGGGCAGGCAGGCATCGTTTACCTGGATTGGCCGAATATGACGAAAGATCAGTTTGTCGAGCAAATGAAAGCGGTGAATCCGAATGCAAAATGGGTGCAGGTCGACGCCTTGAAAGGTCCCGGCGGCAAATATGCGAGCGCCTATGACATCGGTAAGGCAGCAGGCATGTATGCCGTGCCGAAGTCGCTTGAGAAAAATCCGGAGAAGCTGCAGAAGGTCATCGACTTGCTGAATTATGTTTCCTCGAAGGATGGTTCTTTGTTGGTGCAGTACGGGGTGAAAGGCAAGCACTATAACCTCGATGGCAGTAAAGTTGTTCCGACGGATCTGATGGGCAAAGAGGGTGGTTATTTCTGGCTGTATCAATTCGCCGGCCGTCCGGAAACGGAATATTTGGCTGTGAAATTCGGTCCGCAGGCTAAATTTATGGAATTCGCAAGCAAGCAGCCGCACATTGACGCCTTGGCCGGATTTGTTGATATGCCGAGCGGCTATAACGCCGCAGACGCGAGTCGCTACATTGAAGAAGAATTCTCCAAATTCTTGTACGGCAAGCGTCCGCTCAGCGACTATGACAACTTCCTCAAAACATTGGAAGGCTCGATGAATTATAAGTCTTACTTGGACGCAGCGGAGAAAAGAATTAAAGAGCTCGGATATTTGAAGTAAAATGAGCGGAAGGAAGGAGATAAGGGCTTCCTTCCCTCCTTTTAAATGACTATTTACACGTGTAAATACAGACAATATAATGACATTAAATCTTATTTTAAAAAGGAGCGATTTACCATGACTCAACAAACTTTGGATATTCCTGCATTGATGCAACAATTTCACGAGGACGGTTATTTAATTCTGCCGGGTATTTTGTCCGAAGAGAAGGTTAACCGGCTGAATGCCGCCATTGACCGCATTGTCGCGGAAGAACCGGAATCTTTGGCTTACAACATTTATAACAGCGTAGAGCGTGACGATGAAATTGCCTCGCTGATCGATGAGCCGACGCTGCTGCCGCTGATGGTGAATTTGCTTGGCTATAACATTCAGCTGCATATCTCGCATTTGACAATTCGGAAGCCGAATCCGAACGATGTGAAGACCGAGTCGCACAGCTTCATTAATTGGCATCAAGACGGACCGCATCCGCAGTTTCCTCAACAAAACGGACTTACCTCTACGTATTACATCAAAACGTGCTACATTCTGAGCGACATGTCGCAGCCGGACCGCGGCAATACGAAAATTATCCCAGGCTCGCACAACAAGCCGTTTCATCCGGAGAGTCAGGATGTCCGCGGCCAGGTGCCGGGAGAAGTGCAGGTCTGCGGGAAGCCGGGCGATGTGTTCATTTTCCCGCAAAACCTATGGCATGCCGGTGCGCCAAACAAGTCCGAATTTACACGCCGCCAGTTGTTCCTGGGCTATAGTCCTATCTGGATGAGACCGATTGACTACACTACCGCTTCCGAGCAGCTTTTGGAGAACGCTTCGCCTTACCGGAAGCAATTATTAGGCGTTATTGATGAGAATCCATTTAAATTTTATGTTCCGCATGAGTCTATGGTACCATTAAAGGAGCTGCATAGGCAGAATGCTGGAAATAGTGTCTACAAGTAAGCTCACAGGAAGAGGTGATCGTCTTGATAGCGTCGGCAAGACTGGAAGGAAAGATCGCTCTGGTGACCGGAGCGTCCCGCGGACTGGGTCGTCATATTGCAGCTGCACTTGCGGCGACAGGTGCCCGTGTAGCGGTCAATTATGCAAACAGCGATCAGGATGCGGAGGAGACGGTGCGCCGAATAACGGATGCGGGGGGCCATGCCGCAGCATTTCGCGCAAATGTTACGAGTGAGCCGGAAGTAACTGAGCTCATCGATCGTGTGGAGCGGCACTTTGGCAGGAGCATTGATATTCTGGTCAATAACGCAACCGGCCCTCAGCCCATGGTATCGATCGAAGAGAGCACTTGGCAAACTTACTTGGATCAGTTAGAGTTTTTTGTGAAGGCTCCTTTGCTTCTGGCGAAGGCCGTGCTCCCGGGCATGAAGCGTGGTGGAGAAGGAAGCATCATTCATATCGGCAGCGAAGTCGTACAAATCGGCAATGCGAATTTCTCCAGCTATGTGACGGCTAAATCCTCCATGGTAGGCATGACGCGATCATGGGCCAGTGAGCTGGGACCTCATGGCATTCGGGTGAATTTGATCGCTCCCGGGTGGATTCCCGTTGAGCGGCATGAAGGCATCAGCACGGAAGGCTACAGTGCCGGTGTGCCTTTAGGGCGAGTCGGAGAGCCGGCTGATATCGCCAACGCCGTCGTTTTCTTAGCATCTCCGGAGTCTGCTTTTATTACAGGACAGTGTCTCTCGGTTAACGGCGGCAATACGTTCGGTATTTGATTCGAAATCTGGTTTGGGTGGAAGCATATGGTAAGCAGAAAAGATGTTGCCGACCGCGCGGGAGTTTCCTCTGCGGTCGTCTCCTACGTATTGAATAATCGGGAGATTGTGAAGGAAGAGACGAGGCAGAAAGTGCTGGAAGCTATTCGCGAGCTTGGCTATCAACCTAATCAGCTGGCTCGAAGCTTGAAAACGAAAAAAACAAACCAAATTGCCGTGCTGATCAACTATCTCGGGAACCCTTTCGAGGCGGGGCTATTGATAAGCATTGAACATCACGCGAAAGCCAGAGGATACTTTGTTTTCTTCCAAACCTACAGCGAAGAGGAAGAAGAACAGCTCAAGAGCCTGTTTATGGGCAGAGTGGACGGGATCCTGTTGCTCGGACAATCGCTGAAACAGCAAGTTGTGAAGCATTTTCAATCGCTGGATATTCCGATTGCATCGGTTTTGAAGCCGGCTGGACCGGAACTGAGTATCCCTTATTTGGATGTGGACTGGGAAGCTGAGATGGTCGCATTGGTCCGTCATTTGCAGCAGCAAGGCCATACGCGAATTGGCTTCATGGGCAGCGGAGAAGTCATGCACCATTATGAAGTCAGACTGCAGGCGTTCATTCATGCGTTGGAGGCAGCAGGCTGTACGTGGCATGCGGAGGATTTATTGGTTGGCGGCGGCAGGTTCGAGACGGCCGAGCGAACGCTTTATTCCGTTTTGAGCAGCCGTACGGTTGGCTTTACCGCATTGGTCTGCGCCAATGATTTGATGGCCGCGGGCTGTCTCGCCGCTTGCCGCAAAGCGGGTGTCGGGGTGCCGGGGCAGCTGGCGTTGGCAGGTTGCGAGGATATTCTAATGTCCTCGCAAACCGACCCGCCGCTAACGGCCATCCATTATCCCCGTCCGCAACTGGGCGAAGCCGCTATGAAGCTGCTGCTGGATACCATTGAAGGAAAGGCAGCGCAGCGTCCTTTGTTTTCAGGGGAATTGGTCGTAAGGCAATCTACGGAACATTAATAGACCGTCAGGGTGATTTTTTCTCCCTGGCGGTTTTTTTTCTACAGCGGAATAATTATACAACTGAAGGTTTTCACCCCCTGTTTATCGAAGTAATAAGGTAACTATTA
>NZ_JBYTBS010000007.1:0-216775 GCF_058789495.1 Paenibacillus sp. FW126-R14 | reverse complement strand
CATCCCCCACTTCCCCTCACGAATCCCAACTTTCAGTACTGCTGCTCCTTCTTATCAGTCATTTTCAGCATCCCCGAATGCGTGAGTCGAACTTCAACATGGATATCGCCAAGCCGATATCCCTCAAGCGGCTGCTTGCCGTAGTCGGTAAGCTTGGACCACAATCCGAAGTCTTGTTTATACAGCACATGCTCCAGCTGATAGATATCGACATCGCGATTTCTGCCTTGCTTGAACGTGTAGTCGATTTCCTCGGCTATCTGCTTTTCAATTTGTTTCCGAAGTGGCTCCTCGTCTACTTTCTCGACGATCTCGACAATAATGGCCTTGCATCTTACGTGAACATCGAAGATCAGGCTGCCGCCTTTGCGCAGCGTAATGCGTGGTTTCGGGCGTTGAATCGAAACCGATTGGACGGGCTTGCCGTCGATGGAGACGACTAGCGGCGTACGGGCCGTGCTTTTCTCGAGCCACCTGTCTCCCTTAAACTGACTCTCCGAAAACCAGTCTACTTTATTATGTTCACCGAGCGAATACACGCCGCTGACTTCTAATTTGGGATCGGGCTTTTCATTTTTCACCCAAACATCGTCCCGAATGGTCAAGGTCGGCATCATCACCGTGTAACCGGGTTCACGAAGCAGTGCGGCGGCCCTGTACAACCGAAATGGTCGAATGAAAGAGTGTTGGCGGTAGTTATCTACAGGGTGCATCAAGATGGAAGACATCGGGGAGACGTTGAAGAACGGAATGATGGAGAAAATTTCCTCAATGGCTTCGTCCGTACTATAGATCCACTGCGTATATCGCGTTTCGCTAAATCGCACGGACCCGTCCAGAAATTTGCCGATCCCTTGCTTCAGGGCTTCGCTAGAGAAGAGGTAGGCATTGACATGCCCCCAGAAAACACGCTGCTGCGTCGTTTTGTACAATCGATTGAAAGCCTCATTAACGGTTTCGCCCTCTTCACGGCCAACCCAAATCTGAGGCGGCTGCCCTTGTTTGCCACCCTCCTGCTTGGCAACGGAACCGAAATCCAACATTTGTCCGTAGACGATGAATTTCCCTTTTTGATAATCAAAGCCTACCGCCGTTAAGTAGTTCGTATCTTGGATTGTTTTGATATCCCAGCAGCCCGTCAGGCTGACGATAAGCAGCAGGCCAATCACGATTCGTCCTAAACGCTTCATGGGCCTAATCATGGGCGATCCTCATTCTGACGGGTGTTATCCTTCGGACTTAACATCTTCGGCCTAAATTTCATGCTGCGGAATGGCTTGGCAAGAATGGCCGGAATCATTTCCTTGAAGCGCGGCGGCGACAACGGCGACAAGTACGGGACACCGAACGACTCCAGCGTCGACACGTACAAGATGAGTCCGATGAGAGACATCATGTAGCCGTAAATGCCAAAAGCCGTCGATGCCAATAAAATGATCACCCGCAGCAGCGTAACCGTTCCGGCCAGGGTTTGATTGACGAGGGTATACATGGCTATGGTCGAGATTGACGTTATGACAAGGGTTGTAGGACTTGTAATGCCTGAACGAATCGCTGCGTCTCCGACAATCAGCCCGCCTACAACCGTAACGGTTTGTCCGACGACTTTCGGCAGCCTTGCACCTGCTTCACGAAACAGTTCAAACAACAGAAGCATGATAATAAAGTCCAACGGTCCCGATAGCGGTAATCCCAGTCTGGATGATGAGATCGTGGCGACAAGTGAAAAAGGAATTTGATCGAGATTAAACGCGGACAGCGAAATCCAAAAACCCGGCAGCAAGGTGGCAACAACCAGTCCCCCCAGACGCAGAACGCGCTCGAATGCCACATAATAAAAGGGGCTGTGCACGTCTTCCGGTGATTTTAAAATAAACATCAGATTCGCCGGAGCTAACAGAGCCATCGGAGATCCGTCGACAATAATGGCGAATCGCCCGCGCAGCAAGCTGTCCGTTACGTAATCAGGTCTTCCCGCATAATCCAGCAAGGGGAAGAAATTGTATTTCTGCTCCGTTAACAATTCCTCTAATTGCGCGCTGGAGACTAAAGCATCGAGATCGATGGCTTGCAAGCGGCGCCTTGCGTCCTGAAGCACATCCGGGTCGATAATATCATCTATATACAAGAGCGCTATGGAAGTATGGCTGCGCTTGCCGATTTGCATTTTTTCACAACAAAGACTACGGGTCAGCAGCCTCTTTCGAATCAGCGCAACATTGGTCACGATGCCCTCTGTGAACCCGTCGCGCGGGCCTTTGATGGAAGTTTCCGTATTGGATTCTTCCGGTGTGCGGTTGGGAGGATTGGACAGATCGAGCGCAAAGAAGCGCTGCTGATCTTCAAAAAACAAGATAAGGAATCCTGCATATACACTCACGGACATATTTGCGATGGTATCAGGTCCCGTCAATTCTTGCATTTGAAGCAGCGTAGGGAGATCGAGCGCAGATATGTCCTTATCCTGCCTTAGAGTGATCAAGTCCTGAAGTTTAGGGAGCACACGCTGCTCGATGTGGTCCTTGTTGATCATCCCTTCGCAAAACATCAACAGTACCTTTTGATTAACTCCGGGTAAAGGGTACATCTTGATGATGACGTCCGCCGACGACGCAAATAGGTCCCGCAATTCATGCTCATTCACTTCGTCACCTTCTCCTTTCGCCTCACCGGCAAGATGGTCAACACAAGCAGAACAAAGAGCAAACCGGCACCGGCGATAAACATCATAGGGTAATACCAGGCTTGGACAAAATACAGCATTTGGTTGTCTGTGATCGGCAGAAGGCTCATCGCAACGAAGCATATGGAGATTCCAATTAAGATGATCGTCCGGGCGCGTTTCTTTTGCAGCATCAGTACATCCACACTAAGAAACATCAACATAGACATTCGAATACACGCACCGGATATCCATTGGAAAATAGATAAAAAATCCAGATGGGAAATATATTTCCCCAACGTCACCATACGCCACTGTTCGAATGCCGGATACCTGAGGTCGTCAGCTTCAAAAGGTCCGAATATCGTAATGGCCCCAATTAAGGGTCCCAGGGTTAGACCGATTAAGCAGGCTCCTACGATCAACAGGGCAGACAATCGGATACGAGTATCCACATAATGTTGAAGAAAGACGATACTTAGCAGCTCGAACGAAGAACCGGCGGCTAAATACATCGATTTTAGCGCCGGTCGGTAGCCATGTGTAAATAGAGGGGTGAGCAAACTGTAATCTTTATATTGAAAATTAACGCCCATGACAAAATAGCCAAGGATCACCACCACCGGCAGCAAAATGCCCGAGGTTATCGCAATTGCGCGTATCCCTTTGCGAGCGGCAAAGAAGCAAAAAATCATAAATGTCAAAGAAATCATGACAGGCGGCGTCCTGGGCAAATAGGAAACGTGCGTCCAAGTCACCATATCCTGCAAAGTAATGGCCGCATGGGTCAGGGCGATCAGGATAACAACCGTTTTTAGGAGTACGACGATGAAATTTCCGTATCTTTGCCGGATCCATTCCAGCATGTTCATCTGCTTAGAGCGTTTTATAATGAAATACAAAAGAAATATCCACATTAATGTAGGAACGATTGAAGCCGCCACTCCCACCCAGGAATCCCGTTTGCCGTAATGCAGCAGCACAGGAATCAATAGGACATGATTCGTTATCGCAATCGAAATAATGATGACGTAGAACAATTGAAGTGCTGTAATTTTCTTGGCTGTAAGCATAAGGGATCTCCCGCTTGGTAGTAGGTGGAAGCTTTTTATAAGTTAAGATTTCCCATCAAGGTGGATTTATGCAGACCGCGGCGAATACAAAAAAACCGCCTCCCGATTCATCGAGAGACGGTCAAGTTTACGGGAGAAATGGTGTCAATTCTCCTAGGTAGCAGACATCCAAGTAGTGCAGCGCGCGGGTGCAAGCCGTGTAAAACAGCTTGCGCTCCTTCGCCTCCGCGTAGACAGCCGCCCCGGCGTCGTAGAGGATCACGGCGTCGAACTCGAGCCCTTTGGCGAGGTACGCCGGCATGATCATCACGCCTGCCTCATAGTGCAGCGTCTCCTTCGTGATCCGCGCAAGACCCGGCAGCAGCGGCTTCAAGCCTTCGTGCGCGGCTTCCGTCTCGCGCGCGGTCTTGCACAGAATCGCGACGGAGCTTGCGCCGCCGCGCTGGCGGGTCAGCGCCGCATCCGCGACCAAGCGGCGCAGCTCGTTCTCGCTGGCCGCGCGCAGAAGGCGCGGCGCCTCGCCGCTGCGGCTGAACGGCTCGATCGGCTCGCCGAACGGCAGCACGCGGCTGGCGAAATCCACGATTTCACGCGTGGATCGGTAGCTTTTGACGAGACGGATCGTCTCCGTCTCGTCCTCTTTCATCAGCTCGCTGATTGAGCTGTACTCGTTCTTAGAATCTTCGCCGTCCGCGTCGCTGGCGGCATTCGCGTGGGTAAAAATTCCCTGATTCCAATCCCCGAGCAGGGTAAAACGGGCACGTGGGAATAGCTTCTTCAGATACGCATAGTGGAACGGCGAATAGTCCTGCGCCTCATCCACCAGGCAGTAGCGGATCGTCCCTACGCGAAGTTGTCCCTCGACAAGTCCCTTCAAGTAAACCAGCGGCGTGGCGTCCTCGTAATGCAGGATCCCTTGGTCCAGGGCAGCCGCCGTGAAGGAGCTGATGCTCTCCCAAGCCTCGGGAAGCTGCTGGCCGGCCTGCGCGATCAGTTCTTGATGCAGCTCCCGGTTCGTATAGAGATCGCGGTACATTCCGAGCACATCGACATAAGCAAGGCTCTTCGCTTTCTCCTTCAGCGGAGCAATGGCTTTATGCGCCTTGATTTTGCTCATCTTCTTCATCTCGGGCTCTGTGCCCATATATTTGGGCTCCCGCACCATTTTGCGGTAAAACCGTTTCTGCGCATCCGCTTGAATCTCATCCAGCTTCTCCAGCATCCACTCCGACAATTGCTCCATGCGTTCTCCGAGCGCAAGAATCGACGTTTTGCCGTAAAAACGCTCGCTCAGTTCGTCGGCCGTAATCAGCACCTTCGCTCCTACCGCTAGATCGTGAAAGCGGATGCCGCCATGTTTCAGCTTTTCGCCGTAGGCCTCAATGACATTGAGAAAGGCTGCCGACGTTTTGTACGAAATGCTTTGCAGACGGGCTTTGTACGCGGAGTCTTGCTCTGTTCCGGTAAGAATGAATTCGAGCTGATCGTACGGATCTTCGAGCTTAAGGCCCGTATCGCTTAATTTATGGGTCAAATAATCTTGAAAGGTCGTCTGCTGCATCGTTGCTTCGCCCAGCTCCGGAAGCACGTGGGAAACGTAATCGCTGAACAGCGAGTTCGGCGAGAACAGAATCATATTATCGGCGCTTAGCGTCGTCCGGTATTTATACAGCAAATACGCGATGCGCTGCAGGGCGACCGAGGTTTTGCCGCTGCCGGCTGCGCCCTGCACGACGAGCACCTTGTGCCGGTCATCGCGGATGATCTGGTTCTGCTCGCGCTGTATCGTCGTTACGATGCTGTGCATTTTCTCGTCGGCGCTGCGGCTGAGCATCTTCTGCAGCATCTCATCGCCGATGGAGATCCCGGTGTCGAACACATCCTGCAGTTCGCCGGCTTTAACGATATATTGGCGCTTAAGCAGCAGCTCGCCGCTGACATCCATCTCCGGTGTGCGGTACGTCGCAGGCCCCGGCGGGTAGTCATAGAACAAGCTGGCAATCGGCGCACGCCAGTCATAGATGAGAATTTCATCCGTCTTCGTATCGATGAAGGAAGTGAGGCCGATGTAGATCTTCTCACGCTCCGGCTCACCTTGTTCCTGAAAATCAATGCGCGCAAAATACGGCGCATCGACGACACGCTGCAGCTTATACAGCGCATCCTGGGCTACTTGAAAGCTGCGCTTCTGACCCTGCAGGACATGCTCCTGCTGGGCCATACTCGCCGCTGTTTCGATGATATCGTCCGCATTGTCCGCATTGACCGAAATATCGTCCCAAAAGCTGCGGCCAATCGCGGTTACTTCAGAGCGGCGCTGATCGACCGTCTCTCCCAGATCGACCATTCGCTCCTGAATTTGGGAGCGTACAGAGGAAACGCGCTGCGCTTCCCGCTCCCGTTCTTCCTTTTCAATTGGCATTTATTCTCCCTCCTGCCTATTGGTATACCCCGTGTATGACCTCTTCAAACTCCGGCTCTTCCATATGGACATCGTCCATATCGCCCCAAAGGCTGACGATACGCAGTACGTCCATCGCCTTTAGCTCCTGGCGGTTGCAGGCGATTGTGAGGACGTTCGCCTCCTGTTCCACCACGCGGAACGGCAGATCCCAACTCGCCGGCACGTTGATGCTGCCGCGATACGTGATCTTCATCATCGTCGGCAAACCGATGCGGTCCCTTAACGTATCGATCGAGCCGTCATATCCGATCTGACCGTGATTGATCACGACCACTCTTTTACATAGCTGCTCAATATCGTCCATATCATGCGTCGTCAGCAAAATCGTTTTGCCGAAATCTCGATTTAACGTTTGCAGAAAGCTGCGAATGTTCTTCTTCGCGACTACGTCGAGCCCGATCGTAGGTTCATCCAGGAACAAAATATCCGGATCATGCAGCATGGAAGCCGCCAAATCGGCGCGCATCCGCTGCCCCAACGAGAGCTTCCGCACAGGCATATCCAGCAGTTCTTTCAGCTCAAGGAGTTCATTCAACTCCCCTAATCTGCGGCGTGAGACGCTCTCGTCCACGCCATACATGGCTGTTAAGATCTCGTAGGAATCTTTAACCGGCAAATCCCACCACAGCTGGCTGCGCTGTCCGAACACGACGCCAAGCTTGCCGACGACGCGCCTTCGGTGCTTTTGCGGACTTAAGCCGTGGATCAACACCTCGCCCGAGGTCGGATGAAGAATGCCGGTCAGCATCTTGATCGTCGTTGATTTTCCCGCACCATTAGGTCCAATATACCCGACGAACTCGCCGGATTCAATCTCAAAGCTGATGTCCCGTACCGCTTCTTTCTCTTTATAGGCCCGTGAAAACAAGGTGCGGATGCCGGAGAACCGGCCTTCTTGGACTAGCGGGGTGTGAAATGTTTTTCGCAAATTCGTAACGGTAATCATATCGATCCCTTCCCTCCTTATATGTAAGGCGATTAACTTCCTGTGCTTTGATAACGGGATAAGCCTGTCTTCCAAAACCGCATAGCCAGCCAGAGCGCAGCGCAAGAAACGGCGATAGTCCCAAGCAGCATCCAAGCGCCTCCCTGGTGTCTGAGCACATATAAGGCGGGGATGTAATTCACGAACCCGACAGGCACAAGCACCAGAAGTGCGCCTTGCAGCCATTTGGGATACAGGGAAAGCGGATAGCGGGCCGCTGTATGGGTGGCGTCTTCGGTCATATTTTGCAAATACTCGATCCGTGTCAGCCAGAATCCGGAAGCAGCGGTAGCCAGCCCGATGGCGAATAAAATAACCGCTCCGCTGACGATCATTAAGGCGGTTAGCGGAACGGCAGACCAGCCGATTTGCCCGGTGGACATCAAGGCTTTCATCGCAATGGCGAGCAAAATAAGCCCCTGCCCGATTTCGGCGAAGAGCACGCGTGAGTTTTGTGTCATCAGTGCCAGCAGCACAGGGACAGGACGTATCAGAAGCGCATCCAAATCGCCGGATACGAGATATTTCTCCAGGTGATGCACGTCGGAGGCCAGCGTTCGGTAAATCGCTTTGGAAATCATGATCACGCCGTATAAATAGCATACTTCATAAAGCGTCCAACCCTTGATATTGCCGAAGCGCATCATGACCAGCGCCACCATCAGAAATTCCGAGATATGCACGCAGGATGCCATAGCCGTCGAAAACAGGAAATTGAACTTGTACTGCATCCGGCTGCGCAAGCTTGCCTTGATCAGCAGCATAAAAAGCTTAACTGACATCATCCGCCCTGCACCTCCAGCTTTTTGCGTACCCAATGCGTAACGGCCAGACAGACACAAGTAAACCCGATGCCCCATGCGAGAGCTCCGAGCACGACCGTGCCTTCTTCAAGCTGCAAATATATACGAGTCGGATAGTAGAGTAAATACGGATAAGGAGTATAAAAGCTAATGGTGCGAAGCCAGCCCGGCAGCCATTCGAGAGGAATGAAAAAGCCAGAAAGCAGCATGCTGAATGAGTAACTCACCCAGTAAAACCAACGGGATTCCGTGGTCCATAAAGCTGCAACGCCAATCAGATAATTCATGCAAATGGAGATGTAAGCTGCAAAAACAAGCGCGATCGCTGTCCAGCCGTAAACCGAAGCCTTCTGTGGAAGCTGTAAGGAGAAAATGAAATAGTAGAGGACATAAATCGGGATAAATTTATACAGAAACTGATACCACACTTGCCCCCATTCCCGGCACATCGCCTGATAGAACAAGTGAACGGGCCGCATGAGATCGACCGCGATTTGACCGGTGCGCACCGACTGCTCGAGCCCCAGTCCATTGGTCATAAACTGTGTAATCCACAAGCTGGCTTGGTTGAACGCGATGTACCCGACGATCCCTTTGGCTCCGTAATCGCCGAGCGACGAATCGGTCCCGAGCCCCGTCCATATACTTGCATAAATGAAGCCAAACACTGCGCTCACTGCATTATGCAGCAGATGCGAACCACGATACTGCAAATTCCTTGCGTATGCCTTGCGGGCTAAAACCGCGAAAAGCATAAAACACCTCCTATGTTTTTTCATACGAAAAAAACGAATACCTACTGCAGCCGCAGCGTAGAGACGGAGTTTCATATTACCAAAATTCCCCTGGGTATGGCAATGATTATTTTTTGTGAAGGGAGTTGCGAAGTATAAAAGCGAAGTGATATCATAAAAATAAATAAGAGACGGTCCGCTAACCGTCTCCTGTGTACAATCTTGGGTGGACTTCCTCCTAAGTATATGGTTAAGAGAGTAACCCACCAGGCGGTCAACCTAGAAGTGGGTTACTTTCGTTTATCGATGTATGTCAATAGCGCCAGTATAAAACTACCGAACGCAAACATGATCATGATCGTTTGGAAAGTCTCCATGGCATCGTCCTCCTTTCCGGAGGATTGCCGCACCCGAGGTTGAGTTGTACACCAGAATAGTTTAACTCTATTGGAAATAACTTTCAATAATTCTTCCAAAAAAAGAACCTCCACCAATGAATGGTGTAGAGGTTCTTTCGCATTACTGCACGCTAGCAGGCGTGGCCTCAGGCGGACTGCTTCCTCCCGTTGCCCGGAGCTTCGTCTCTGGATTATCAAACTCGGCGTTGTAGCTTGGTTGAGACGCTTTCGTCAGATAGTCATGATCAATGTAAGAAGCTAAATACTGCTTCCCGAAAAGCAGATCGTACTGTACGTTCCTGTAGTCGTCCAGAAGTGGCTGTACGGATTCAGGCGCTTTTGCATGAAGCGTTTGGTCCTGATCCACAACGAGATTGCTGAGCAGTCCCGGCACTTTGGCAGCCAGCTCCGCATTCAGCGCAAAGTTCGCCGGTTTCTCCATATGCAGCATATCCAGCACATGCGCGCCTAAGAAGGAATCGCTGAGCAGCGGAATATCCTGCTTCGGCATATCGAAGTTCGACCATGTGACCAGCGGAATGCTGTGCATTTTCTTTACTTCTTCCAGCGACCAGTCATTGGCATTGCTAGTTGTGATGAATCCTGCTTCCTTATACACTTGATAGTCTAAACCAAGCATCGGCAGATGGTCTCCATAGAAGATAATCATCGTCGGTTCGTCGGAATTTTGGAAATGATCGATGAGCATTTGCAAGCTTTGATCGGCATCATGCGCGCCTTGTGCATAGGTTTCCAAAATCGATTTGGCTTGCGGCGTCAAATTGCCTTCGGCCTTGAATTGATTTTCACCATACCGCGGATCGTCATAAGGCCCGTGATTTTGCATCGTGACCGTGTAAATAAACATCGGATCTTCGGTTTTATCCACTTCATCGATAATATTTCTGGACACCTCGGCATCCGAGATGAAGTACCCCTTCGTTTCCGGATTCACGAAATGCTCGCTGCTTTTAAAAGATTCAAAGCCAAGCTGTTTGTAGACGGTGTTGCGGTCCCAGAACCAGCCTTCGTAAGAGTGAATTCCCATGCTTTTATAACCCTGATCGGCAAAATAACTGGCTAAGCTCGGAACAGGCTTGCTTACATATTGCTGGTAAGGGATGGAACCTCCAGGCAGGAAACTCATGGAATTACCCGTAAGCACCTCGAATTCCACATTGCTCGTGCCTCCTCCGAATTGAGGCGACAGCAAGTAACCGGAAGACGATTCCTTCTGCAAACGGTGAATGGTCGGCACCGGATCTTCGCTGAATTTGACGTTCGTCAGCAGCGTAGGGTCCCAGAAAGCTTCACTCATAATGAAAATGACGTTCGGCTTTTTCCCTTGCAGCGTGTCGACGGACGCTTTTTTCACTGCCGGCTCTTTTTGCGCGGAAGCCTCAAGCGAAGCCGCAACCGCAGCGATAGACTCGTTGCTGTAGGTGTCCGGCTTTTTAACGATGGAGTTTTTGACGTTGAGCGTAAAAGCCAGCGTCGTTCCATTATTCGCATAGTTTTCCTGCTGGTTCCATATAATTTCGCTCACGCCTGCATGATCCAGAATTTTGCCGGCCAGCGGTGTTTTGATTCCGAAAGCATATAAGGCATAGAGCGAGAACAGTCCTAAACCAATTCTAGCTATAATAGGAATCGTCGTGCGCGGAATGATCCAGCGGAGTGCAAGCACGAAAATAATGGAGGCGGCAATGGCGCCAATTCGTATCATAGCTGCTTTGCCGGTCACTAGCGAAGCAATATCCATACTTTCTTTATTGAGCAAAATATCCCATGGGAAGAACGGCTCCCCAATCATTGTCACCTTCATATAAGAAATCAATGCCATGAGACCAAGTAATAAGGTCGAAATCGCACCGGATATCGCCAAGGATCCCACCACAGCATAAATGAAAGCAAGTAAACAGAAAGTAAGTCCTACATTTAATAGATAAAGCGACTGATTGGACGATATCCAATCTATTGTGGCATGCCATGTGCCGCGCTCGAGCAGCTCCATGCCGGTCACCGAAAGTGCCGGTAAGAGAATTAAAAACAGTACTAGCGAAATCGTCGCTCCCAGACGTTGTGTTCTCATCTTTTTCCGCTCTTTATGAAGATGGTTCCGGGGCTTCAAATTCAAGTGCATCTTGCATCACTCTCCTCTTGCCCCATTCTAAACCCCAATTGTGAAGAAAATATGTAGATAACCTTAAAGGAACCTTAGGATTCCCAATCATTCCCTTTATTTGAGGTCTGCAAGCCAAGCTGCCAATGCTTTCAGTTCTTCTTCTTTGAGCGCGACTTGAAACGGAGGCATCCCGCCGCCACCCTTTTGTATGCGCTTTATGATCTCGGCTTCCGTCAAACGCTCACCGACTTTTTGAATATTCGGACCTTCTCCGCCCTGTAATTGATTACCATGACAAGAGATACAAAAATTTTTATAAACCTTTTGAGGATCGGCATTCGCGGCTGTTGTTTGCGGTTCGTTTTGCTTATGATTGCCATTGTCGTTTCCGTTTCCGCAGGCGGTCAGCCCCAAAATCAGAACGATTGTAATCATGATTAGCAGCCTTATTTTCATAGAGGAAACTCCTTAAAGAAAGATTTTCCTCCATCATACCAGAGCATGAGCTGCAAAATAAAGAAGTGGCCAAGCTTAAAGCCTCCCCGCGGGCTTTCTTGGTCATAGTATGCGACACGCAGAGGCGGTTTATTTTGAGGTAAGGATGCAAATAATGGTTGAAATGCATAAAAGACATGGCAAAAGCGTTAGCCTCTGCCATGTCTTTTATTGCGCGGCGGTTGCCCGCCTAGGCCAATTTCAAGCGAATAACGTTCCAAGACGCTTTGCCCAGCGTCGCATGGATTTGTCCATTCGTATCCATCGCTGCATTGCCGCCGTTATGCGGTTTTACCCGATCCTGATCATCTATCGTATTGGACGCTTTAAGATCGTCATTCTCCAACACGATATGCTGGATAACTTGGCAAGCTCCAAAGCTGCGCAGATCCAACTCAAGCGGAAGAGCCTCCGCCAAATGGCGGTTAACTGCGAAGACCGTCACTTCCGACCCCGCTTCATTATGAACCGCAACGGCTTCCAAATAAGGAACATCCGTGTAATCTTTGGCATCGTATTTCGGCGATTTGATTAGCGGAACAAGCACGGTTCCCCGCCCAAACAAGCTCGCGTGCATGTATGGATAGTAGATCGTTTGCTTCCATGCGGCCCCGCCGTTTGCCGTCATAATCGGGGCAATGACGTTGACGAGCTGTGCCATGCAAGCCATTTTCACACGATCCGCACGCTTCAGCATCGAGATCAGCATACAACCCACGAGAAGCGCGTCCTCATGATTATAAATGTCCTCGAGCTGCGGCGGAGCGATGGACCAAGGCTCGATTTTCCGGTCAGCCTCATTGGAGTGATACCAGACGTTCCATTCGTCGAAGGATAGGTTGATCTTCTTCTTTCCGCGTTTTTTCGCCTGAATATAATCTGCTGTAGAGATGACGGTATGAATAAAGCGATCCATGCCCATCGATTGCGCAAGGAAATTAGCGGAGTCCTTGTCTCGATTGCCATAGTACTGATGCAGAGAAATATAATCGACGTGATCGTATGTATGTTCGAGCACCGTCGCCTCCCAATCCGGGAAGGTCGGCATATTCAAGCTGGAGCTGCCGCAAGCCACAAGCTCGATCGTGGGATCGACCCACTTCATAACTTTGGCCGTTTCGCAAGCTGTGCGCCCGTATTCAACGGCTGTTTTGGCGCCTGTTTGCCACGGACCGTCCATTTCGTTGCCCAAGCACCAGGTTTTGATGTTATGAGGTGCCTTATACCCGTGGGAAATCCGCAAATCGCTCCAGTACGTGCCGCCTTGAATATTGGCGTACTCGATGATATCTCTGGCTTCATCCGGTCCGCGAGTTCCCAGGTTAACGGCCATCATCGCCTCCGTGTTCGCTTTGCGGCACCAATCCATGAATTCGTTCAGTCCGACCAAGTTCGGCTCGATGGTGCGCCAAGCCAGATCCAGCCTTTTCTTACGCTGGTTCAGCGGGCCAATGCCGTCCTCCCAGTTGTAGCCGGATACAAAGTTCCCGCCCGGATAACGGACAATAGGGACATCCAGTCCTTTGACCAGTTCCAGAACGTCCGCCCGAAACCCCTGTTCATCGGCTTGCGGATGTCCCGGTTCATAAATGCCCCCGTAAACAGCGCGTCCCAAGTGTTCAATAAAAGAACCGTAAATCCGGGAATCTACTTCTCCGATTTTAAAATCTTTGTCGACAATCATGCTCGCTTTCATAGACATTGCTTTCACCTCATCGTATAATTAATAAAAATATGAATCGATTAATGAAAATATGATGCAACTGACTCTATTAAACAATACTTGTCGGTTGATTTCAAGCCTTTCTTTCCGCTTGGTTTGGATTTATATTTGTATTAATCAGTCGAAGTTAGAAATCAGTTTCGAATAGAGGAGTTTGGTTGAATGATACATGCGACAACTGACCGCAAATGGCTGCCGCTCTATGAAGCATTGGCAAGCGATGTGCGGCTTCAGATTCTGGATTTGCTTGCTGAGCAAGAAATGAATGTGAAGGATTTGGCCCAGACGCTTGGATTGAGCAGCGCCATCGTGACCATGCATGTGAAGAAGCTGGAGGCCGGCGGCCTGATTGACACGGCATTGGTTCGCAAGCAAGGCGGCACGCATAAAATATGCACGCTAGCGGTATCGCGCGTGGAAATTCAGCTGCCGCAGCGCAGCGAGCCCCAGCGCGTGTTCGATGAGGTGTCCATTCCCATCGGACATTACACGCGCTTTGAAGTGCAGCCTACGTGCGGTCTCGCCACGGCCGATCATACCATCGGCCAGTACGACGATCCGCGCTATTTTCTCGAGCCTGAGCGCATGCATGCGAAGATTCTCTGGTTCGGAAGCGGCTTCGTGGAATACCGCGTCCCGAATTATTTGCTCCCCGGTCAGACGCTGGAGGAGATCGAGATTTCACTGGAGCTCGGCTCGGAAGCGCCGGGGATTGCCGAGAATTGGCCGTCTGACATTCATTTCTATGTCAACGACACCCTGCTCGGCTATTGGACGAGTCCCGGCGATTCGGGCCAAGGCCGCGGGCATTTCACCCCCAGTTGGTGGCCGGACTCCATCAACCAATACGGTTGGCTCAAGGTGATCCGGGTCACCGAGCAGGGCACCTTTCTTGACGGGCAGCGGCTGTCCGACGTCACGCTCAAGGACATCCGCATGTCGCGCAACGAGTGGACACTGCGGCTGGAAGTGCCGGAGCATGCGGCGCATGTCGGCGGCATGACTTTATACGGTGAAGGCTTCGGCAACTATAACCGGGATATTATTTTTCGCACCTACCGGCGGTAGGGTGGCTGGGGCTGAGACGGCGTTTTGGGGCGGCTCGCTGCATTTCAGCTGCGTTCCGGCGGCTGAGCGGGCCTTTTGAGACCTCTCGCGATGCGGTTTCACCGCATTTTGCGAGTTTTTGCTCTTGAGACGGCCTTTTCGGGCGGCTCGCTGCATTTCAGCTGCGTTCCGGCGGCTGAGAGGGCCTTTTGAGACCTCTCGGTGGAGGCCCTCTCCTTTCGCTCGCCCTCACCTTGTTCCCGTGAACAAGTTATGTAAACTTTTATGGCATACAAGGAGACTGCTGGCAATACAGTAAGGTAAACGACTGAGAGGGAGTTGATCTTTCGATGCCAGAAGAACAACATGCGCCTGTGCTAAGTGTCAAGGATTGGATGATTACGATCCTGCTGCTGGCCATACCCATTGTGAATATCGTTTTGTTATTCGTATGGGCTTTTAGCAAAGGGGAAAACCCTTCAAAATCGAACTATGCCAAAGCCAGCTTAATTTGGGCGGCTATCGGTCTTGTCATCTATCTTGTTTTCGTAGTCATACTTTTCGGCACGGTGATGTCCAGTTTGAATACATAAACTCTCAGCCTAGCAGCTAACCTAAGACAGCTATCCGTTTGTGGATGGCTGTCTTATTTTGGCTTGCCCTATAAATCGTATCGAAGTGAAGTATGCTATACTGGAAAAAAAGATAAGGAGCCTCATGCAAATCGGGATGATGAGCATCTGCCAAAACCCTCAGCGTACCGTTTCAAGTCGGTCAAATGTGGCTTAACATTTTATAAATTTATATTCTAAATGTGGAGGATGATCTTTTTATGAAACACGAAATCTTATATAAAGGCGCGTTTCCGATGCTGCGCGTGGAGCTTGAAGCCGGTGAAAACATTAAGGCGGAATCCGGAGCCATGGTCTCTATGTCGCCTAACGTTGAGCTCAAAGGAACTGTAGATGGCGGCATTATGCGCGGACTTGGCCGTATGCTGAGCGGCGAGAAATTTTTCTTCCAAGAGTTGACCCCGACCGGGGGAAGCGGTGAGGTTTTATTGGCACCCTCGGTAATCGGCGACATTGAAGCTGTCGAGCTCGACGGATCGTACAAGCTGTACGTGCAAAAAGACGGCTTTCTCGCTGGAACCTCCGGCATCCAAGTGAATACCAAAATGCAAAATCTGATGAGTGGCTTCATGTCAGGCGAAGGTTTTTTTATCGTTGAAATTAGCGGTCGAGGCACCGTTTTCCTCTCCTCCTACGGAGCTATTCATGCTATTAATCTTGCACCTGGACAAGAGGTTGTCATTGATAACGGGCATCTGGTCGCATGGCCGGATTATACGCAGTATAAGATCGAGAAAGCAGCCAAAGGCTGGCTCTCAAGTATTACAAGCGGTGAAGGCGTTGTATGCCGATTCCGCGGCGAAGGCGTGGTGCTCATTCAAACGAGAAACCCGCAAAGCTTCGGCGGGTGGCTGAAGCAGTTCATTCCGGGCTCCAAGTAATAGCTGGTGCGGGATTGATCAGCGTGTGGGTAGCGGGTTGCAGATTACAGGGTACGAGTGGCAGGTGGCGGGGCGGAAGTTGTTCGAGCAAATAGGAGACGTGAAAGACTTCTATTTCGGTCAAACTGTGATGTTGAGAAGCAATAAAGTGTCTCTGAAGACCCCTAAGTGCTGAAAATTGGTGAGATTGGCGGCTTTTTTGTGCATATAGGAGACTTTAAAGACTGCTATTTTGGAACAAGATGGCTTTGGGGCGGGGATAAGAGTCTTTGGAGACTCTTATCTGGGACTGATATTGCTGCGAAATTATGAGCTATATCGGGCATTTTTCAAATGGTTATGTCAGCCTATTGGTGGTGTATGTAAACTTTCGAAGTTCAGTCGGGTAATGAGCCACATTGGCCGCATCAAGGTCTAGCCTTCGTTGTACTTTATACAACTTAGTAAGCACTTTTTACTCATCAATCTCACCTTCATTGCACAAAGTACAACCATTTGAATCGAAATGACGAAAAAATACTCATTTCAACCAAAATCGTTGTACAAACTGCAACATAGAGGAGCACTTTGCCTGATTGACAGCCATATTGTTGCACAAACTACAACATAGACCCCGAGCAGACGCGCGGCTCTGCCATCGTAGGCGATATTTCAACACAATGCAATTGCTCGAGGTGCTCCTGCTGCTCTTGATCCCGTTATTTCTCTTGCTCTCGATACATAAACTCGCCTCCTACGCCAATCATGCTACTACTCTACTACTGCTGTCGCCCTTACTCCTTCTACTGTCCCTACTCCACACGCTAACTCTCGCTTCTACTCTAACACTTGCTACTACTCTACTCCTACTGTCGCCCTTCCTCCTACTACTGTCCTCACTCCACACGCTAGCTCTCGATTTCACTCTAACTATTGATACTACTCTACTCCTGCTACCGCTCTTACTCCTACTACTGTCCTTACTCCACACGCTAGCTCTCCATTCCACTCTAACTCTTGCTACTACTCTACTCCTGCTGTCACCCTTACTCCTTCTACTGTCCCTACTCCACACGCTAGAATTCGTTTCTACTCTAACACTTGCTCCTACTCTAATCCTGCTGTCACCCTTACTCCTTCTACTGTCCCTACCCCACACGCTATCTCGCTTCTACCTCTATCTCTTCCTCCCCCCACGCCTGTTCTCGCTCATGCTATGTTTCACGCCCTACTCCTACTCCTACTCCCCCAACCCAACCCCAAATGGCACTCACTCACCAACTCCCCCCATCCAGACGAAAACAACCTCCATCATCCCACTCGTTTTTTCCCTCGATCTATGCTATAATGGTTTTAACTAATAAACTTGGTTTTGTATAATAAACCGCTTCGCAATCCACACGAACTAGGAGGCACACGATTGGACGATAAATACCGCGTTCCGGCGATTGAACGTGCGCACCTTATTCTCAAAGAAATCTCGCTGCAGCCCGGTAGATTGAAGCTCATCGATTTGTCACGTTCGCTGGGCATTAACAAAAGCTCGATGTACTCCTTGCTTTTAACGTTGGAGAACTTGGGCTGGGTCGAGAAAGAAGCCGGTGAGACCTACCGTCTGGGACGCGAGCTGTCTCGCTTGGGCCATGCGGCTGTACAGCAGCAGCGCGACTTGAACGAGTCGTTCCACAAGGAAGCCTCCCTCACGAAGCTGAAGCTCGGGGAATCGCTGCAGCTTGCCAGACTCGACGGCAGCGAGGTGCTCTATCTCGCCAAAGAGGAAGCGCCAACACCCGTCCGGCTCGCTTCAGGACCGGGAACGCGGCTTCCTGCGCATGCCACTGCTCTCGGCAAGGTGATGCTGGCTGATCTGAGCGATGAGGAGCTCGACCTGCTTTATCCCACCGAACAAGAGCCATTTCCTCCGTTAACGGTGCATTCCATCACGTCTTTGCAAGCCTTGAAAAACAACTTGGCGCAAATCCGCCAACAAGGCTTCGCGCTCGATTTGGAGGAAGCTGTCATCGGATTCAGCTGCGCAGCCGCTCCAATTCGCAACAGCGAAGGGAAGGTCATCGCCGCTGTCAGCTGCTCCATGATGTCGCCTCAGTGGGAACAGAAGAAGCAGATCTGTATAGAAGAAGTTTGCAAGCTGGCTCACCAACTATCCGAATAGCAAAGGAGAATTGAACATGCGGTTGCAGAACAAAGTCATTCTCATCACGGGCGCTGCTTCAGGAATTGGCAAAAGCACGGCACTCTTATTCGGGCGCGAGGGCGCTCAGGTCATCGTGAACGATCTCGACGAAACCAAGGGAATCGAGACGGTGAATGAAATTACCGGGGCTGGCGGAGCGGCCCGCTTCATTCAAGCGGACGTGACGCACTCCGACTCCGTCAAAGCGATGGTTGAGCAAATCATTCAAGCCTACGGCCGAATCGATGTGCTTTTCAACAACGCGGGCATCAGCGGCGTAGGCGCGCTCCATGAACTGGAGCCTGACGCCTGGGACCGCATCATGAGCATTAATGTGAAGGGCGTCTTCCTCCCTTCCAAGCATGTTCTCCCCCATATGATGGAGCGCAAATCGGGCTCGATCATCAATATGTCTTCCTGCATAGCCGAAATCGGACTAGCTCGCCGAGCCTCGTACGCAGCGACCAAAGGCGCCGTCCTCGCGCTTACCAAATCCATGCAGGTGGATTATGCCCCCTATGGCATTCGGGTGAATGCGCTGCTTCCCGGAACGATTTTGACCCCGTTTGTTGAAAATTATCTCCGCACCTCGTATGACGATCCGGAGGCTGCCGTCGCCTCCTTGAAATCCAGACAGCTGAGCAGCGAGATGGGGCGTCCGGAAGACGTGGCGTCAGCCGCATTATTCCTTGCTTCGGATGAGTCCAAGTTCATGATGGGTTCACCGCTTTACATTGACGGAGGCGTGACGTTCGGCAAAAACGCATAAATTGGGCTTCCGCACGATTTCATTCGCATTTTCATTCACGCTTTCAATCAAGCTTTCATTCATACTTTCATTCATACTCTCATTCACACATTCATTCATACTCTCATTCATACTTTCATTCACGCTTTCACCCAAGCTCTCACTCACGCTTCCATTCACAACTTTCATGCCCTCATACATCCAACTACTCAGGAGGTTCTCTCATGAAACTGCTTACATTCCACAAAAATCATTCGCTCACGCTCGGCATCCAAACAGACTCCGGCGTACTGGATGCCGTTCAAGCTATCCGGCAGCTATCACCTGCGTTCTCTGTACCTGCGACGGTTCACGAAGCGATCCAAGGCGGAGCCGCCGCAACCGATGCGCTGCATCAGCTCGTCAGCCTCGCTCTTGAAAGCGATCATCGCGATTCTCTTCTACTCAGCGAAGCAGAACTTACCTACGGTCCCTGCGTCACGGACCCCGGCAAAATCATTTGCGTCGGGCTTAACTACCGCAAGCACGCAGAAGAAACGAATGCTCCGATCCCGCAGTATCCGATTCTTTTTAACAAATTCAACAATACGCTGACAGGGCATGGGCATGATATCGCCCTCCCCCGTGTAACCAACGAAGTCGATTATGAAGCGGAGCTCGTCATCGTCATCGGCAAGCAGGCCAAATACGTCTCCAAAGAGGAAGCGTTGGACCATGTCTACGGCTACTGCTGCGTGAACGACTTGTCCGCCCGCGATCTGCAGATGCGTACAGCGCAATGGCTGCTAGGCAAGTCATGCGATGATTTCAGCCCTCTCGGCCCTTACCTGGTCACGGCGGACGAGGTCGGCAATCCCAATGACCTGAAGATCAGCACCACCGTCAACGGCAAGGTACGGCAAAACTCGAACACAGCCGATATGATTTTCCACTGCGACGAAATCGTCAGCTATATTTCGCAGCACATGACACTGTATCCGGGCGACATCATCCTCACAGGTACCCCGGAGGGCGTTGTGCTCGGCGATCCGGTGGATAAACGCGTATATTTGAAAGACGGCGATGTCGTAACGATTTCCATCGAAAAATTAGGCAGCCTAACGAATCGCATGGTGAGCGAATAAAAAAATCCCCCATATCCTGAGTATTTCGAAAAGGTCATGGCCTTTCTACTACTCCCGGTATGGGGGTTTTCAAATTAAATAACTAAACCGCCGTTCACCTCTAGTACGGTACCGTTCACATAATCAGCATCGTCCGAAGCTAGGTACAAGTAAGCTTTGGCGATATCCTGCGGTTGACCCAGGCGGCGCAGAGGCACCTTCTCGATCATGCCTTGAAGCACCTTTTCCGGAACTTTGGCCACCATGCCGGTTTCAATATAGCCCGGTGCGACGGCATTAACGGTTACTCCTTTAAATCCCAGCTCCTTGGCCCAGGTTTTGGTCATCCCAATGACACCTGCTTTGGTCGCCGCATAATTCGTCTGGCCGATATTCCCGTTAATGCCGACGATCGAGGAGGTGTTGATGATTTTGCCTTTCCCTTTAGCAACCATATGCGGCGCTGCAAATTTGGTGCAGTAAAACACGCCGTTTAAATTCACGTCGATGACTTGATGCCACTGTTCGAGCGTCATTTTGCTGAGCATGCTGTCGCGTGTAATGCCTGCGTTGTTGATCAGTATATCCAAGGTGCCCAGACGCTCGACCACGGTGCCCACCATCCGCTCCACACTTTCCGCGTCGCTTACATCGACCTTCACGAAGATCGTCCGCTCTCCGCCGGAAGCTGCTTGCAGCTCCTGCAGCACTTCCGCTCCAGCTTCCTCATCATAGTCGGCTATAGCAACGAGGGCACCCTCCGAGACGAACAACCGAGCTGTCTCGCGGCCAATTCCGTTAGCCCCCCCGGTAATTAACGCGACCTTATCCTGAAGTCTCATCGTTCCAATCTCCTCCAACGTTTCTGATCCTTGCTATTCCTAACCAAGCACAAACCGATCTACCTGCACAGTTAACGCCGGCAAAGCATCCACTAACGGCGAATGGCCGCAGTTCTCCAAAACTACGAGCTCAGCGCGATCGCCGAGATCTTCCATAATCTCGCTTGTCATCGATTCCTGAATGACGAGATCGTTCGCCCCCCATAAGACGAGCACAGGCGCTTTAATCCGCGAGACATCCCCGCTTCCCGGCGCAGCTTCATGATCCGCACTGCTAATATTGAACGTATTTAAGCCATGATAAATATCTGCCAGATTTCGCTGGGTCAAAATATCATCCACATATTGCTCAAACTGCTCCTCGGCCGGTTTATTCAAGTTATACACCGAAACTTCGAACAGCCAGCGCATGAAAGCCCGGTCCTGCCGTGCTCCTGCATCCGAAATAAGCTTCGTCCGCGAAAGCGCGCTGATTTCGTCATGTGTGCGGAGACGCTTCGTTAGATCCGGATTGCCGTCTGCGCCGTCTGCATAGAAGGGATATCCGCGCGTAGACATCGAGGCGAGTAAAATCAACTTCTCCACTTGCTCCGGGTAATCCGCCGCAAATTTCATGACGATTCCGCCGCCGGTCGACCAGCCGATCAGGGCAAATTTGTGCAGTCCGAGCGCATCGACAAACTGCTTAACCACATCTGCGTAATCGAAAAGGCTGCCGATAGGCTTGCGATACGTAGAAATGCCAAATCCGGGAAGATCGATGGCAACAAGATGCAGCCGGGGATCGAGGCTCTCCATGAGCACATCCCAATGTTTAGACGAGTTCATGTTGCCGTGAACCAAAAGCAGTGTCGGTCCTTCGCCTTCAACGCCTCTCTCGCGATACCCGACGGTTTCCCCATTCGGAAGCTCCAAGCTTTTTAACACAACCTCCGCCATTTACGCATTCCTCCCTTTGCCCCATTGAATAGCCGTTGCGCCCCACGCATAGCCGATGCCGGCACTCACCAGGATGACGCGATCGCCATCTTTAATTTTCCCTTGCTCCACGCCGAGCTCTAAGCTTAAAATCTGATCAAGCTGGCCTACATGGCCGTAATCCTGCAAATACACCGACTGCTCTTCGGAAAGCCCGATTTCCCTCAGTACATAGTCATGCGCCGACTTTTTCATATGCAAAATAGCCAGATAATCGATGTCGGACAGCTGCCAACCGCTTTTCTCCGCTGCTCTGCGAATCACTTCAACGAAACGCGCCATCGACGTGCGGTCGAGACGCTCTTTCATCCCCTCGGGATCCGGCACATCCAAATACAGCCCCTGTCCCTGCTGCAGCAAATCGCTGGTTAACGGCATTTTCGTGCCGCCCGCAGGTACGATGACATCCTCCGCAAAAGCGCCGTCAGTGATCAAATGACTCTCCAGCACCACGTTGCTCGCGTGACCTTTGCGCAGCAGCATAGCCCCGCCGCCGGCAGCCAAGTTAAACATAAACCGCGTTCTTGGGTTTTCATAATCAATGAGATCGACGTTCCGGTATCCGCCGGCGAGCAGCGCCGTTTGGATCGAATCATCGGCCATCATCAGGCTTTTCGCCACTTTGAGGGCCATGATCGTCGTACCGCACCGAAGGGCGGCATCGAACGCCCACGCGTTCACGGCACCGACTTCGTGCTGCAGCTTAAGTGCGGCGGTCCACACCGGATACTCCTTATGCTCCTCGCCGATATAAATAACCAGATCGATTTCCTTCGGATCGATTCCCGCTTTCGCGATCGCTTCGCGCGCCGCCAGGATGCCCATTTCGCAGGTCTGGTCCTCGGGTCCAGGGCCGGGAACATGCTTTTGCCGGATACCCAGCTTCTGCTCCACCACCTCTTCAGGCAGACCGGAAGCCTCGGCAATATCCTTAGCGGTCATAATGGTTTGAGGCATGTACATCCCCGTGCTTAAAATGCCTATGCGTTCATTTGAAAGGCTCATTTTCCTTCCTCACCCTTTTTTCGTAAAGCTTGCTCGATGTAGTCAAACGCTTCCTGCATGGAACCGACGACAATTTCATCCTGATCCTGCACATGCGTAATGCGAATGCGCCAGCGGCGCTCTTCAGGCTGTTCCTCCTCGCCCACAGAGCTGAACCGGAGGACAAAGGAGCTCACCATGTTGGGCTCTACTGCCATTTTTTCTCCACCCGCCTTTCAAGTACCGGAGTTCGCCATTTCGCCCACCACATTTTGACCGTACCCGCGATACCTTTGGGAAATACCATGACAATCAGGATATACAGCAAGCCGAAGAAAATAATCCAACGGTCAAAGATCGCATACGTCTTGGCGAGGTTCGATAATCCGTTATGGGCCAACTCGATAATGGCTGAGCCGATGAGTCCGCCGTACAGGGTGCCGACTCCGCCGATAATGGTCATCAGCAGCGCATCCAAGGTAATATCCGTAGCAAACACCGAGGTATTGACAAAACGCAGCGTCACCGCATACATCGATCCTGCGAGCGCAGCCACCATCCCCGCAACGACACTGGCAATGACTTTATAATGCACAAGATTAAAGCCTAGCGAACGCGTCCGCTGTTCATTCTCGCGAATAGCTTGCAGCACGCTGCCTAGCGGCGATACCGTGAACCGGCGCAGCAGCAGGAACACGATGATCAGCACCGCAAGCGAAATCCAGTAGAAGGTGCGGCGGTCCATTAAAAGGTCAGGAATCGAGAAGGTGAAGCCTTCCCCGCCTTTCGTGAGCGTGCGCCATTTCTCTGCGGCAACTTGAAACAGCCCTGCAAAGGCGAGCGTGAGCATCGCGTAATAATGGCTTTTTAACCGCAGCGACAGCATCCCGACCAAATAACTGACCACGCCTGCAACCAAGAGGCCGACAAGAATGGCCAGCAGCAGTACGCCGATGGAAGCGCCGTAATTATGCATCATAATGCCAACCGCATAGGCTCCGATGCCGAAAAACATGGCATGCCCGAAGGAGACAATTCCCGTGTAGCCCAGCAAAAGATCGTAACTGATCGCAAAGATCCCGAAGATGAATATTTTCGTCACGAGAATCATGGCGCTGCGCGAGTCGTTGATAAGCGGGTACAAAGCTAAAATAAGAGACAACAGCCCGTATACGGTCAAAGAGCCGGAAAAGCGTTTATTAAGCAGCGTTAGCATCTTCTCACCCCTTCGATCCAAGCAGGCCGGATGGCTTGAGCATGAGCACCAGCACCATCAGCAGCATATTGACAGCAAGCGACAAATCGGGAACATAATAAGCCATCAAGGACCCTGTCAGCCCGACGATAACGGAAGCGAGCGCCGACCCGTTAATATTTCCCATTCCTCCGATAACGACGACGATAAACGCGAGAATCGCGAACTGCATGCCCATCTCGGCGAACACAATGCCGGAGTAAGGCGCGAGCAGCACGCCGCCGAGCGCCGCCATCGCTGCGCCCAGCATGAACACAGCTGTAAATACGCGATGAATCGGGATACCAAGCGCCTGCACCATTTCTTTGTTCTGCACGCCGGCGCGTACAATGAGACCGAGCCTCGTACGGTTCATCAGCAGCTGCAATCCTAACAGGACAAGGAGTCCTACTCCGATAATAAACAATCTGTATTTGATAAAAATAACGCCGCCCAAACTCCAGCTGCCGTCAAGCAGTTTCGGTACCGGCGCAGAGATCGGGTTCGGCCCCCATACGACCTTTAACAGTTCGCTTAAAACAAGCATAACGCCCAGCGTAACGAGAATTTGCTGAACATGATTGCCGTATACAGGCCGAATCACGATGCGTTCCATCACAAGGCCGAGAACCAGGCCGGTGACAATCGCCCCGATAATCGCGAGTGTGAAGCTGCCTGTGCGAGTGAATAACCAAACGCCGGAGTAAGCTCCCCATGCGAACAGACCGCCGTGTCCGAAATTAAGAACATCCATCAGTCCGAAAATTAAGGTAAGTCCAGCCGCCAGCAGAAATACGAGCATGCCGGTCGCGAGACCGTTAACGAGCAAGTTTGATAATGTAGCCATAAGGATACGGCCTCCTCTGTAATGGATCCCCAAACGTTGGGCCGGATATCAGGCAATCCCCAGGAACCGTTTGCGGGTTTCCGCGTCTTCCCTGAGCTCACTCATCCGCCCGCCCAGGACGATTCGGCCTTCATCCACGATATAGTAGCGGTCTCCGATTCGGCTGGCCATGAAAAAGTTTTGCTCGACCAGGAGCACCGTCGTTTTCTTCTTGATTTGTTCGATGGACTGCATCAGCTTCTCCACCACGATAGGCGCAAGCCCTTTGCTCGGCTCGTCGATCAAAAGCAGCTCATTCTCGCCGACATAAGCTCTCGCAATGGCCAGCATTTGTTTCTGCCCGCCACTGAGATGACCGCTTTTGCGCTGCCAGAACGTCCGTAGATCGGGAAACAGCTCCAAAATCCATTCCTGGCGCTGCATCGCCGCATCGTGCTGGACCCGCATCGCCACCTTCATATTCTCCTGCACGGTCAAATCGGCGAAAATGCCCTGATCCTCCGGCACATAGCCAATTCCCTTCCGGGCAATGGCGTAGGTAGGCAGTTTATCTATTCGTTCTCCCTTGAAGGTGATGCCGCCTTGGGAAATCGGATTCAACCCCATGATCGACCGGAGCGTTGTCGTCTTGCCGGCACCGTTGCGCCCCAACAATACGGTAATCTCCCCTGGCGTTACTTCCAGCGAGACCCCTTGTAAAATGTGATACTGACCAATAAACGTTTCGATACCTTCGACGTTAAGAAGCGTCATCGTAAAAGCCCCCTAAGTACGCGGATTGGACCAATTCATTATTCATGATCTCTTGCGGCGAACCGTCCGCCAGCAATTTGCCGTTGAACAGAACCATCAACGAATCGGAAAGATCGAGGACCATTTCCATCTTGTGCTCAATCAGTACGATCGAGCGGTCGCCCCGTTCTTTGATGCCGCGTATCACTTCTAAGATCGCAGGCACCTCTTCCATGGAAATGCCCGCCGTCGGTTCATCCAGCAGCAGCAGTTCGGCGTTCAGAGCAAGCAGCATGGCAATCTCCAGCTTGCGCTTCTCGCCATGCGCCAGCATGCGTGCCGGGGATTCGGCCACCTCTGACAATAACACGGTGTGGAGCAGTTCCCGGGCTTCTTCTTCAAGACGGCGGTAAGCGGTGAAATGGCGGAAAACGTTATATCGAATGCCTTCCCGCGACTGGACGGCCAACCGGACATTTTCCAGCGCTGTCAGATTCGGAAATACGTTCGTAATTTGAAAAGATCGCCCGATGCCTAACCGGGTCCTCTCATATGGTGACAGCGGAGTGATGTCCTGCCCTTTAAACCAAACCGTTCCGCGGGTTGGCTTCAGCTCGCCGCTCAGTAAATTGAAAAATGTCGTCTTCCCCGCTCCATTCGGCCCGATGATGGATTTAAAATGCCGGGGTGGCACCGTAAGGTCCACCCCGTTCACCGCCGTATGTCCGCCGAATGCGATCGTCAGATCACGGGTTTCGAGAATCGGCTTCATTCGCACTCGCCCCTTGCTATTTTTTATTACGAACCGGCGGAGCGGTCTCATCCATCTTCATTTCACGCATAAGCTCCGGCACCGGATAATCGAAGCCGTCTTTTTTCACCAGCTTGATCGCATACATAGACTGCAGTGCCTGATGATCCTCGGGGCGGAATTTCATCGTTCCCTTTGGCGTTTCGAAGGACATGCCTTCCATCGTCTTGATCAAGGTGTCGGTATTCATATCAAAGTTTGCCTTCTTCACCGCTTCGACAATGGCAAGCGCTGCCGACATGCCGCCCGGCGTAAACAGATCCGGAACTTCGTTGTTAAACCGCTTCTTGTTTTCATCGACCAACCATTTATTAATGTCATTGCTCGGAAGCGTATTGTAGTAAACGGAGAAGCCCTCCATGCCGACCAGATCGTTCATGGTTTTCAGCGCTACGATGTCGGGTGCTCCTGTGGAAATTTTAATGCCGCTAGCTTGCACTTTCATATCCTGCAGCTGCTTCCATGGCGAGTTGGCGCCTGCCCACACAACGAACAGGTAGTCCGGTTTCGCTTCCAGGATTTTCTGTATGTTCGGTGTAAAATCCGTCGCAGTCGCGCCTGGGTACTGCTCCGTTACGAAGTTTGCGCCAAGCTTAAGCGCCGCTTCCTTAAACGCCGCAATGCCATCCCGGCCGAATGCGCTGTCCGGAGCGAGCGTCGCGATCTTTACGCCCTGTTTCGCAATAGCTGCCGCGCCTGCCACCGCATCCTGCGAGGAGTTGCGACCTGTGCGGAAAATATACTTGTTCCAGCTGGCTCCCGTAATGGAATCCGCCACGGCAGGCTCAACGACCATGACCTTCTTATACTCCTGCGCCAGCGGCAGAACCGCCAAGGTATCGCCTGAACTGGATGAGCCGACAAGGAAATCCACCTTATCCTTCTCAAGCAGCTTTGTCGCTTTCTGCACCGCGACGTCCGGCTTTGTTTCCGTATCCTCGACAATGATCTGAATCGGGTGGCCGTCCAGCACCTTCGTCCCTTTGGTCACGTAATCGATTCCCATTTCAAAACCGCGGGTGGTCTGCTTTCCATAGCTTTCAAGCGAGCCAGTCATGGAGGCCAGCACCCCGATTTTGATCGGCGTTTTATTTGCGGCAGCGCTTTCAACCGGAGCTTTCGAAGCCACCGCCGTTGCGGCCGCTGTCGGTGACTCGGTGTTATTGCTGTTCGTTGCACTCGAGCATGCGGATGAAAGCAGCAGGATCGTTGTAATGAGCGCTACACTTCCGCTGCGTCCCCATTTTTGTGTTGGCATGAAGAGAATCCCCCTCTTAATTTAGAATGACTTCATCATAATGTGGCAGGGTTACAAATCAGTTACATCGGATTCGGACAGCTGCTTATACAGCTCCTGCGTGGCAGGCATCGGCTCGACTCCCATCTCTTCCGCCAGAGCAAGCTGGCATTTGTGAAACCATCTGTCGGCCTGCCGGCGGTTTCCGAGCTTGAGGTGGCTCTGCATCAGCAGCCGGTACGCTTCTTCCCAGCAGGAGTCTTTCTGGACGATGGCTTCGCACCAGTGGATGGCGCGGTCATACAGCTCCGCTTTGAGCTGCAGCCTCGCCAGCCGTTCCGCTCCGCGCAGATACAGCACCAGCAATCGCTCCCGCTCTTCGATGCACCAATCCTCGTAACGGCGGTCAGGCATATAGTCGCCCTTATACAGCTGGAGCCCTTTCTCTAATAAGGCCATAGCTTTAGCCGGGTCCGATTCCTCCAGACCATCTTTGAGCAGCGCTTCGAATTCGATCGTGTCCAGTTCAAAGCCTGACGCCAAGTTAAGTCCATACGACGACCCGTGACGCTGGATAAAAAAAGGATTCGCACGCGCGCGCCGATGCGGCTCAAGCGCTGTATTGAGCGCGTTTAGCATCACTTTGAAATCGCGGGCAGCGGATTTGTCGTCCGCCTGCGGGTACAGATGCGCCAGAATCGCTTCCTTGGGAAGCAGCTGTTGGCGCTTGACAACGAGCAGTTGAAACAGCTCTTTGGCTTTCCCGCGCTGCCAATCCTTCTCTTCGAGCTCGCGGTCCCCCAGCCATACGCGGAAGCCGCCGAGCGTTTCGATGTGCAGCGTATACCCCGGGTGGTAAGTCATATGCTCCATCCCCAACCCGGTCAGCAGATGGGTGACATACCCGCTCTCAATCCTCTGCTTCTGCGCTTCAATAAGAAGCGGGGCCAAATGCTGTACATCTCTCGGGCCGAATAGCGTACGCCTTTCGATGAGCGCATCGTACTCGCCGCTTTGCAGCATTTGAAGAAAGCGTTCCATCGCATCGTGGAACCGTTCATCCTGTTCGGTGCGGTAAGCCAGCATCGCTTGCCACAGCAGCGTGACCGTAAGTCCGTAACTGTCGCCGCACAGCATGAACCGTTCATGGCATTCCATGAACACCGCTTCCGCCTCTTCCCATCTGGAGGCATAGAAAGCGGCAATCCCGCGGGATATGCGGATATAGGACGATAGCCACTCATCGTTCACCTTCTCTGTTTCGGCCAGCGCCTCTTCGCCGAACTGGGCGGCAAGCTCGAAGGCGCCTTCACGGCCATAGAGCAGAGCAAGCCCCATGAGCGGCTCCGCTTTGCCGCGCGAGACATCCAGCTGTTCCATCATTTCTTGGGCAGCCCGGTAGCATTTTACGGCAACGGTAGGGTCGTATTTCTGTAAAAGCTGCGCCGCATGGCCCATACGAATCCAGCCGACAGCTTCCACGAACGGAGCATGCAGGCGAATGCCCACCATCATCCCGGCTTCGGCGAGCTGCTTCGCGACTTCTGGCCGGCCTTGCATGGACTCGATGAGCGAAAGAAGCAGCTCGATCTCGCGATGCGAGCGGGGCAGCTGAGCAGCGTTCGATTTGTTGCGCTGCTGCACGATCCGTTCGGCGAGCCGCTTCGCCTGCTTCAAGCGACCGGTGCGCAAATGAAGACGCGCTTCCAACCAATCTTCATGGAAATCCGTCAGATAGAACCGGCATTTATTAAACCAATCTTCGGCTTCCGCCGCCCGTCCGGAGTTTACCAAGTTTTCCGCCATTAACCCATACAGGCGCACGCGGTGCGTATCCTCCGATTGCGTCGAAGCCTCCAGCAGATCAATCGAGCGTTCCAGCAGCTTTTGCGCTCTCCCGGGCTGGATGGTATCCAGATAGATGCGAACCTGCCCCTCAAGCGCCAGTGACTGGCCAATCGAGTCTGAAGCTGCGGCTGCCAGCTGCTCTGCTTGCGCATAACAGCTCATGGCTTGCTCATACACGCAGCGGTAGCGGTGAACATCCCCTTCATAGATCCAGAGGGCAGCCCTCGCATTCTTCTCCGCTAGCGGGGTACGCCGGATACGATCCATCAACGCTTCCAGCTGGCCTGTTTCCAGCAGCGTACGGCCGTGCAGCTCCAGCATCCGCGCCGCTTCGCCGGGATCGCCCGCCGCAGCGAACAAATTCATGGCCCCGCCGTACTGGCCGGTCGCAGCCAAATACGCCCCGGCCAAATGAGCGAACCGGACGTATTCCGTAGGCATTTTTTTGAATTGCCCCTGCAAAAAGTCCCGAAATAACGAATGATACCGAAATAAACCGTCCTCCAGATGCGTCAAAAACAGACTCTGACTGCATAATTTGGCGAGCAGCTGATAAGAATCCTCGCGCTCCAGAATCTTGTTGCAAGCATCGGCTGTCAGTTCGTCAAGCAAGCTGGTTTGCAGCATGAACGTTCGAATATCCGGCATTTGCTTCTGAAACACTTCCAGAGCCAAGAACCGGAATAGATCATCCATCGTCTCGGCTTCGTCCGCCAGTAAAGATCTAACATCGCTGCCGGTTAAAAGTAAGCGCTGCCAAATCAACTGGACAGCGATGGCCCATCCTTCCGTCCTGCGGTATATAAGCTGCGCCTCTTCAGGCCGCAGTGGGTAGTCGTAGTAATCTGTAAAGAGCACCTCGATCTCTTCTTCGGAGAACATAAGGTCCTGCTCGGTAATCTCCAGCAGGTCGCCGCGGACTTTCATCGCAGCCAGCAGCTCCCAATCCGGGCGTTTGCGGCTTAATAGAACGACATGAATCCCCGCAGGCATATGTTTCAATGCGTACTGCATAAAAGCATCTACACCTTCGCAGTGGGCAGTGAGGTGATAATCGTCCAGGACAAGCGTAAGCTCACCCTGAATCGTCGCCAGTTCGTTCAGGAAAGCATCGAAGAGCCGGTGTAATTCGGCATCGCGAACGTAATACTCACCCTGAGCCAGATGATTTAACAGCTCATCTCCGAAGGCGGGAAATTGTCCGCGAACGGCATGAACGATATAAGTTAGAAACAAATACAGATCGTCATCATGCTCGCTGATGCTGTACCAGCAATAAGGGGAAGGCATGTCGCGCAGAAAGGAGGCGACAGCCGTACTTTTGCCATAGCCCGGGCCGGAATGGACCAGTGTCAGCGGATGATCGTTCAGCCGCTTTAGTTTCTTGGTTAAAACGGATCGTCTTAACATATGTGACTTTACTCGATGAGGAGTCAACTTTGTCTTGAGCACGATGCCAGTCTTCATCACCGCACCCCTTTCCCCTAAACTCATGCTTCGCTTCCACATTGTAACATAATTGCTATTATTCTACTCTTATCAATTTTGCCAACCGCTGTTTTGGGCAGCTCCCCCATAAATAGAACTCGCTTAGGAACCTTATATCTGCCTATGGCAGCAGAGCAGTATGCAATCAATTCGTCCTGCGTTAAGCTGCAGCCTTCTTCCAGGACAACCGCAGCAGAGACAGCTTCTCCCCACTTCTCATCAGGCACGCCAACGACAGCCGCATCGCTGATGGCCGGGTGCTGCCGGAGGTGATGCTCGACCTCAAGCGGATAGACATTTTCGCCGCCGCTGATAATCATGTCTTTTTTACGGCCGATAATATAGTAATAGCCCTCGGTGTCTCTTTTGCCAAGATCCCCCGTCTTCAGCCATCCGTCCGGTCTCAGCACTTCAGCCGTCGCTTCCGGGCGATTCCAGTAGGAGTGGAAAACATGCCCGCCTCGCAGCCAAACTTCGCCAACCTCGCCGGTCGCTACCTCGCAGCCCTCATCATCAGCCAGCATAACATCGTTGTACAGCATCGGACGCCCTACGGAGCCTCTCTTGTGAACGGCATCCTGAGGATCAATATAGAAATTATTTGGCCCGGCCTCGGTTAATCCATAGCCTTCCTTGAAGGAAAGTCCCTTTGCTTCGAAGGCTTGATAGACGGGAAGCGGACAAGGAGCTCCTCCGGAAAGAAACGTATGCATCGTCGGAAATACCGCGTCCGCGAAGGCCGGTGATTGTATCAGCATGTGATACATCGTTGGAACTAGCAGCGCGATCGTACACTTCTCCCGGTTGAGCAGCTCCAGCGTATGTTCGGCGTCGAATTGCCCCACAACGACAACCGTTCCCCCCGCATGCAAAACCGGCAGCGACAAGGCATTCAGCCCTCCGGTATGAAACATCGGCATATACGTCGGCGTCACATCTTTCGCCGTCAAATTCCAAGTGACCGCGGTGTTCGCCGCATTCCAAAAAATAGACCGGTGACTAAGAACCACACCCTTCGGTTTGCCTGTCGTTCCCCCGGTATAGATCATCACGAAGGGATCTTCAGGGTCGGCTTCCACCCAGCTGGGCTGTGTATCTAGCGCTGCCGCTATGCAGTCGAGTGAGGGGTCATCCGCCAGATCGAGCGGAAGGACCTCCATGGCGTGAGAAGCCCTAAGCTCCTCCGCTAATAGGGCAAACCGGCTGTGAACGCCGATCGCCTTTGGCGTGCAGTCCGTCAAAATACTGGCAAGCTCAGGCAATGCCAAGCGCCAATTTAACGGAACAAGCACGGCGCCAAGCACGCGGCAAGCAAACAGCCATTCAAAATAAGCGACATGATTGGGAGCAAGCAGCGCGATCCGGTCCCCCCGGCTAATCCCATGGGTTTCAAGCTTAGCGGCCAGCCTTTTCACCATGGCGTTCAGCTCGCTGTACGTTAATCGTTCTCCCGTTTCTCCATCCACGACTGCGATATGGTCCGGCGTAAGGAGGCATCGTTTCTCCCACCAATGAACTATGTATTCTACCATGATGACATTCCTCCTGCTTGCTGCTTCTATACAGCACCTTAACCTGTTTACTTTAAGTAAACAGGTTAAGGGTTACAAACGAGTTACACGGCAGAGACTGCTCAGCGTTGTTCCGAGATACCGTTTGCGGCGGGTACGCTATTCCCGCTCCACCAACATCGCCACGCCCTGCCCGCCGCCAATGCACAAAGCCGCTACACCCAGCTTGCCTTCTCTTTTGTCCAGCTCATGCAGCAGCGTAACCAGAATACGGGCTCCGCTGGCACCGATCGGATGCCCAAGGGCAATCGATCCGCCGTTGACATTTAATTTGTCGCGAGGAACGCCCAACTCCCGGCCAACGGCCAAAGACTGCGATGCAAAAGCTTCGTTCAGCTCGAATAAATCGACGCTGTCCAAGGGCACGCCTGTTTTGCTTAGCAGTTTGCGGACGGCATCGACCGGTCCCATGCCCATCATCGACGGATCTAAGGCGGCGTTCGCATAACCCTTAACTCGCGCCAAAGGCTTAAGCCCAAGCTCCTTAGCCTTATCCGCAGACATGACAACTAAAGCAGCGGCTCCGTCGTTAATGCCGGAAGCGTTCCCAGCCGTGACGGTGCCTTCTTTCTTGAAAGCCGGACGAAGCTTGCCAAGAATGTCAGCCGTCGTTCCCGAACGGGGAAACTCGTCTTGCGCGAACAGCACCGGGCTGCCTTTTCTTTGCGGGATGGCAACAGGCACAATTTCATCCTTAAATCTGCCTGATGCGATGGCATGCTCCGCCTTCTGCTGGCTCCACGCAGCGAATTCGTCCTGCTCCTCGCGGGAAAGACGATAATGTTCGGCAACATTCTCAGCCGTGATGCCCATCGGGATATCGCCCATCGCGCACCATAGCCCGTCTTTCATCATCGAATCCACCATCGTGCTATCGCCCAGCCGCAAGCCTGATCGAGCTCCGGGAAGGAGATATGGCGCTTGCGTCATATTTTCCATACCGCCCGCCACCACGATCTCGGCATCGCCAAGGCTCACGGATTGTGCGGCCAGCATGACGGCCTTCAAGCCGGAGCCGCAAACTTTGTTAATCGTCAAGGCAGGTACGAGCTGCGAAAATCCAGCCTTGAGCCAAGCCTGTCTGGCCGGGTTTTGCCCAAGACCAGCCTGCAGCACATTGCCCATGATGACTTCGTCAACTTGGCTATCGGCTAGATTGGCTCTCTTTAAAGCTTCTTGAATCACCGTGCTGCCAAGCTGCGGAGCAGATATGTCCGCCAGCGTTCCCTGAAAACTGCCGATAGCTGTACGGACTGCGCTAACAATAACGACTTCTCTATTCATAACGTTTCTCCTTTGCTCATCTGAAGTGTGCTTTGCAGAAGAGGGCTGATCGTAAACCGCGCCTCGGTGCTCGCTGCAACCTCTGCCATCGTAACTCCCGGCTGGATCGCCGTTAACACCATGCCCGCCTCTGTAAAATCAAACACAGCCAGATCCGTGATGAGACGATGCACCACTCCCTTGCCTGTCAAAGGCAGGGTGCAGACCTTTTTCACCTTGGACTCGCCTGATTTATTTACATGTTCCATGATGACTACGACCCTTTTGGCCCCATGGACCAGGTCCATAGCGCCGCCCATCCCTTTCACCATTTTTCCGGGAATCATCCAGTTCGCCAAATCCCCATTCTCTGCGACCTCCATACCGCCAAGAATCGCTAAATCAATATGGCCTCCTCGGATCATGGCAAAAGATTGCGCGCTGTCAAAAAAGGACGCTCCCGTCACAGCCGTTACCGTTTCCTTCCCGGCATTAATCAAGTCCGGATCTTCTTCTCCTGCATAAGGGTAAGCTCCGATGCCCAGAAGCCCATTTTCCGATTGCAGCATAACCGTCATTTCCGGGGGAATAGAATTGGCGACCAGCGTAGGCAGGCCGATGCCTAAATTGACATACATGCCCTCTTTTATTTCCTCGACGGCGCTTTTGATAATGGTTAGACGGTCATTTTTCATCGGACTTCCTCCTTGCTGCGAACGGTGAGACGCTCGATCCGTTTTTCATAAGACGCACCCTGCACAATCCGCTGCACGTAAATACCTGGCGTATGAATATCGTCCGGGTTCAATTCCCCTAACGGGACAATTTCTTCCGCCTCGACGATCGTCACTTTCCCGGCTGTTGCAGCCAGCGGATTGAAGTTGCGCGATGTTTTGCGGTAAACGAGATTGCCCAGCGGGTCAGCTTTCCAAGCTTTGACTAAGGCGAAATCGCCGACAATCCCTTTTTCGAGCAGGTATGTGCGCCCATCGAACTCTTTGTGCTCTTTGCCTTCCGCAACCAGAGTGCCTACGCCTGCAGCTGTATAAAAGCCCGGAATCCCGGCCCCGCCCGCACGGATTCTTTCGGCCAGCGTTCCTTGCGGAACGAGCTCCACTTCGAGCTCTCCGCTCAGGAACTGCTGTTCAAACGTTTTGTTTTCTCCTACGTAGGAGGAAATCATTTTCTTAATTTGTTTGTTCGCCAGCAGAAGACCAAGTCCGCAATCATCGACCCCGCAGTTGTTGCTGACTACGCATAAATCTTTGGTTCCCTGCTTCCTAAGCGCTGCAATCAAATTTTCCGGAATTCCGCAAAGCCCGAAGCCGCCCACGATTAACGAAGCTCCGTCGCGAATGTCCGCCACAGCTTCCTCCATAGAAGCATATAGCTTGCTCATGCTGATTCATCTCCTTTTTTTCTACTGCGCCGTGTACCCGCCGTCGATTAAGAGCGACGCCCCCGTGACGCCCCGCAATTTATCGCTGGCAATGAGCATCGCATAATCGGCAATTTCCTCTACGGCCAGAAGGCGTCTTTGTGGAACCAAGGGGTAAATGACTTCTTCCAGAACACTTTCCAGAGGAACGTTCCGCGTTTTGGCTAAATCCTGCAGCTGCCCTCTCACTAGCGGCGTATCGACATATCCCGGGCATAGGGCATTCACCGTAATGCCGTGAGCCGCCCCTTCGAGTGCCGCCACCTTCGTTAAGCCGATCAGTCCATGCTTGGCGCTGTTGTAGGCCGCTTTGCCGGCAAATCCAATGACCCCGTTAATCGAAGCCATATTAATAATCCGTCCAAAGCCTTGATCCTTCATGATCGGAAACGCATGCTTAATGCCAATAAAAGCGCCCGTCAGCATCACCTGGAGCATGAAATTGAACTTCTCCACAGGGAATTCCTCAATGGGAGCCACATGCTGCAGCCCCGCATTATTCACGAGAATGTCCAGCCGTTTATAGGTTTGGACCACCGTTTCAATCCCTTGCACAAATTGCGGCTCCTGCGTTACATCGCACTTGATCCCTATGGCTTCATAGCCTTCTTGCTGTAAATCATGCGCAGCCAGATTCGCCTGCTCGCCATTGATGTCGGAAATGACCACCTTGGCTCCTTCCCGTGCGTAAGTGCGGGCGATTTCCAGACCGATTCCGCTTGCAGCGCCGGTTATCAGCGCCACTCTATTTTCCAAAAACCTGGTCATTGCGTGAACCTCCAGCGTGCATGATTAATTATAGATAAAGCGCTTTCAATCTTGTTAAAAAGTAATGAAATTGGAAATGTTTCACTCCCTTTAGTTTACATGCTCATTCTCGCAAGGTAAAATTCATATTTGGAATCATATTGATGAAAATAAGCTATAGGTCGGGGATGATTTCATGGATATCCGTCAGCTGCAATACCTGCTTGAGATTGCGAAACATATGAACTTTACCAAAGCCGCCGAAGCTCTTCACCTGACCCAACCTACCCTTAGCAAAATGGTGAAAAATATAGAAGAGGAACTGGGCGTCACCTTATTTGACCGTTCCGGCAAGCATGTCCAATTGACCGACTCGGGGCAGGCCGCCATTCAGCAAATCGGGGTCATTGTCCAGGCCGCTCAAGACCTTCATCTCGTCTTAGACGATGTGGCTAACCTAAAAAAAGGAACCATTACCATCGGGCTCCCCCCGGTCGTCGGCTCCGTTTTCTTCCCGCGCGTGATCGCGAAGTTCCAAACCTTGTATCCCGGCATTCATTTTCGAATTGTCGAAGAAGGCGCTAAACATGTGGAAAGCCTTGTTCATAACCGCAAGGTGGATCTTGGTGTCGTCGTAGGGCCTGTGGATGTGTCCGCCTTTGAGACCCTTCCTTTTATGTATCAAAAATTAGCTCTGATTATCCATCGTGAGCATCCGCTCGCCAAGCAATCCAGTGTATCCCTCCTGCAGCTTAGAAACGAGCCCTTTATTCTGTTTCCAAGCGGCTATGCGGTCCGGAATCATGTGATGCATGCCTGTCGAACCGTTGGATTCGAGCCCTCCGTTGTCTATGAAAGCTCACAGTGGGACCTGTTGGCCGAGATGGTAGCATCGAAGGCAGGCATCTCCATCATTCCCGAGGCCATTTGCAGCAAAATCACCAGTCCCGAGGTGCTGACCTTGCCTCTAACAGAGCCTTCCATACCGTGGGATTTAGTGATTATTTGGCCTAAGGAACACTATGTCTCTTACGCCATGCGTGAGTTTATTACGTTTAGTCAGGGGCTATCTGACCAAAGTATACAAGCATAGAAAAAGCCAGTGCCCGGGCCAACTTAACGTTGAACCGAGCACTGGCTATGAGCTTATTTAGTTATTGCATAATCAGCTTAGCAATATCTACGATATCCACAATGTTAATCTTCCCGTCACCATTGATATCCGCGCTTTTCGCCTCATTCCAGTCACTGCTAGCCGAAGTTTTCCCGTAATGCACGGCTGCCTTGCCTAAATCTCCAATATCGATGACGTTATCCTCATTGACATCTCCTGGCGCATAAGCCGTAATGATCTGCCCGCTAAAAGCTTGCAACGCCATGTTCAACGTATTGGCCGCTTCATCCAGCTGCTGCTCCGCAGCCGCAGAATTGGATTGAATGGCAGAAGCAGCTTGTATGGCGGATAATAGCACCGCTTTGGAGCCCGCCTCATATTGTCCGACTTTGGTTCCTTCCACCGCATGATCATAAATGGACTGTGCCTGTTGGATGACCTTCTGCAGCGTTGACTTCTCTGCTGCCGTAATCGAAACCGTTAGATTAGCTGGTGTAGCATCTACCTTCTGCGACAATCCGTTGGAAACAGCTACTTTAGTCAGAACTAGATTCGTTGTCTTGGCCGGGCGATTCGGCTTCGCGATCCAATTGAATTTGAATATATCTCCGCTTGCCGTTATCCCTCCGGTTTCCCCTAGTTTAACTGCGAGAAGCCGAATTTGACCTGGTACGTCGGTATTGATTTGAACCTTATCGAATCCGGCTATTAACGGATCTACGGATACGAAATCGATAGTGTCCGCATCATACATTAGGGTAATGTCAGCCCCGTAAACCGCGGAATATACGCTGGCTGTTACATTGTTTAAGCCAAACTGCGTCGAGAAGCCAGCGCCTGCTTGAACGACCGCCGGACCCGTAAGCGTAGCCTGCGGCATGTCCGTTGGCAGTGGTATTTGACCGCTTATAATAATGTAACTGGAACCTTGAATACCGCTGCCATCTGCAGCTGTTGCTACCACTTTCACAATCCCGTTCTTCTTGGCCGTAAGTACGCCATTTGTGTTGATGATTGCTTTATCTGTTAGGGTTACGCCATCTGTTTCATAGACCGCCCATGTCAAAGACTTGTTCGTCGCATTGGCAGGGAGCACCGAAGCTTGTAATTGAAGACTTCCGTCCTTCTCGGTAATCTTCGTCGTCGAACTTGTGACAGCGATCGATTGTACGTTCACGATCTGTGTTGCTGTAACCGTAACGTTCGCTACAGCAGGTATAACTGTGCCATCTACAGCACCATTCACGATAAAACTACCAACTGTTGCATACTTGGACGAATCTACCAGATCCCACTGAACCGGCTTATCGGCAGTTGTCCCATTGTTATACACAACTGTGACACTCGCAGGCAGAACCGGCGGAACATGCGTAGACGTAACCACGTTTACTGGCCTAACTCCCGTAATCACGGGTGTCTCCGCTCCAACCGTCAGCTTCGCATCCGCCCAATCGCCGTGATCCTCGCTATTACCATTGCCAGCATCCGTAACTTCCAAGATTAGCTCTTTATAACCTTTAACATTCACTTTCACAAATCGGGCATCATCTGACACTCTCAACACACTTCCGGAGTAAAGCGATTCGATCGTGCCATCGTTCTTCACTCCTGACACTTTAAACTGTATCGAGCCGTTGCCCTTGTAACCTCCGCCGTTCACTTCCTTATCTACGCCGATAAAGGCGGAGAAAGTTTCATAATTAGCTCCAGTAAGATCATACTTGATCATTGAATTGGCATGAGTCCCAAGGCCTTTGGCAAAGGAGAGATTCTCGGCCCCATTCATCAATACGATCGCATTACCGTCGATGCTTTTGTCTTTCTTCACATCAAGCCAGCCCGAGGTGGCGCTCAACCAGTTCAGATCGCTTAAATAGTCAACTTTAGGCAACTCTTCCTTCTGTTCGGGTTTTCCTTCTGCAACTCTGAACGTCGCATCAGCCCAGCTTGCATGATCCTCGCTATTATCGTTATCGCTCTTCGTAACAACAAGTTCCACGACGCTTGCGCCTGCTACACGAACATCGACCGGTTTAGCCACGTCGGTAACCTTCATGACACCGCTCGCAAACTTCTCTACGCCGTCTACAAGCACCTTGAATTCCACATCGGCATAAGACGGCGATTTGGCCATTTCTTGGTCAACTCCGACAAGAGCCGTGAAAGACTCATAATTTTTATCGGAAATGTCAAAAATAATTCTTGAATCCGCGTGTGTGCCAAAGCCCTTCTCGTACGTTACATCGCCATTGCTGCCCATCAAACGAATCGCATTGCCGTCGATGCTCTTATCTTTCTTAACCGTAGACCAGCCCGAGGATGCGCTTAACCAGTTCAAATCGCTTGCATAACGGTCTACCAGCTCAAAGTTCAGCGTGTAGACTTCTTGTGTCGCTCCGCCATCAGCCGTAGCTGTGATAGTCGTTACGCCTGGCAAGCTGCTGGCTGGGGCAATTACCACCTGCACGTCTTGGGATGCTTTATCCGCTGTAACGGTTGGAACGGCCAGGTCCTTTTCTCTGAAAACAGTCACCGTCGCCGTGCGATTCTCGGCATGAAGACCTTGGATCGGCACTCCGTTCGCTTTCACATTGTCAATCAGAGAAGGCATTCTTTCCACTTTCCATAATTGACTGTCGCTTCCGGTATACATGTTTTGAACAACCGGATTTCCGTCAGCGGCAGAACCGTTACTGTTTTCCAAAGTCAACTGGCTGTTTACGCTGGTAATTTTGAAGTAGCCGTTGCCAACATTGGAGATGGCCCATTGCTGATTTATGACGGCAGGATCTGCAGCAGTTTCAGAATCTGATCTTTGAATGACTGATTTTCCAGACAATTTACTGCCGTCTGTAACATCCATAACTCGTCCGCTTTGTTTATTGACAATCTTATATTTGCCCAGACCTAAATCGTCGATAACCCATTGCTGATCCAAATCACCCGATTGGGTCCGTCCGGCAACAGCCGCTCCATTTGCTGACGAATTCCCAACGCCCAAAGCTTTGCCGGTCGCTTTATTGACGATGCGATACAATGCGTTGGCATCAAAGGAATCAATCCCTGTCCGCGTTGGAACTTCATTGGTGTATGATCCGACTGCCAACTCAGCTGCAGCAGCGAAGCCGCCTACAGCCGAATTCACTACCATTTTGACATAGCGTGCTGTTTGCGATGGGAAGGTTACACGTTTCATGGTCTTGTCCCCATCCCAAGTGCCGCTTTTAACCGAAGTGAAGTTCGTCCCGTCCTCGCTCACGTATAACGTATAGGAAGTAATCATACCTTGTGATAAATTTTGCGAAGGCAAGTAGTTCAGCATATTAATGTTTTTGTACGTGTAGCCCAAATCCAATGTAATGGATTGAGGCAGAGATGCGTTGCTTTGCCAAACCGTTTCAACGTAAGTGTTTACATAATCCATAAGGCCATCAATCGCATTGCTCGCATTCCCGCTAGTAGCCGTTGCTGAATTCGCTGTAATCGGATGCTCCATCACGATTGGCTGCTGCGGCAGTGGAGGACGAGATGCATTCGGCGTCCAAGCTTTTCCGATATCCGCCAATCGATTGACGACATTGTTATCCAGCTCCCCATCCGGGTTTGGTGAAACGTTGAGCAAAAAGTTGGTATAACGCGGTTCCAAATAACCAAGATGATCCTGTACAATATTCTTAACGCTTGCCGGCTCTGTATTCTTCATCCAATCGTGCCAGAACCATTGACTGGAAACAAGCGGCATACCTTGATTAGCGGCATACGCATTGTTAGAAGGTGCCCAAACACCCTTAGGTTCTTCGAAATAAATGATGTCCTCATCCCATGGCTGCGTTTGTCCATTGTGATCCACAATAAGAATATTAGGCTGCAGGCGCTTTATTAATTCGCGAATTTCCTGGTAGGGAACTTCATTATGACCCATCTCCCAGGCCCAGCCGTCGATAATCAAAACCGGAATTTCGCCGTAATTCGTCAGCAGCTCGGTTAGCTGCCCTTTAATAAATTCGATATCCGCTCTGGAGACGGAACCTTTTTGAATACCTTGCTGACGATCCCAGATGGAGAAGTATAGCCCCGGCAAAATGCCTTGAGCGCGCATGGAATCGACATATTGCCTTACGATATCTTTCTTGTAGGAGCTGTTCATCACGTTGTAATTGCCATATTTGGTTGGCCACAGGGCAAATCCGTCATGGTGCTTGGTCGTTAGAACAGCATATTTGATGCCTGCGGATTTGGCAGCTTGCGCCCATTGGTCCGTATTCACCTGTTTAGGATTAAAAGAAAGCGGATCTTGTCCGGGCGTCACCCATTCCTGATCGTGGTAGGTTCCCATGTTATAGTGGATAAACATGCCAAACCTGAGATCCACATAGTTTTTCTGATTCGTATAACTATCATTTACAACGGGGCTTGCTGTGTTTTGATTCGTTGTAGTCGCAAAAACGGGCGCAACTGAGACAAAAAATAGCATAAGGATAAGTCCTACGCATGTTGAAATCTTCTTACGCAATTATTTCCCCTCCTCTTGAGGACCTCTTCGTTCGTTTAACTCCATGTATGTAACCGCTCCCAATTGGCAGTGCCTCGCTTACAAAAAAGTTGGAAGAAGCAAGCCTGCTGAACGCAGGCTTACCCTTCTACTTTTTGACATAGACTTGCTTTTAAAAGCAATTATTTATTAATCAAATTCGCATATTGCAGCACGCGCTTGATGATGACAGCCGCTTCTGCGCGTGTAGCTACATCTTGCGGAGCAAAGTCGGTTTCCGTTTTGCCCTGAATCAATCCTTGAGCAGCTGCTGCGGCTACGCTATTTCGCGCATAGTCCGATATCATAGCTTGATCAGCGAATGAGATATTCGTCGAGCTAGCGTTAGATGCTGATGTTCCTTGAACGAGCCCAATCGCTTTCATCATCATGACGACCATTTGCTCTCTTGTAATCTGTGCATCCGGGTTGAATTGACCCTCCGCGACGCCTTGAACCAAGCCGTACTTAGCTGCAGTATTCACTTCTGGGGCATACCACTGCGAGTCTGCAACATCTGTAAAGATATTCAGTCCGGCCTCCTCAGGCAATCCCAATCCTCGTACCAGCAAAGCAGCAAACTGCGCGCGGGTGACTTGCATTTCAGGCGTATACGTGCGATCCGATGTTCCGGCGATAATCAATTTCGAAGCTAGTTGCTCTACATCTTGCTTCGCCCAGTGACCGATCATATCGTCGAACGATTTCTTGTTTTGAACGATCGCGTACAAACTGTTCGTATTCCGGATGACCTTCACGTCGGTTTTGCCATCTTTCGCGGTAAACACGGAAGGCACGAATTTCATTTTTCCTGTAACCGGGTCATACACAACCGCAGTCGCAGCCGACGGATCTTGTACTGTTGCATCTACATGGATAACGCGTGTCACAAAGGAGTTGCCGAAGCTATGAATTTCCTCTTCTTTGTCCTTGCTCTTAAGAATGATTTTGTAATCGATCATATCGCTCACACGCACCATTCCCTTATCGGAGATGGATTGATCGAATTTTGTTTCATGCGATGACTTGGCCTTATCGATCCGAATGATCAGCGTCGTTCCTTCTACGCCAGCCATACCTGTGAAATCCGCCTGGTTCAGTATCGACATCGGAAGATCGTAAGTGCCCAAATGGCTTCGTACGCTTAAAATGGTATCTTTGTGATCCTTCAGGGAGCTGAGCAGCATTGGCAGCGGCAGCTCCAAGGCATTCAAGTCACGCTCGCCAGGAATCTCAAAGCTCAAAACGGCGCTGCCGCCCTTTGCTTTCAGATCTGCTAATTTCTGCTCCAAGCGTTTACTGTCGATCACTGCTGTTACAGAGGTTTGACCGTCTTGTGCAGTTTCGATCCGGAGCTCGGAATCTTTGGGCACATAGAGATTCGGATCTTCTTTCGTTGGCGGAGTTACCAGGCCGCCTCCTCCTCCACCGCCGACAGGACCAGAAATTGCTGCGTCAATTTTAACAGAACCTTGTGCATTTACATTCCAAATAGCCGGTAGAGATTGCGATGTCACTGTTGTCATCTGATTCAAGGTTACGTTAGCTTGTCCGCTCTTCTTAGCCTGGAAAATCAGCGTACAAAGAGCTAGATCTCCATTTTCCCCCGCTATATTTCCCATTTTCGAATAGGCAAAAGTAACCTGATTCCCCGAATTTTTTGCAATCTTATATCCTTCGAATAAGCCTTTCGATTGATCCCGATCGAATTCCAGCCGATCTGCATCATAGGTCAGAACAGCTTCGTAACCGTATAAATCCGTTACATTGCTACCCTGGATCGTAACGACCACCTTGTCGCCGGCAGTTACTTGAGAAGCATTCAGATTAATCTTAAATGAAGGGATTCCGGCACCTACAGCCGTGCCGATTGGAATAACGGTTAATAAGAGCATCATAACCGTGATAAACAAGCCTGTTTTGCGTAGCATGGGGTTCACTCCTTTTCAATATCATCCGAATAGGGAAGAGAAAGGACTGGCCTTCCTCTTCCATTTCAGATTGATTGTTATTGCAGGATGAGTCTTGCAATACCTACTACATCGATAATGTCAATCTTGCCGTCATGATTAAAGTCGGCAGCTTTGATCTTATCCCAATCGCTGCTTGCGGAAGTCTTGCCATAATTCGCCGCTACTTGTCCCAAGTCTCCGATATTAATGAGTTTATCTTCATTGACATCTCCTGGCGCATAGATCCTGATGAACTGCTGGTTGAACGTTTGGATTGCTTGGTTTAAAACGCTGGCCGCATCGTCCAACTCTTGCTGGCTAGCCGCCGGGGCCGTGTTGACGGCAGCGGCCGCTTGGATCGCAGCTAGCAGCACCGCTTTGGAACCTGCTGCGAATTGCCCGACTTGCGTTCCTTCTTCCGCACGATCATAAATGGACTGTGCCACATTAAGGACCGTTTGCAACGTTGTCTTATCAACTGCTGTAACAGAAACCGTTAGATTAGACAGAGTCGCATCCATTTTTTGACTTAATGCATTAGAAACGGCTGCCTTGGTTAAACTCAGATTAGTTGTCGTGGACGAAGTCAGCGGCTTCGCCTTCCAATTAATCTTTAATACATCTCCGCTTGCGGTAATAGCCCCCGCTTCTCCTTCGCTGATCGCCATAATCCGGACTTGCCCCGGTACATTCGTTATTGGCTCAACCGCTCTAAAGCCGGATTTCAATGAATCCACGGATACAAATTCAATCGCATTCGCATCAAAGTTCAGTATGATGTCTAGCGCATAGACGCTGGAAGATGGGTTATTCGTTACGTTCGTTAATCCAAAATTCGTCGCAAATGCAGTTCCTGCCTGAACCGTGCCCGCCCCCGTTAACGTCGTGTGCGGCACGTCGGTCGGCGTCGGTTTCTGACCGCTGATCACAACATAATTGGAGCCTTGAACGCCGCTGCCGTCAGCGGCTGTCGCTACCACTTTGACGATTCCGTCGTTTTTCGCCGTAAGCAATCCGCTGGCGTTGATCGTTGCTTTATTGGTCATTGTGGTACCGTCGGATTCCCAAACGCTCCATGTGACTTGACCGTTTGCATTCGCCGGTAAGACAGTCGCCTGCATCTGCAGCGTGCCACCCTGACTTGCGATCGTATTCACGCCGCCTGCGCCGCTTACAGAGATGGAAGTAATCGCGTACACAACATCTGTTACCGTTACATTAGCAACGGCAGGTATAGCCGTTCCGCTTACAGCACCGTTCACGCTAAAGGTGCCGGCCGCCCCATACTTGGACGGATTAATCGCATCCCACACAACGGACTTCTGCGCCGTCGTCGCATTATCGTAAGTCACGGTTACCGTGCCAGGCAGTACCGGTGCGGTATAAGTAACTGTAGTTACAGTCACCGGCATTACGCCCGTAATCACGGATACAGCTTGCTGCCACTTCGCATACAGCGTGATGTCGTTCGCCGGGATCGTATTCACGCCGAAATCCCATGCCGTCGTCAATGCTTCATCTTGATACCAGCCGGCAAAAGTAAACCCGTTCTTCACCGGAGCTTCAGGCGCTGCAATCTTCGAACCAGGTACAGCTCCGTACACCGCACGAACCTCACTGCCGCCGCCACTGTTGAAGTTCACTGTCGTGCCTGTTTTAAAGTAAGAGAAATCCCACTCATCATGCCACCAGAATCCAATTGTTCTGTCTTGCGGGTTCAAATCGATCGGCAGCCATACATACCTGGAATCTTTCAGATTCCCGCTATTCCAACGATCCGCCATAAAAATGAACTTATTCGGAACGATAGTTCCATTTGCATCCCTATACGGAAGCGCAAAAGTACTTTGACTGTAGAATGTCTTGTCGTTATTCCAACCCCTGGCCGGGTTGTCTTTATTTTCCCATGGACCTAAAATATTGGTCGCTGTATGATATTGGGCTGGGTTTGGATCCCACCCGGTCAAGCCTGACGTAATCATATAGTAGACGCCGTCTTGCTTGAAGATTGCCGGAGCCTCTCGCCCACCCCAGATAACTTTAGCCCAATGAACGCCTTCTACCGACTGGTTATTCTCGTTCTTCGCAGGTCCGGTGTAGTCGTCATTCAACTGCATAACAACCTCCGTTCCGTTACCTTCGGATGCGTAGATGAGGTATGCTTTGTCGTCATCGTCTTTGTACAACGTCATATCGCGGAGCATGCCTTCGCCTTCGCCGCCGCCCCATCCATTATTCGGCAATCTGGATGTGCCCAAAAATTTGAATGGACCGGTTGGCGAATCGCTGATGGCAACGCCGCCTTCCGCCGCCCAATAAGAACCGGCAATCGGTCCGTCTTGATGCCACCACATCACATATTTGTCCGTTTTTTTGTTGTAGACGACCTTCGGACGTTCGACAACTTTATCCCAGTTGAAATCTTTATACATCGCTTGCTTTTCTGCATTCGTTTTGTCCGCGTACAATGCATTAAGCTGAGCTATGCGAACAGGCGTATTATGTTTGCTTAACGAATTGACCGGCGATTTCATAGAACCTGTATAATCACCATTTCGATCCGTGATATTGACAGTTCGATTCGGATCGAATGGAACTCCGCTGTTCTTGTAAGTCTCAGAATTCTCATCCAAGTACAATGGAAGGTCTCCGGCAGGCAATACATTTTCGCCAAGTTGCGGGTTGTTGAATACCGGCAGTACAATCCCTTCATTTTTCCAGTTGTATAAATCTTTAGAAGAGTACGCGTGAACGCCTGTTACCGGTACATAACCCGAGCCAACATTATCTTCAGACTTGTCTTCGCCATACCAGTAGTACGTTTTGTTCTTCTCGTTGTACAGAATTCCTCCGCCATGAGCCTGGATTGGTATGCCGTCTCCATCCAGCCACACTTGACCGCTTTTAATGGAATCTGTTTTACCTATGGTCTGATATAAATTGTATAAGTCCTGCAGAACTCTAATGTAGTAAGGAATGCTTTCCTCCGTTAAGTCGCTGAGCGTACCGATCGATGCAATTTTATTTTCAATCGCCGCTGCTACTTTCGAACTAATGCTAGATGCCGTACGCAATTGCGTAATGGCATTTTCCAAGCTTACCGTATCGAAACCAGTGGATTTCTTCTGATTGACAGCAATCTCTGCAGCAGTTAGCGTATTACCGTCACCGCCTGTAGAAATAGCCTGAATCGCTACATATCTGGCTTTATGCGATTTGAATGTTGCCGATTGCATGCTGGAGCTGGATGTGTCCCAAGCGCCATTGGCTGCAAATGTGAAATTCTGATCCAAATAAGCTTGCGAGCCGTCCGCAGGTTTATTCGTTAAATCCGCATCGCTGTAGTAAACTTTGAATTGCCCGATTCTTCCGTTCGCCTTGTCCTGCCTTGGCGTAACCATCACTCTTCCAACGTCAGGCTTGTTCTGACCCAGATCCACAATGATGTAATCGCCAGATTTGTATTTTCTTCCGTTCCCTGCCCAATTCGATTCATAGAACGTTGAATTGTTGTTATCCAGCATGAGACTGGAAGGATTTGATGCATAAGCTTCCGGAGCATAGAAGAGACTAATTCCGTCAGCCTGCTGTTCACTGCTTTGGATATTCGCTATTTCGGCAGTGATTTTGTTTGCCAGGTTCACCATCTCTTCCTGAGTCGCCGTACTGCTGTTCAGCAGTGTCGGACCTTGCGAACGCAATGTTTTCAAATCCTCCAAATAGTCAGGATCACTCGAAAAACCATCGATGAACGTAGTCGCAGCAGCCATCGCATTGCTCAGTTTGGACGTATCCACAGTAAATCCAGCCTTGTTGAAAATATGGATTTCAGCAGCAGATGCATACTGTTTGCCTGCATCGCTTTTCGAAGCAAGCGCTGTAAATTTCACATACGAAGCGCCGTGTGCTTTAAAGGTTGCCGACTTCTCCAATCTGTCCGCATCCCATGTTCCTTCGGCAACTTTGGTGAAAGCGATGCCATCGGAACTTACGGAAATTTCAAACTTGGTCACAACACCGTTCCAATCCACATCCTGCCGTGGCACGTAGCTCAGCTTATACACACCGTCATACGCCTTGCCGAGTCTGTAAGTGATGGAGTGTGGAAGCGGTGTATAAGAGCCGTCCCATGCCGTATGCCATTTCGTGCCGATGTCGCCGTCCAACGTTTTCTCAGGTCCTTCGCCGGAGGCCGAACTGTCGGCCGTTGCCGTCATCTGGCTTTGCGGGATACGCCCGGACGAATTAGATTGCTGATTGTACTCAGCGGCAATTCTGCCTGCGATGTCAGTGATAGCTTCTTGTGTGACATAAGCGCTACCCCGAACTGCTTTACCCTCGTTAACTAACGATTGCAATGCCGTTAAACTGGCGTCTGCAGTCAGCAAAGCCTCTGCGCTGGCAATTGTCTGGTCCAGCGTAACCTTATCTACGGTAAAACCTGACTTTCTCATAATATTGATCTCGGCAGCCGATGCATACTGTGCTCCCGAGCCGTTCGTTTGATCCGCTTTCAGCCTGACATATTGAGCGGTAGTCGATGAGAACGTTGCCGTTTTCTCGGTTTTGTCGTTATTCCATGTGCCTTGCGCAACTGGAGTGAAAACGGTACCATCAGTGCTCGTTTCAACGGTATACTTGGTAATAATGCCATTCCAGTCTGCATCCTGCCTTGGTAAATAGCTCAGCTTGTAGACATCGTTATAAGATCCCCCGAGGTTATAAGTAAGGGTATGCGGACCTCCGTCGTAAGGATCCCAAGACGTATGCCATTTGCTTGAAGCATTCCCATCCAGTGTTTTCTCAGGTCCTTCTCCGGATTGAGCGCTGCTTGCCGTTGCACTCATCTGACTCTGAGGAATAACTGTATTGCTTGTATAGGAAGCTCCGTCAATCACAAACGTTGTAATTGATTTCGGGCCAACTGTCGTATTTAATGTTTTGTTCATAATCGGAACGTTCGCCTTCTGGGCTACATTTTCCGCAGCAGAAGAAACATATGGCGTTGCAGTCCCAGTAACAGCGTCAAACTGTGACATGTCTAATGAAATATCTTGGCTAGTTGTGTTAGCATTTCTATATACGACATAGATTTTATTCTTGGAAGGATCATAAGCGGCTAACGTGCTGTCATTGTTATCTGCGATGAATCTGGAGCCTTGCGGGATAAACTTACTGAATTGTTGCATCGCATAATACTTCTTCGTGTACCACCATTGCTGCGTATCGAAATCTGCATGAAGGAGACCCCAGTTCATGTTCTCTTTATCCTTCTGCATGTTTTTCTCGCTCTCAATCGCCTGCCACAGTACCCAGCCCTTCGGTTCAAGCCATGTGATGTCCGTCATAATTCTTTCGGCTAAGGCGAGTGCCGGTTCAAAATCTTCGTGATTGTGAGCAATGCCCGATGGACCAAGATCAACTTCAGACATCCATAGCGGCTTGCCGGCAGCTTTGGCTTGATTTTTAATTCCGACCCGATCATTTCCGCCGTAGGAGTGGGTATTCATTTTTCCGATATTTGCTTTCGTTGTTTCGTCATACGAATTCCAATTGGTTATAAAGGTATCCAGAACGGATTCATCCATTGCCGCAATTTTGACGGATTGAAGGCCTGCTGCATCCAGCTTCGCGCGAGTTTTGTTAATGATCTTCATTTGTGAGGCAACGTCATAGTGAGAACCTTCTTGGCCTCCGCCAAATCCCCAGTAATTCGTACTAGGCTCGTTAACCGGGGAAAGATAATTGAAATCAATATTCCAATTGTCTTTAAAATGCTTCACAACTGTTGCCATATACGTTGCAAAGTTATCATATTCTTCCGGTTTCAAGTTGTCTTTCCCGGAGTCCCTGTTCCCAGTCGTACTTCCGCTGACCGTCATGTAGTACGGGGCAGAATTGGAGAACGCTTCCAATTGATTGGCGCCTCTTGCTTTTGCAGCTTGCAGCCACCAACGCTGATTGGCATCCTGCGTCCAATCGAACACACCAGGGGATGGCGAGTATCCAGGAACTGCACCGCCTTGACGCATGGTATTATAGGCAGGATTCTCTCCGCCGCCAATATTGTATCTGACAATGTTTAAGTTTAATCCTTGAGGCGAATAGAGCGCATCAGCCAAAGCATTTCTTGTCTCATCCTTCCAGCCGCCTGTTATATTACCGAACCAAGCTAGCGATGTTCCCCATCCGTCCCACGATTGCTGCATGTTGCTTGGATCTAATTTAATCGCAGTCGCAGCGGCACTCGCCTTGTGAGCGGTCAACCCGTAAAACGCAGGTGAAACTAGAGAAAAAGCAAGGCAAGAAGCAAATATCTTTCGTCCAACTGTTGTAGACATTAACACAACCTCCTTCTAAGATGGCATAACCACCAATAACCATAATATGGAAACGCTTACCAGCACTTTCGAAAAAAACGGAAACTGATTTGCATCAATTTCCTAAGATGAGGAGAGGGGATGACGAGCATCCCGCTCCTATTTTCACGCCTTAAACCTTACTTGCCAGATTTTGCTTTCGACCATTTGTCATTCAGATCGTTAGCGATCTTATCCAGCTGCGTTCCGCCCATCATTTCTTGACCAAGCTTTTTCCAATCCAATTGGATGGCGTTGACGTATTTGTTAAAGTTCTCGCCGCCTGGACGATAGTTGAACTCTTCCACTTTGTTTGCTTTGTAGAATTCGGTCAAGAACGGAACGTCTGCTTTAACGCCCTCCATGACGGAGTTTGCTTGCTTCTTGTTCACATAGAAGGTATACGCATCCGAGGAGAACATCCACTCTTGGAATTTCTTCGCTGCTTCTACGTTTTTGGATTTGTTGTTAATACCGAAGAAGTTATCCGTGAACGTCATTACTTTCAGCGGCTCCGACTCCGAGTGGCGGGTAGGCAGCGGGAATGCCGCCAGATCGTCAATGTTTCCGACTTTCGTTTTGTACTGCGGCAAGTACCAAAGTCCTGCGGCAATCACTGCTGCTTTCTTCGCTTCAAACAATCCCGTTGCCTGGTCATTGCTCAAGCCAAGCGGATCAGCGCCCATGACTTTTGCATCATACAGCGTTTGAATATCCGTGTAAGCTTTGTAGAATGGCGTGCCTTTATCAAATGGTTTGTCTTGACCAGCAATTTTGTCGTAATAGTTCTCATCGCCGGATACCAGCAGCGGCATAAATTCGTTGAACGGATAGTTCGGCCAGGAATCCTTGCCGCCCATCGCATAAGGCTGATATTTGCCGCTCTTTTTGATCTCCGTTAATACGCTTACAAATTGCTCCCACGTTGTCGGAACGCTTAAGCCCAATTCTTTGAATACACTCGGATGATAGTACACAAGCTCAGGGAAGGAGATAACAGGCAAGGCAAGCACTTTACCATCTACTGCGAATTGCTTGGCCTTCGTATTCTTAGCCGTTACGCTCAGACCATCCAGCGGCAGAAGCTCCGCTTTGAAATCGTTGATGAAATTAGGCTTCAGCTCGATAATGTCCGGAAGCTCGTTAGCGGCTAGCCTTACTTTCATCGCTTGCAAATAATCGCCGTCGCTTTTGAACGTTTCGACTTCCATTTTCACGTTCGGCATTACGTTTGAAAACTCTTTAACCTTCTTAGTCCAGCTATCGAGGAATTCGCTGTCGCTATCCCACATCGCGAGTTTCAATGTAACCGCATTCTCTTTCGCGCCGCTTGCTGCAGTAGGCGCTGGCGAAGAACTGTTCCCCGTTGTTGCCGTATTGGTGCTACAGCCTGCTAATCCAAACGTCAAGGCAATTGAAAGTACAGATGTTACTAATCTCTTCTTCATGGTCTTTCTTAACCCCCTCAGGAATACGTAGCTTGTTATTTACACCCTTATCTTACAAAAATACAGAATACGCTTTCATTGATATATTTGGTGATTCGCTTGATATATTTTGGGGTTAATCTTTTTTCTTGGAATAATTGTCCCGGTATTTCTGAGGGCTCATTCCTCTGTATTTTTTAAAAACGCGGCTGAAATGTTCCGGGTTTTCATACCCTACCCTGACGCCGATTTCGTACATTTTCATGTCCGTTTCGATCAGCCTGGTAGCTTCATTAATCCGCAGCTTTGTCACATATTCAATAAAATGCTCACCCGTTTCTTTGACAAATTGTTTGCTTAAATGACTCTCGGTCACTTGCGCCCATTCACTAACCTGACCCAATGTAATGGCATTGCAATAATTTTTCTCTACGTAACGTTTGACTCTTTCAACGAGCCGCTGCGGATTCTCCTCGCGAAATTTATCGGGATGCAGCAAATCGGCGAGGCGGAAAACAAGCTTTTCAATCCACTCGTGTAAATCCTCCCTGAAATTAAATTGCTCCACGATCTCATAGGGTCTGCGCCGCGTTTCAATCACATGGGTCCAGTTCATTCCTTTGGTATGCAGCAATGCGCCGATATTCCAAATCAGCTCTTCATAAATCGGGAGTGAGCTTTCCAAGGTCACATTCGGCATTTCACTCAAATGCGTTAATCCTGCGGATAATTGCTGCTGCCACTGGTTGTCCCCCTTTTCCATATGAAACATCATCACGGAATAATCCCACGGTATACTCAGTTGTCGCTCCGTTACAATCACTGTTTCCGGATAATAGACTCTTCCGGGTCCTTCGGAGAACCTCATACTAGCCAAGCCTCTGGCTTGAATATACCTCAAATGCCAGGATTTCCAGTCTGCGCACGACTCCGACACGCCGACAGACAGCGAGACATTCAAAAAGTTTTTAATCGTATTGCGCAAAGAATCCAGCAGCTCCATCACGCGCCCGCGTAAATTCAAATAACTGGTCGAAGATTCCACGCACAGCATAAGCGAATACTCATCTTCTTGCGTTTGCACGAATTCATAGGGAAGCTTGACGATTTCCATCCCTTGCTTGATGATTTTGACGAGATGATCATGATGTTCGGGATCGGGATGCGCCGTCTTGCTTGCTTCAGGAGACCGTCTATCCGGGAGCAGCGTTATAATGACATGCTGATAATTCGCATACTGGGCAACCCATTTCTGAAAAGAATCGTCCTGGGTCAAGTTAAGACTATACATATAATCTTTATCGCACAGCAAGCCTCGGAACCACGCCTCGCGCTGCTTCATATCCGCATCGTGATTCATTTTTTGCAAGGTTAGGGAGGAATCCGTTCTTTCTTTCAACTGCTTAATGGCTTTTTCAATGACCGGAACGATATGTTTGGGATCGAGGTCCGCTTTCATGATGTAATCTACGGCACCTAGCAGAAATGCTTTGCGCACAAAATTAAAATCTGAGTAGGCACTTAAAACAATACTAAGCGGCGAGTTCGTCAGATTGGCTTCTTGCAGCTTGGATAACAGCGTATTGGCATCCATAATCGGCATGCTCATATCGACGATCATTAAATCAATGTCCTGATGAATCGATATCCGCTCCCATGCTTCATGACCATCCGCTGCTTCGGCTACTACCTCGCATCCCAGATCTCCCCACGGAATAATCGCACCCATGGCTAGTCTTACAAGCGGCTCATCGTCGACGATCATAACTCTAAACATTTACTCATCTCCATTCAGCTACAAGCCGATCATCGTTCTAATCCTGAACAATCACTTGATCAAATTTGGGCTCGATAATGCCCGGAACTTCATACAGCAAATAGGAACGGCCGCTAACTTCTCCGCGAAACGATATGGGAAAAGACAAATACTCTTTCTTGGACATAATCGGAAGGACCGCGATATCGACAGACAGCCCGAATTTGTCCTTCAACGATACAGCTGTCACAAAGTCTTTTTCAATCAGAATGACCCGGTCATATTTGGTATCGTATAAGCAAAATTTCATAGAATATGACCCCCTGTCTATTTCTCTATAAAAATTAGATCGTATGCTTATCAGGATTAATCGGGAGAAACGGCAATGTCACAGTGACTTCCGTACCGATCCCCGGTTCGCTATGAATTTCCAACCCGTAAGCCTCTCCGTAATTTAAGCGAATTCGATCGTTGACATTGGCAATGCCTATCCCGCATAACGACTCCACTTTGTTCTCCTGCAGCAAAGCTTCCATCGTCCGCTGTTCCATGCCTTTGCCATTGTCCGTAATCGTAATAATGAGTTGATCCTCTTGTTTCTCACCTTTAATTCTGATAATCCCCATCGATTCTTTCGCATAAAATCCGTGAATAATCGCATTTTCCAAAATTGGCTGCAAGAGCAGCTTGAGAATATAAGCATTCATAACATTTTCCTCAAAAGCATACTCCACTTTAAACCGGTCGCCATACCGGACTTTCATAATGTGAATATATTTCTCTAAGCTCTGCATTTCATCGAAAACCTGGAGGTAAGATCCGCCGCGATGAAACGTTGAAGATAGCAATTTGATGAGAGAATCCGTCATTTCAACCAGATTGGTGGCTTTCGACAGCATCGCCATGATTTTGATCGCATTTAGCGTGTTCACCAAAAAATGAGGATTAATTTGAGATTGCAGCGCATCGATTTCCGCACGGTTTTTTAGCTTTTCTTGTTCCTGCTTCTCGACGATAAGCTCCTTAATGCGTACAATCATGCTTTGAAACGTTTTTCCTAAGGAATACACCTCAAGAGGGCCGGAAAGTTCCAGATCCACATGCAAAGAACCGCTTTTCATCTTATTCATTTGATAGATTAAAGATTTGATAGGACCGACGATGCTTCTTACAAGGAAGAAGGACACAACTAAAAATAGGACCAGCCCTGCCGCCGATACGTTCATAATGAACCTATAAATTTGTCTGACCTCGGCCGTCATCTGATCGTAATCCGTCATGTAGACGATTTTCCAATCCGTTCGATCCATGGTGAGAAAGGTAACAAACATCTCCTCACCGTTAACGTTCGTTTTAAAGTTGCCGTCTCTCTTATCCTGGACTTGCTGGATAGTTTGTTTTTCGATGTTTTTATTTTTATCTTTGCTGGTGTCAAGCATAATGCTTCCGTTTCCGTCCAGAATAATGAAGCTTCCGATTTGGTTGGAAGTAGACTCCGCCAGGTTCTCGAAAGATTTGGCTTGTATGACAAAATAGATCATCTCTACATCGCTGAATGACCTTTCAGACTGAGGAGCTATCGCGGCGGATAAAATAAATTTATCATTCGATTCGATCAACACATTCTCTTCGGAACCAAACAAAAGTACCCGTCCTTGATTCTGCAGGGCTTTCTGGTAAAGAGGCGTTCGCTTTAATAACTCTTCGTTGATCCGTGTGTCAATGTTATGAAAATGCGTTCCCTCGAAAAAGTAGGCGCCCCCGTTGCGGTAGACGAACATCGCCGAAACGACGTCAGGCATATCGTGTAAATAATTTTTCAATTGATTTTCCAGTTGGAAAGAGTTGTAGAATAGGTCTTTGGATTCTGTGCTGCGGTGAAAGGAAGTGGCAAGGGATATCAAATTGTTATCCGTGGCAATGGCGGCAATGGTTCTTATATATCTGCTTTTTTCCTGATCGATGGAATAAGAGACTTGCTCCAAGGTTTGCATCGTGCGCGAGGTGATGTTAGCCAGCAAAATATCTGTATAAGCTCTCAATGACAAGGAAGCAACCAACACAATAGGCATAACAATGACAAAAAAGAACATGCCGTACAAAATCGAAGTAATTGGCCATCTTTTTTGGAAAATCCTCATTGTAATGTCCCCCACTCTCATAATGAGATGCTACATTCGCCTATCTGAAGCAGAAACTGGGGCACAAGGGAATTTGTGACAAAGTAGTTGCGCTTTCATCAAATGAAGCTCGTTATTTTGCAAGATTCGACATAATCTACCGCCATTGTAAAATTAAAATTTGACTTCGTCAATCAGCCAAAACATACCATCCATGCGTGCCACGGGTGTTTATGACGAGAGAAGGCATCTCTGCCTTCCCCCAAAGATTGCTGCCTAATCGTTCTGCTTATTCCTTGTCCAAAACTTCTAAAATCGCTACCCCATGCGGCTCCAGCACCAATGTACGTTCGTAGACTCGTTTAGACAATAAGTCCTCATAGGGTCCCTCATCTAATAGAATCGCTGATTCGTAAGCATTATGATTCAAGACAAAGGTGTACGTTTTGCCGCCCTTCTGTCTGCTCCTGATTTCGACCCCGTAAGGAGCCCGATGAGCTGGAATCAAATTCAGTCGCTCACACAGCGTTTGACCGAACGCCTCCAAAAATCTCGAATCAGGGTCTGTCGCCACATAATACGCTTCCCCTTGCCCGAATTTATTCAGGGTGACCGCGGGCATGCCCGCGTAAAAATCGCGTCCATAGACGCCGAGCGCCTCTGCTCCCTCCAGGTGAAGCAAATCGCATAATAGTCCGCATTCATATTCGCCGTGGAGTTTTCCGAACGAATCCTGCATGATAATGGCATTGGTCATTTCCGGCTGTAGCGAATCTATTTCCTCAACCCAAATGCCTAGCAGATCGCGCAGCTCGCCCGGATAGCCGCCAAGCGTCACAAGATCGTTCTCATTCACAATCCCGCTGAAGAACGAAGTGACGAACGTCCCCCCTTGCTTCACAAACGACTTCAGTCGTTCGCTCACGCCGGGTTTCATCATATACATGACAGGTGCGATGATTAACTCATACTTGGAAAAATCACTAAGCGGGCTAATGACATCTATACTAACGTTGAGATCGTAGAACGCTTTGTAGTATTTCTGGGCTTGCTTGAGATAATCGAGATCAACGTTGGGGCCGCTGGTCATTTCCACGGCATTCCAAGTATCAATATCAAAAAGCAGCGCTACTTTGGACTCTGTTACGGAATCGAGAAGCGTATCTCCGAGCGACAGCAGCTCTTGTCCCAGCTGCGTACATTCTCTGAATACCCTGGTGTGCTCATGGCCTGCGTGAGCGATCAAAGCGCCGTGGTACTTTTCGCATGCGCCGACAGAACGGCGCAATTGGAAAAACATCACCGTATCCGCTCCGTGAGCGATGGCTTGGTAACTCCAAAGACGCATAACGCCAGGCCTTTTGAGGCTATTGTAGGGCTGCCAGTTTTGCTGGCTTGGCGTTTGCTCCATCAGCATGAAAGGTTGTCCGTCCTTCAGTCCTCTCATGTAATCGTGCCTCATCGCCACATTGCTCATCGGCTCGTTCATTTGAGGATAACTGTCCCAGGATACAACATCCATGTGCTCGGCCCATTTCTTTAAATCCAAACCGTTGAATAGCCCCCATATATTCGATGTGATTTTGATATCCGGCGTGATCGCTTTAATCGTGTCATACTCACATTGGTAACAAGCCAGGATAGCATCTGACATAAATCTCTTATAATCCAGTGCGATACCTTGGAAGCATTTATTGTTTCCGTTCAAATTCGTAGGCGGTACGATATCGTCCCACTCATATACGGTATGAGACCAGAAACTCATATTCCACACCTGATTCACGACTTCAAGGGTGCCGTATTTATTTTGCAGCCAAGCTCGGAACGCCGAAGCGCAAGTATCGCAATAACAATGCGGACCGTATTCGTTGCCGATATGCCAAACAAGCAATGACGGGTGATGCCCGTAGCGCTCCGCCATTTTGGCCGCTAAACGCTGAGCGTACATCCGGTAAACGCTGCTGTTCGGACAGAAGTTGACGCGGGAGCCGTGCGTTCGCTTCCTCCCGTCGATATCGACGGGAAGCACTTCCGGATACAGCCGCGACATCCAGGCAGGCTGGGCCGCAGTCGATGTAGCCAAGCACAGATAGATGCCTTCCTTAGAGACTGTGTCAATGATTTTATCCAGCCATTCAAAATCGTAAGTGTCCTCCGAGGGCTGCAGCTTCGCCCAACTGAAAACGGGCAGCGTTACGATGTTAATGCCTGCCAATTTGAACAGTCTCATATCTTCTTGCCACACTTCTTCAGGCCATTGGTCAGGATTATAATCGCCGCCATAATAAATGTATGGCAGTTTGTCATTAATCATTGGATTTACCCCCAAGTTTGAATAATCGAACCGCTCTACTCTTTCATCGCTCCGTCCATTAATCCGGCAAAAATAAATTTGCGCAAGACTAAATAGATCACAATGGTTGGAAGCATGACCAAAATAATAGCGGCTGAAAGCTCATTCCAATAGGTCGCCCGCTCGCCTACAAACGTCATCAAAGCGGTTGATAGCGTGCTTAGCTTCTTAGATGGCATGTATAGATAAGGAATGTACATATCGTTCATAATGTCAACGGCTTTAATAATCGCCAAGGTAGCCGTTGCCGGAAGCAAGAGCGGGAAAAGAATCGAACGGAAAATCCGGAAATATGAGGCGCCATCCAGCAGCGCGCTTTCATCCAATTGCTTGGATATTTTCTCAATGAACTGCAAGTAAATGAAAATTTGCATTAAATCCGTACCGGCATAAATGATGAGCGGCGCGAACAGCGTGTTATACAACCCTAATGACTTAATGGTCTGAAAACGGGCTACTTCCGTGGTGTACGCAGGTACGACGGATGCCACAATGAATAAAATAAAGATCGTTTTCTTGAAGCGGAAATTAAATCGATTCAATACGAAGGCTGTCATAGCTCCGAGAATCGCATTAATGATTACGCTGGACACCGTAACGCTAAGCGAGTTAATGAGTCCTACCAGCATATTCGCTTTCTCGAATGCGACAGCGAAATTGTGGAACGACCAGCTCTTCGGCAGCGAAAATGGGGATGTAGCCGCGAGTTCCGGCGATGTTTTGAAAGCTGCGAAAACAACGACAAGCAGCGGCACGAAAATAATTAACGTAACGATCGTTAGAATGACGTAATAAAGCGTTTTACCGAGGAAGGAGAGAACTCCTGCCTTTTCCAGCTTGCTCGGTTTGATGGCAACTTCTGTTTGGGACAGGCTCATGATGATTTTTCTCCCTTCTCACGGATCAACAAGTTTTGAATGAAACTGAATGCGATGATCATCACCATCAGAATAATAGCCATTGCCGATGCCAGACCGTAACTATTGAACTTAAATGCTGTATTGATCGTGAAAATCGTAAACGTACTGCTTGAAGTTCCCGGACCGCCTTGCGTAACGAGAAAAGGAATATCAAATACTTGGAGGGCTCCCCGGATATTCAAGAACAAAATAATTTCAATGACACGGCGAATGCCCGGCAGAACGATATATCGAACCTGCTGCATTTTACTAGCTCCGTCAATGGTTGCGGCTTCATACAAATCGTTCGGAATGGACTGAACGCCGGCCAGGAATAGGATGATATGAAAACCTGCAAATCGCCATAGCGAGATCGCAACGAGCGAATAGTTCACAATTTTCACATCGCTAAGCCAGTTATGAATCCAACTTTCCAAGCCGACGGCTGTTAAAAGCTCGTTGATCGGACCGTTCACCGGGTTGTACAAATAGCTGAAAATGTAAGCGACAGCTACGCCGTTGATAATGTAAGGCAAAAGAATGATAGAGCGGAAAAATTCACTGGCTCTCATTTTGGCATTCAACATAACCGCTAATAAAATCTCAAACGGAATCAGCAATGCATGGATGATAAAATAAAGCCAGTTGTTCGAAAGCGATTGCCAAACTTGCGACATTTTGAGCGCTTTCAAATAATTGTCGAATCCTACAAAATGAAGCTCCCTGCTGATCCCGTTCCAATCAGTCATACTGTATTCAAACAGCTTCACTGTAGGGTAAATCAGAAACAACAGCAGTAATCCGACCGGCAACGCCAGAAAAGAAAAAACAAGCACTCTCTTTTGCATCATGTTACTCATGTGCTACCCTCATTCCTTGATCTATGATGTAGTAATGACTAGGTATACCCCTTAGATCATTCTTTTGTAAGCCTAATTCTAGAGAGATTGGACACGCTTTCACATGACAATTTTTGTGCTTTCCATTGATAAATTTTGTTGAGTCGAAAAAAATAACCCGGAAGAATCGGCGTTATGATTCGTCCAGGTGTGTGACATACGTGCGCTTAAGCCGGATCAGACAACCCGTTTTCGAACAAGAATTGATCGATATCAAATTCGAGCAGGGAATTAAGCCTTCTCTCATAAGGCGGGAAATCCAGGCCTTTCGTAACTTCATTGGGTACGATGATGCAGCGGATACCTGCCGCATTGGCCGCCTTTAACCCATTAGGCGAATCTTCAAAAGCGATCGTTTCAAATGAGTTCACGCCTAATTTGTGCATCGCCAGCTTGTATAGCTCGGGGTCCGGCTTCACTTTCTTCACATCGTCCGCTGTGACCACCTCATCGAAAAGCGAGTACATCCCGAACGATTTCAAATAACCGCTCACCCAGTCATGAGTCGAGCTGGATGCAACGGCGATCTTCATTCCGCATTCACGCGTCTTATGCAAAATCTTCAGCACGCCTGGTCTCAATTGGGCATTCTCCATGCGAAGCTCATATCTCATTTGCAAAAGAGACTTTATTTGCTCAAGGTCTATCGGCTCCTTCGCATGCTCTTTGAGATATTCGTAAGGATTGAATGTTTCAAAAGAAGTGCCGACATGGCGAGCCCATAGCGCCAGCGGCAGGTCCAAGGCATACGAGGCGTACACTTCTTTGAAAACACGGTACCACGGTGTTTCCGTATCTAGCAGCAAGCCATCGAAATCAAATATAGCGGCTTTCAACATATTATGTCCCCCCCGTTCTATCATCGTTTAAAAGCGGCTTTCGGTATGCGCCGCTTTATACGTCAAATATTCGAACTCCACCGGACAGCCTGCTCCTTGCGGCGACTGCGCCACAACTCCCGCCCGGCATTCCGCGGAGTTCTGCATGCCGAAGTATCGAACGAGCGTCCAATTAGCGCCGTCCGGCGAATAGGAAAAAGTTATACATTCGTTTTGCTTAATAATGCGCAAGTAAGGATTCTCTACGGCGACACGCTCCGAATTGCAATCGTCGGATATGCCGTCCCTCGTAACGACAGACACAATAATCGCATGCTGACCGTTGAATTCAAAGCACAGCTTGGCCCAGTTCCGCTCGTCCACCATAATCATTAAACAACCGGAATCATAGATATGCCGCATATCGACACGCAGCCTGGTCGTTAGTTCAAAGGAATCTCCCGCAGACCAATACAGGAACGGCGCAGAATCGGCATAGTGTTTGCCTGCCGGATCTTGAAAAAAATCGGATTTGGACGGAGCTTCAACAGCCAGTCTGCCATCCTCCGTAAACTGATATTGTTCCGGCGGATTGAGCCATTCAAGCTTCTTTCTTGTGTCTTCCCCAAATAAATTTGGAATCATCTCTCTTCTCCCATCGTTAATGATTGCTTAGTAGGCTTGCCGGACCCATTGCCTATGGGATACGCCAACGCGAATAAGCTGGCATAGCCGATAAAAATAATAACGAACAACAACGAAGGCTTGAAGTTATAAACGAGCCCCGAGATGTACCCCCATGGAATCGCTACAATGGACATAACGACCTGGATGGAGGAATATAAATCCGCTTTGTCGTAATGGCCAAGTTTGTTCATGAGCAGGGAGTCCCTGAACGTTAAAAGCAGAAAAGTTCCTGCAGCAAGCACGGTTGTAACAATAATGAGCATTAGCGAGCTGCCGGCGGGAATAGACAGAAACAGCAGCGCCCCAACTGTACATACGGCTAACGACAGCTTGACATACGATGCTTCATTTCGTTCTTTCAATCGCGGCATGACCGCGCTGTACACAAGTATCGTCGTTACTGCCGTAATGAAAGGGATCCACGAGATCATCCTGTCGCCGAAGCCAAGCTGTTCCTTCAAATAAATAACCTGAAAAAAGTTCAGCTGCAGGACGATATTCGAAATAACCGTTATCAGAATAATCGGCAGCATCTGTCGATTGCGCAGCGATTGACCGAATAAGCGGAAGCTTTGCAAAACTCCGCGAACGATATGGGTATCGCTATGCGTTTGAATCATCACTTTGCCGGCCTCGGTCTCTTTCGTCAAGTAATTCCGAACGACGAACAGCACCGTCATACTGATGCCGCCGATGAAATAAACGACACTTATCGTCGGCATAATGCCATATTTGTGAATAACTCCTCCCGCGAGAGGAGCCAGCACGCCTGCCGATATGATAATCATATTCATAATGGCAAATACAAGAGACCGCTGCTTCTCATCCACATCCTCTATGATCAGCAGGTTGAACGCGACCGTGACGAATTTTGAGCTTGCGTTCAGCAAGTACGCGATAAGGAACAGCCAGAAATTGTTTGAAAATGCCCAAATAAACATCGGGATACTCCAAGATATCAGGTCAAAGAAAAGTGTCGTCCGTTTCCTGCCCCATTTGTTCGTAACAGCTCCCGCAAACATCTGAAAGACGAAAGAGAAGTACAAATTAACCGAGTTGAGGATCCCGATCTGAATATCGCTCAAACCTGCCCCCTTCATATACAAGGGGGCGTAGAACAAAACGATCGTGCCAGGAATCGCCCACAACGGCTCCAGCCAAATGGAATAGCGCGGATTGTCGGGGAGCTGGCGAAACTTTGCAAAGTTCATAGATTCACCTTAACATACTAAAATTGTTTTAACGGAGCTCATGGGACGCGGTTCGCCCGTACGCATGTGGTAGCCCATCGTTTCGTTGAAGGCCTGCTCATATTGCTCCAACGCCACCCTGGACGTGATCATTCGTTCCAGCTCAGGCATACTTTGGGCGAACTGAAGCGCCATGCCTACAATTTGATGAACGGCAACTTGACCGATCACGTTCACCCCGTTATTGATGAAATCCGTAGGACGAATGGAAACCTCATACTGTTCGTTGTAGCCCATGGGGATGATCCGCCCGCCTTTTCCGATGTACGCAAGCGCCGTATGCAGTTGATTGCCCACGGCATCAACGACGATATCAAACTTGCGGTGATGGTTCACAGCCAGGACCGATTCAACGGACATCTCCGCAGGATGGAACACATGATCGGCAATCCCGCTTGCAAAGCTGCGGCGGTAGTCATCCGGCTCAGTCCCGACTGTCAGACGACCCAGACGTTTGCTGACAAGCTGGCACAATGATCCGATCGCTCCGGAGCCGAGGACGAGCACCGCGTCGCTGGGCTTGATATTGGCTTTAAGAAACGTATTGAGCACACAGCCGAGCGGTTCGATCAGCATAGCCGTTTCCCAGCTCATCGTATCCGGTATTTTGTACATGTATTTCTCTTCTCCGACATAGTATTCAGCGAAAGTGCCGTGAATCGTCATCCCTACCTGATGCTCTTCGAAGTTTTCACAATAACAGAATTGACTCAATCGGCAGAAGTGGCACACGCCGCAAGCTTGCGTCGGATCAATGATCACGCGGTCGCCTACGCGAACGCTCCGCACCCTTTCGCCTACCTCAACCACCGTGCCAACACCTTCATGTCCGATAACCGTTCCTGCATTCGCGAAAATCTTCCCCTTGATTACGTTTAAATCCGTACCGCAAATGCCTGAACCGTAAATCTTTACTTTCACCTGTGTCGCTGATTGAATGACTGGCTGATCCATCTCGATCAGCTCTACGGTTTTGGGAGCTGTGTATACCAGTGCCTTCATCCTTCGTGCCTCCTTTGATCATTCGTTAGAGCTACGTTCCCTTCGCTCCATAATCGCAATGCAGACTCAATCGACAGCTGGACGCGATCCAGATCGTCTTTCGTATGGCAGTCGGAAAACACGAAATAACCTTTGCTGAAAATCCCATCTGCCGCCAGACGCTTGACCAAAAACTCGCGAAACGGATCCTGGTAAAAATGTGGAGCGTTGGGCTGACGTATACAAAAGCTTGCGTAAGTCCCTTGCAGCTCGAGATCATGCAATCCGAGCGACACGATCAGCTCTTTCAGCCGCCTGATCATGCAAGCTGTGTTGTCTCGCCAGCTCGGCCAGTCCGGGGCTTGCTCCATCAATTGCTCGCAAGCGATAAGTGCGGCAAAAGCAATCGCTTCGCTGGCATGGGCAGAGCTGAACTTTACGTCTGAAAGCAGCGGCATCCACGGGTCGCCGCCCATAATGACAGCTAGAGGCAGCCCGTTTGCCATTCCTTTGGACAGGCAGAGAATGTCAGGCCAAATATCGTATTCGCCTGCCGTTGCCTGTTTCCCCATTCGTATGCCAGAAGTGACTTCATCGAAGATAACGGTTACCTTCCGATGACGACAGTCAGTTACAACCTTACGCAGGTCTTCCTTCTCCCACTCGTTCGGACAGAGCACGACACAGGCAATATCATCGGCCTCCGAAGCCAGTACATCCATGATGGCGTCTGCGCCGCTGTCCACCCAATTTGTCGTGCCTCGAATCGAAACCGGTATGCCCAGCGCTGCGGCGTTTTGTCCGTAATATCCAAATGCCGACCAATCGTGCCAACCATGATAGGCCGTTGCAATAGCCTTTGACTTGCCGCTATAGGCTCTGGCAGCACGTACTGCGGCGCTGACGACGTCTGCTCCTCCTTTCGCAAACTTCAACGACTTGTAGCGCCCCCCAAATCGCTTCAACAACCTCTTCGCCGCTTCCAGCTCCAAATCTGATGCCGTCGAGAAGCTCGTTCCTTTGGCCAACTGCCTAATAATTGCATCATTAACTTCTTCCCGGGCATGCCCCCAGGACACCGTCCCCATTGCCATCTCGCAATCCAACCATACATGACCATCCAGATCCGTAAATCGCGAACCCTTCGCTTCCATACAGCTTATTGCCGTATAACCCGGAAACAACCGATCAGGACTTTTGGCAAGCGTGCTGCAGCCTCCGGGAATAATAGCAGAAGCTTCTTCCAGCCATTCCAGACTCTTCGTAAAATTCAACTCTTGTGCGGTCTCTCTCATCATTCACCCCCTGACTATCGAACCTTCGTCCCTGGCCAGCAGCTTTCATAGATTTGGTTGATCATAACTACATTGCCGTATAAATCAATGATCAGATCCTCAGACGAGACATTGCGGCGTATCTCAATCCAATACCGGTTGTCGAGCAAACGAGTGAAATTGTCCACCAGAAACAACAGTCTTGACGAAGAATGAATCAACTCCTTGCCCAACACTTGCGGGAGCCAGATCGCGCCATTGGACTGAAAGCGGCTTGAATAATCGTACACATCCGTCAATGAGACCAGCCCCGATTTGCGCAGATGATCCCAGAACGCATCCGCATCGCTGCGCACCTCTGCCAAGTCAATTCCGGTAAAGGTCAATCCCTGTTTTAATTTGCTGGAGGAAAGCCGGCTTTTCAAATTGGCAAACGTAAAGTCCCAGATATCGCTTTGGATGTCATTTCCCCACTTTTTCCAAAATCTCGCCAAGTTGTTCTTGCGATTGAAACTTCGATGAATGCCGCTGCTTCTTTCCCAGTGATAAGCGCGAATCTCAGGATTAATCACGGTGGAATAACCGGCCGCCTTCGCCCTCATCTGGTAATCGAAATCTTCATAACCGTTGAAAAATTTTTCGTCCAGATAACCAACTTTCTCGAAAACTTCTCGCTTCATCGCGAACATCGCAAATACAACCATCTGTACGTTGAATATTTCCTGCGGAATATCTTCCAACGTCGCATTCAAGAACAAATGCCGTCCGATCGTATCCGCAAATGTAATGCCACAGTGCTGAATGCCTCCCGTCTGCGGGTAGAGCAGCACCCCTCCGGCCATCCCTATCGCAGGGCTGCTGTTAAGCGTTGTCTCCATCTGTTCTTGGAATTTCGGATTAAGAATAATATCGGAATCTAGGAAATAAATGTAGTCGCCAGCTACGGTGGACAACGCTTCGTTAATTGAAACCGCACACCCCCTTGGGTACTCATGACGAATAATTTCGACCGCTACCCCGGCGGGCGCTTCCCGCTGCAACCGTTCCAGAAGGTCTTGAACCTTTTGGCCGGAACCATCGTTGATGAAAATAATTTGAGTCGAAGGACAAATGCTCTTCATAAGGGATTCTGTAAATAACGTTAGAATGTTAAAATCCTGATTGACCGGAACAACGATAGAATGCTTCATCATCATCTTCCTCCCATTTCTTGATACGAATTTCAATCGTTACTTTGAAAATTGACCGCAAGAAAATAATTAGGCGATTAGAAACAGACTGTTAAATAATTGCAAGGTAAAGGATTAAACTGACTTGTGTGTGCGGTTCTTGACTGACTTGCGGAGAGTGAGCATCATGGTGCGGGGATAAATGAACTATCTTTAACTTCTTTAATTGGAATTTATTTCAATTTCATCTTACACTAGTGAGAGATCCCTTTTCATTGATATTTTTGGGGTTATTGCTTGCTCGCATGACAAAAATGTTCATGGATTTGGGACATGGAGGCAGCAAACTGGAAATTCTCCATCTAAATTGCTCGAAGGAGTACCTCGCAGAACATATAGAAGGAAAACCTCCCATTAATGTGACCGGATTTAGTGAATTCTCATGAAAGCGGTGTAAATAGAGGGAGGTTTTCCGGCTACATGGCTCGGACAAGCTTCAGCAGTCAAATTACAGGGGAATTTCCCCTTACTTCGACCACGGACGCACAACGCAAAGAAGCTAAGCAGATCCACGCCGCTTAACTTCTTTGTTCATTTTACAATTCATTTTTCCTGATTATTGAGTATAACTTATTCTAAGCAGGCATTGGCGTCTTTGTCGGATTTGCATAACCTTTTTTGTAAGCATTATCGATTGTTTCACGAATTTCTTTTAACGTCTTACCTTCCTGCTTCATTTTGATCGACTGAGCGGCAATCTGCAAGCATACTCCGCAACGGGTACCATGGTCGTCCCACACAACGGAACCATCTGCATTTACTTCCTTTATAAAACAGTTCATATTGCTGGTATGTCCGGCGCTATCACCGCACCCGCAGTAACATGGCATCCATTTCAAAATTTCCGTTGCCTTCCCTGCTGCTTCATACACCAAACGAATTTGCTCGTTTTGCGATTTTAAGAAGGCAGGCAGAACATCTGCTGATTTTGTTTTCTCTTGAATATCACCATTGGCATGTGTATTTCCATGTGAAGCCTCTTTTGTAGCACCACAACCGGAAAGCACAGTTGCTATAGAAAACATAACGATCATTTGTTTTAACGAAATTCTCACTCGATCACCTCTTCTGCCAACCCATAATTTACTACTCATTATAGCAGAAATCATGTTTGTTTACTGCTTTGGAACAAGCCAATTGCTGCCTACACTCCATCATTGTCAAGTCAAACGGTCCATAGGTATCACCGATCTCCTTAAACCCGCTTAGGCAGCCACTTCTCGTACTGTTTGCGCAGGCGGTGCAGTTCTTCGCTGCCGGCCATGGCCTCCTGCTCGCGCAGCTTCCCGATGGTGACGATGAGCGCCTCGATCATTGCAATGGGCGCGATCATCGAGTGAAACTCCCACAGTTGGCCGCGCGCCGTATACAGCGCAATATCCGCTTTGTTACGCATCGGGCTGACGGCCAAGTCGGTGACCAAGAGCGTCCGGCAGCCCCGCGACGCGGCAAAATCGAACAGCACCTTCATTTCCGGCGATTCCGACACGAAGCCGAAGATGACGATGACATCGCATGCTTTGACGGCCAGCAGGCTGTCGAACAGCTCATGCCCGCCGCGCTCCAGCCGGCTCACGCGCACGCCGAAGCGCGTTAGCCGGAAATCCATCAGCGCCGCCAAGCACTCCGCTGACCCCGGCGCGTAAATGTGTACCGTGCCGGCTGCGCTGAGCAGGCTCGCCGCGCGGTCGAATTCAGCCTGCTCCAGCCGCTCTGCGGACTGCTGCAGGTAATCCGCGCCGGAGAGGAGGCCTGCCGCAGCCCCCGCGTCCGGACTCCACTTGTCGAATGCGGACTGCAGCTTGCGGGCCGGCGACTGCTGCATGTCGTCTTTGACATGCTGGCGGAAGTCCTTCAGGCTGCGCATCCCGATCTCCCCCCAAAAACGGGAGACCGTCGAAATGCTCACTTGGCATGCCTTCGCCAAGTCTTCCTCCACCAAGTACGGGATCTCATTCACGTGCTTGCTGATATAATCCGCGATTCGCTGGTGGGCACGCGATAATTTATGATTGGCAAAGTTTAAATCCATCCCGAGCTCATCCATTCTTGAAAAAGTTGGCGGACTAAACGACCTCCGTTTTTTTCTTCAGCAGCTTCTTTACAAGGTTCGCCGCCCGTACTTGAAGGTTCAGCGAAGGCGAAATGACCCGCTTGTAGGCGCGGTCGCGAATCGCCCTTTTCAGCTCCTCGACGGTTTCGAACTGTCCGTTAAATTCATTATACACGCAACCGACCTGGAACATTTGATGCGCATCGCTGCCCGCCACCACCGGCACGCCGAGCTCGTCGCCAAGATTCAGCACCTTCGCGATATTTTCCTGAATGCCGATCTCGTGCAGGTCTTTGCCGTTGAGGTCGAACGCGTCAAACCGGCTCAGTAAAGCCTTGTCGATTGTATAAAGCGAATTCGACGCCCGGAACGGATGTCCGCCGATAACCATCATGCCGCGCGGCTCGCAGAGCTCGAACAGCTTTTGAAGTGGAATAAAGCTTTCAGCCGTCGTATGGTTCTCCAGCGCTGCACGCACTTCCAACAGCTTATCTTTCGGTCCGCTGACAAGAATATGGCCGCCTTCCGCCACATCGACCTCCATGCCCGTGAACACTTTAAAGCCGTCAATATTATAGTAGTGATTGTTGCAAGGGAAAGTCACATCCAGCGTCCCGTATACGTCCTCAAATCGATGCGTATTAAAATGCTCGGTCAATGTAATCGCGTCCAAGCCGTTTGCCTTCGCTTCATCAATCATGCTGTAGAAGTGCTCCAAGCTGAAGTTCGTTTTTTTGGAAAGTTTAACGTGAATATGAAAATCGATTTTCATTCTGTAGTTCCTCCAATTGTTGTATAAAAATAATCGGGACATCCAGCCGCTTTCCGGTGCGCTTCTCGTACACATTTATGCGTTCCGGCCGCAAAGCGGCGTACAGCTTATTCCCGGCTTCGTAGTCAGTCTCGCCCATCATACGAGCCATGAGCGTTTGCCCTTCGCCTACCCGGAGCTGCAGAAGCGTCTCCGCGCCAGACGGGAAAACCGCTTCGACTTCAACCTGCAGGCTGCCGGGTTCCTTCTTGTCGGACAGACGAATGTCCTCCGGCTTCACCGTCACGACGAACTCGCCTTCGCCGGCTGCCAAGCCCTCGATGCCGAAGGTGCCGATTGCAGTTTGCAGACATGTCTTTCCAGAAACTCCCGCAAACGTTCCTTCGATAAAATTCATCCCATTGCCCGCATTCCCGATGAATTCCGCGACCTCCAGCGTACGCGGCTGTCCGTACAGCTTCCGCGGCTTATCCACTTGCACAATGCGTCCGCCGAAAAATACCGCGACCTGCGTCGACATCGTCATCGCTTCCTGCTGGTCATGCGTGACATAGACAATCGTCGTATGCAGCTCATGATGCAGCCGCTTCAGCTCCGCGCGCATTTCGATGCGCAGCTTCGCATCGAGATTGGACAGCGGCTCGTCAAGCAGTAAAATCTCCGGCTCGGTAACAATCGCGCGGGCAATGGCGACGCGCTGCTGCTGGCCGCCCGACAGCTGGCCAGGATATCGATCCCCCAGCTCGGAGATGCGCATCTTGGCAAGAGCGTTCTGCACGCGCGTCTTGATTTCGGCCTTCGGCAGCTTCTGTACTTGGAGGCCAAAGGCGACGTTCTCAAACACAGTCATATGCGGCCAGAGCGCATAGCTTTGGAACACGAGGCTGACGCCCCTGCGCGCAGCCTCCACGTGCAGCCCGGTCTCGCCGTTGGCCGCCTCTTTGCCGCCGATGCGAAGCGAGCCCGATTCAGCCCGCTGCAAGCCGGCAATCGTGCGCAGCAGCGTCGTTTTGCCGCAGCCGGAAGGTCCGAGAAAGGTCATGAACTCTCCTTTGGGGATCGTTAAATCAATCCCTTGCAGCACCTGCTTATGACGAATAGACACCGTGATATTGTTGATTTCGATGGCATTCATGAACTTCCTCCTATTCCTTGCGTCAAATCTGCTTTGCCGAGCCGTACCGCGAGCAGATATACCAAGATAACGATCGCGATAATGATCATGAGCACGACGTTAGTCAGCTGTTCATACCCTTTTTCCGCATAGTAAAACGTAAGCGTGGTGAGTGTTTCCGTGCGCGGCGTTACCAACAAAATGATCAACTCCATCTCCTTCATCGCCCCGATGAAGACAAGGAGGAAGACGGAGACCAGGCTTTTGCGGGTGAGCGGCAGCAAGATCCGGCGAAACCGGGTAAACCAAGACGCCCCACTGCTCTGCGCGGCTTCCTCCAGCTCCGGACTGATCTGCATAATGGCGGCGCTGCCCGCTTTGAGTGTAAACGGCAGCTCCTTCACCACGGTTATTACGACCAGAATGCCGATCGTGCCATAAAGCGCCGGGATAAAAAGCGTCGGCTTGGCGAACATCGTAATATACATCGCTGCCAGAGAGATGCCGGGAATGAGATACGGCAGGAACGAGACTTGATCGACGGCGCGGCCGAGCCAGCCGTTGCGTCCCCGGGCTACGACGTAGCCGAGAAATAGGCCCGCCACTGCAGCAAGGACGGATGAAATGCCGGCAATTGTGACCGAGTTTTTCAGGGCGAGCAGGAAAATGTCGTTGCGCATGGCGCCTTTTTCCCCGGTGTTAATCGCCGGATCGGACTCTCCCCACCAGTAATGCATGGTCAAGTTGCTCAGGCTGTATGAACCTTCTTTGAGCATGAATGTCTGCAGCAACAAGATGAGCAGCGGCACGACAGCAACGACGGCCAGCAGTCCGGTCAGAACGCTTGCGACAGGCCAGCGGAACCGCCCCAAGGCAGTGAGTGTTTGCGAGGCGGCTTTGCCGGTGACCGTCACGAAGCTGCGGCTCCGGCCGATGACACGTTGATTCAGGTAGATCGTCAGCATGGTGATCGCCATGAGAATCAGGCTGAGCACGTTCGCCTCGGTCGTGAGGCGGGATCGCATGCTGGAATAGAGCATCGTCGAGATCATATCAAAATGAACCGGCGTCCCGAGCATGGCAGGGACCCCGTAGGAGGAGATCGCTTTAGTAAAAATAAGAATAAACGCCGACAGCATTGCCGGCATGACCAGCGGAAACACAATGCGCCGCAGCACCCTAAACCTTCCGGCACCTGTCAGGCTCGCCGCTTCCTCCAGCTGGCCGTTCATCGAGCTGAGCGCGCTGCCGACGATCAGAAACACAAACACGCTGTCATGCACAGTAATCGTTAGCACGATAGGCACAAACCCGTACGAGATCCAGTCCGGGGGGGACAGGTGGAACAAGGACTGCAGAATGCCCGGCGTACCGCCAATTAGTTTATTTTTGAAGAAAATGAGCCATGCCCGCGACAAAATCCAGTTCGGCAGCAAATACGGAATCACGATGAGAAACGAAATCGTCCGTTTGAGCGGCATATCCGTGCGCGTCGCGAACCAGGCGAGCAGGCAACCGAGCAGCAAGGACAGAATCGAGACAGCGATCCCGACGCCAAGCGAATGCAGCACCGGCTTGTAAAACAAGGAGGGGCTCATATCGCTGGCCAGCACACGAACCCAGTGATATAGCGTAAAATGGCCGGGATTTGCCTCCGGTGTTAAGCGCAAATCTTGCGTGCGCCAGACGAACGTGGTCGACAGCAGCTTCACGACCGGCCAAATGATCATATAGGCTAGAAATAGAAGGGAAGGAATCCCGATCACATACACGGGATTCCTGAGTCGGTCCAGTACTTGATACTTGAATCGGGCAAGACGATATGTCGTCTTCGGTCTGTTCGTCAAAGTGCTCTCCACCCTTGGTGAGAATTGCTATTGCTTACTTTTGCTTGATCCAGAAGTCTCTGACCTTCGGTGCCGTTTTATACAGCGCATCGCCGTTGAACGGCCACAGCTTCAACTGCTCGAACGTCAGCTGGTTTTTCGTTGTAACGTCGGTGCGCGGCACCCATGAGCCGATTTGGTTGAATGGCTCCATGCCTTCGCCTTTGCCATCCGTTTCTCCCATCAGCCAGCGGATAAAAAGCTTCGCCGAAGCGCTGTGAGGCGCTTTGTTCGCCAGGAACAGGTAGCCAGCGTCGGGGACGGACGTTTTCGGCTTGATGTCGAAGATCGGCTGGATCGTCCAGCCTTTTTCGTCGTTCTTGGACACGTCGCCGGATACGGCTAGGCCGATCGCGTCGCTGTTCGCTTTGCCGATGGCGTCGAGAACGTCGTCGCTGCCTTTTAGCACGACAAGACCGTTCGCGAAAAGCTGCTTGATAAATTCGTAGCCAGCATTTTCTGTGCCGTGGAGCTCTATCGGTTTGCCGAACTTCTCTTTGTAGGCTGCTTCCATGTCGTCGCTGTGAATAACCATAGTCGTGAACAGATCCATGAACGCCGGCGAACTCAGTGGATCCGCGGTATAGACCTTACCTTTAAACTCGGGGGTGATGAGATCCCACCAGTTCTTGACCGGCACTTCTTTGTAGTGCGACGTGTTGTAGAACATCGTGCGGAACTCGACGTAGTTGGCATATGCTTCGTCCTGGGTACGGAACGGCTCTTCTACCTTTGGCGCTAGATCCTCCGGCAAATACTTGACGTAGCGGCCTGTTTTCACCATCTCTTCGAATACTGCGCCGCTGACTTCCTTCGTCACAATGACGTCCGGATTGAACTGGCCCGCATCCTGCTCCTTCGTCACCTTGTCCATCATCTGGTCAGATTTCACCTTACTAACTTCAACTTTGATGCCTGGATACTTCTTCATAAACGTGTTGGCGGCGTCATTGGCACGTCCGGATGTCGAGTAGACGATCAGCTTGCCTTCTTCCTTCGCTTTCGCATACAGCTGGTCAGCCGTTTCGGCCGCGTCGAATTTTGCCGTTACCTCAGGTTTGGCGCTCGCAGCTTGGCTTGCGTTTTTATCCGTGCCGGCCGTTTGGCTGCAGGCGGTCATGAGCATCAGGGCAGATACTAGAATCAGACTGACCTTTGCAGGCTTACTCACCGTTTGTAACTGTTTATTCATCTTCATGCTCCTCCTGACGGGATGGCGGACTAGCAGGCCGCATCCTTGTTCGTTTTCTTATTTCTGACTATAAAGACAGAGTGTAAATACGTGATTAACGAATATCACGATTTGCGTAAAAAAATTTCATTTATTGTTTAATGGTAAAAAATTTTCATTTTTGAAGTGTGACCGCTAACGGAACTAGTCGGAGCGGGATACCATGATTAGTGCGTTTATCCCAAAAACGTGGTTTAAGAGGGAAGGTAGGGGAATTTCCTCATAAAAAAAGAAAGCCGCTATCACGGGCTTTTTGGCGAGGCGCATGATAGAACGGCTATTGGCGGCATCTTTTGTCAGGGCTTTTTTGCCATGGAAAAAGGAGCCAATTTATACGTTACAGAATTTCGTCATATACTGCAAATTAAGATTTCATTAACAAATTTTAGTGAGAACCGTTCAGCAAGAATTATATGGTAAAGAAAAAAAGTCCCGGACCGCGTCCTGTCGCTCCATGAAGGAACTTCAGGCTCGCGATCCGAGACTTTATTCAGCTTGCCTATTACTTCTTGATTGATTTCATGATCACAGTAACAGCTTCAGCACGCGTAGCGTTCGCTTGCGGCTTGAATGAACCGTCGCTGTAGCCGTCGATCACATGGCTGGCCGATGCAGAAGCAACGGCGCTTTGTGCCCAATCGGAGATCGCTGTGCGATCCGTGAATGTATGGCCTGCCGCTGCTGCAGGCAGCTTGGCTGCACGTACGATCATCGCCGCCATTTGCTCGCGGGTGATTTGATCATCCGGTCCAAACGAGCTGTCGCTGTAGCCGGAGATGATGCCATAGGCTGCCGCTGTTTCAATTGCTTTGCGGGCCCAGTGATTGTTCGTGTCGGCAAAACCTTTGCCGCTCTTCTCTTGAAGCTTGAATGCTTTGACAAGAATCGATGCAAATTCCGCACGGGTAATCGTACGATCCGGTCCGAAGGTGCCGTTAGGATAGCCCTCGATCGCTCCGCTTTGAATGAGCTCGCGAATATTCGCTTCCGCCCAGTGGCCGGCGATATCGGACAGGGTGCCTTTACCTGTAGAACCGGTATTCGTTGGCTCCGTCGGTTTCTTCTCTGTTGCGAATACGGCGAATTTCGTGAAGTGGTTGACTTTGCCGCTAACCATCGCCTTGTCTTTATCGACGCTTGGGTTGCTGAGTGCATTCCACTTCTTCGCTGTCTCATCGTACCAATAGACTGCTGGGTCAAACTTGGCCAGATCTACCTTAGCCGGGTCAAACGGCAAACTAAGCGTTAGATTAGCAGTGAAATTATCTGCAAAATCTTTCTTGATCTCAAACACATCGCCGATAAGCTTGCCAGAAGCGTTCTTCAGCAGTTCATCGGTATTCGTTACTTTCTCAACCGTTACCCGGAAATCCGTTTTTGCCGCTCCGGCTGGAATCACGATCGTCACACCGTTATCCTTCACCGTTCCTCCGTTAGAAGAGGAGATCAGCGTACCGCTAGGAGCGGAACTGCTGCCAGATGAGTTGCTAGTCTGGTCATCTGCTCTGGTGATTTGAAGCTTGTATTCCTTCTTTGTCGTTCCGTCTTGAGCTGTCACGATTATCTTGATGGTGTTCAAGCCCTTAGACAGATTAACTAATTTACTGCTTACCGCTTCACCATTGATTTCCACAACAGCATTGGCATCTTCTGCTGCTGCACTTACTGTAGCGCTGATTACGCTATTGCCCACGCTAGTCGAATACTCGGTTTGGTTCGACGTGAGGCTGATGGTCGAATTATCCAGCTTCAGCGATGCAAGGTTAGCATTCGTGCTGGCCACAGCATTGACTGTTAGAATGTATGCTTTGCTAAGTACGCCATATGTTGCTGTAATCACAGTCTGACCTTTGCTGATCGCGGTGATTTGCCCGCTTGTGCTGTTGATTTCCGCAACCGCCGTAATGCTGCTCGTAAAGATAACTCCTGATGTCGCATCCAACTTCGTAGTACCGTATGTTGCTTCAGCAACAGAGCTCTCGCCTACGTTCATCGTCGACAGACCATTAATCGTTAATGGTACTTCTGAAACAATTGAATCGTTAAATGTTAGAGTTGCTGTCGCCAATGCACGCACTTGCGCATCTACTTCGGCTTGCGATGCATTCGCATCCGATTGTACGGCTATGGCTGCTGTAATTGCATTTTTGAGCGCATCGTGACCCGCTTGCGATACATTGCCATTAGCGGTACCTACCGTTCTGCTTCCGAGTAGCGTCTGCGCATTAGTAATTTCTGTTTTTAATGCGGATTTGTCCACAGTTGACGAAACGTTCAAGATCTCAGAACGGTCTCTGACTCTGAGTCTCGGGTGCATATCCGAATCGCTGGAAACCTCGCCGACAGAAGCCAAACCGACGACGGAAACACTTGCTCCGTCTGTAACGAACGGAAGCGTCGTTCCCTTTGTAATGTATCCGTTAATGAATACAATTGCCGGACCGGACCCATCATTAATCGTAAATTGATTAATTGTTCCGTCATTGTCTTTATAAACATCTGACACGACGCCCTCTGTTTTCACCAAAAGTCCGGTATTCACGGGTGACATTGAAGCAGCTGTCGTAAGTGTAGTAGGCGCGAATTTATGGATACTTGGATCCACAACAGTCATTTTGCTGACCGTCAACTCTACTTCACCTTGATAATGCGTGATCTTACCTTCAAACCTTGCCTTTTGTCCTTCCAGTATGCCTGAGGCAACCGGGAATAGATTGATACCGCCCGTTGCATCCTGCGCATAAATAGAGTCGAAAAAGCCCTTGTTTGTATCAGGATTTGCGCTCTGGGTATTTACCTCAGTTGTCGCTGTTGCTTCAATGATGACATCTGTCCCATCCGGCAGATTCTTGGCGTTGGCAATGCTTGTAATCGTCAGCGGATTAACCGTTTTATATAGATTATCCATTAAATTGTAATTGGCATATGGCAATGTCCCTGCATTGTCTAAAGTTACTTGTATTTCGAAGTTACTCATAAAAGCTCCGCCGGCAACGACGACAAGAGAAGTTTTACCGTTCGGATGCGTGACAGTTTCAGATGCCGCCAGCAGTTTTTCTTCCGGGTTAGTTGCAACCTTGCTGTTTGGATTTACATATTTCGGTATATAAAGCCCTTGTGAATTGCTTATTCCCTTATCCGTTTTATAAGTTCCGACTGTGACGTAAGGAAAAGTAGGCATGGTCGTCCCATATCCAAAGTTGTCATTGTCGTTTTCAGACGAATAAGCGGTTGGGAAGCCAAACACAAGCGGGCTCACCGTTGTCGGCAGCGTTGAGGTTCTCTCACCGGTCGCCGGGTCTACAGCGTAAATGGTTGAGCCTGAATATTGGCTGTAGGTCTGACCATCGACGACGCCTTTCAGCAACGGATTAGCCATATTGAACTCCGTCGGATACAGACGATACGGTTGTCCTCCATTTTTGTCATCGTCCAGCACTTCATCGTCACCTTCGCGCAGCGTGGAGCCGATGGCCTCCAGGACGTCGTTCTGCAGCTCGGCCATATGCTTCTTCGGTGAAGCCGGATCCGCGTTTGCGGATTCCGCGTAGTCCGCGATATTTCCGAATACAAGCGTATTACCGTTTTCCGAAAATGCTTTTAACGCCGCGATTTCCGCCGCCGAGTAGTTTACAGGAGTCGGCCATGCGGGAACGCTCTTTCTTGAAGGAGCATTCAAAATGATCATTTTGTATTTAGGATTGCTGGTAGCGTCAATTAATTCCGCTGACGTTTTCAGCTGTACAACTCTCACACTGTTTGCGCCCGCGAGAGCCATCATATTGGCCATTGAATCCGGATAACTTCCTCCGCTGACGTACTCATTGCCGTGTGAGGCGTCAAGCCCGACATACGATACGGAGTTTATATCTACAACCTTCATCGTGCTGGTTGTCGTATACGTTTTATCTTCACCGTTCACCGTAATCACGGCGCTGATCGTGACTGTTTTGGTTCCGGTAGTCGACGGTGTATAGCTGAATACATGCGCAGCGACACCAGAGGACGTGATTGTTGTGCCAGGAGTATACGTTTTGTTGGCAGCAGAATCCCCGTCTACGGTATAAGAAATAGACTTAAGTGTGACGGGTGTACTTTCATTATTGAAGAAATTTGTTGTTAAATTCAACGCCTCAGTTGTAACAGGCATGACCGTGCTGTTGGTTACCGAGGTGATTCCGATCTTCGGCGATGAACCCAGCCAAATCGGTGCAGTGACGGCTACAAAGCCCTGGTTGTCCGTGACGATCGCGAAGTAGTAGCCGGCAGAGGGCGCCGTCATCGAATAGGTGTAATTCACATTGCTGGTTCCGCTAGGGTAGGTCTTCTGATCTACAATTTTTCCTCCGTAGCTTAGCAGCTGAACCGATGCAATATTACTCGTCGCTGTGCCTGGGTTTTTATTGGTTGCTGTTACCGTAATGTTTGCGGTCGCAGGGGGAGCATTCAAAATAGCGCCCATGCTGTAGGTGTTCGTCCCATCGGTCAGATGATAGGTGACATCCAAGTCCCTGTTTTCTGTCGACCATACCGAACGGTCGTGCAGTGCCGCATAAATTCCGCTCAATGTAAAATCGTTCGTATAGACGACCGTCGCAGCGGTATTCGATGTTCCCCAGCCCTTTTTATGATTATCGCCGTTATTTGTCGGGGCCACGTGCCAGCCTTTATCTAAAGCCAAAATAAACTGGTCGACAGACCGGAAGTATCCGCCGGAACCGACGGCGCCTTCGCCGTTGCCTGCTTCAACAAGAGTAACTTTATCGTCAATCGCATTATCATAATAACCAAAGTTTGCAAAGTTACCGAATGTAGCTCCGGGATGATTTAACTGTGAAATGGAGCCCGGCGTACCCTTAAGCATTTGATAATAGGTTTGAAGACCGGCATCATTTGTTTTGTTATTTAAAGTCGCGTTGTTGCGGCTGACAAAACCTGTTGTGTTAAACGTATTCATGTGTCCTGGGCCGCCGGACCATGTCATCTCATAACCGTAGTCGGTCACGTATGTAGAAGTAGCTGCCTCCAGCGCTGCCTTTTTGCCGGCAAGCCAAGGGGCGTTGGTTTTGTTGTAATTATTAATGTTTTGATCCTTGGTAACGTCGTAAGTTGCGGAATCGTAAGAGTTGGAGTGGTCTGTTACGATAAAGAAATCAAATTTGCCCTGATCTCTTGCATATTTATACGCTTCTTCCAAGGTTCCTTGACCGTCCGAGTTTATCGTATGCGCGTGAAGTGATCCGTAATAGTTCTTTTCTCCGCCAATAGCTTTCTTGGCCGTATAGGCGAAGTTTTCAGGATCACTGTCCACATAGTTTTGAAGCGTTGCCTTTGCAGCTATTCTTACTGGGAAGTAAGAGGCATCCAATGTGATAGGAGCTGTATAGATTTGATTAGCTGTACCCACCAAAGTACCGTCTGTGGAAGAAAAGGAATTTCTGTATACCGAATAAATGATTGTTGAATCCGTCGTAGCTGATGATAATGCGATGGGTGTTGCAGGATTAATTGCAGAACTCCCTGGGCTTGCGGATACTTTTGCGACCTGGCTTTGTGTATATGTAAAAGTTTGAGTCGCCGTTGTATAAGTGCCGTCTGACGCTGTTGCTGTAATCGTTGCTTTTCCGTTTTGTAAAGCATCAACTGTAATATCAACTGAATTTGTTGTACTAATTACAGGAGTGCCGCCATTTAAACTGTAAGTTATTTTCGCGCCTGTTGTTGCTGTGGCAAGCGTCACCTTGGAATTAAGCGGAATTGCCGTTCCGGTAGGTACGCTAGATGTCATAAACTCAACGGTCGGCGTTGTAGCAGCGACGAGATCGGCAGCATTTGAAGAAAGCAGCTGTACGCCGTTGAAATAATTGGCAATGGACCTTGTAATGTTAACATAGCTTCCTGTAACGCCAACTGCACTCGCAATACCATTGCTGCGCAATGTCGTTTGTATGCCTGCCTGGCTTACTGTGTGATTATAAAGACTTCCGGTATTTGTTCCAGCGACCGTGTTGAGCTTTACCGTATCGAAGGAAACCAGCATGCCTTCGTATGTTCTGTCAGCAAGCTGGCTGAACATAATTTTGGTCGGGGTTGGAAGAGTCGGGCTAGCGTTGCGTACAACGATATTCGTTGTCACATCATCTGGAACAATCTCCATCAAACCGTTATACACCGTTGCTTTCCCATAGACATAGATTTCTTTGCCCACATAGGAGGAGATGTCTGCGCCGGATTTAAAAATGCAGAGACCGCTGCCGGCATTCATACCGTCTTGAATGTACAGAGTATTAGTGGCAGTTGAGTACGTACCGATGCCTTTTACCCAGACATACTTCCCAGCATCAAGCTTTTTAGCGTCAGTATTCGATGTGATGGTCTGCTGAGTAAAGGATAATGTAGCGACATCGGACGGCAGAAGTGTCGGCAACTTCGCTACAGCCTTCACGACAAACGGATCTGTTCCTGTAAAACCGCCTGCGGAAAGAGCTGTGATCGGCGCTGTGTATAATTTAGTTGAACCGCCCGCAGTTGTCGCCGGAGTTGTACCGTCAGTTGTGTAAAAAATATGTGCGTTAGAATCTGTATTGGACAAAGTGATCGGTGTAACATCCAATATTGCACCGGTTGTATTTGGCGAAGCTGTTACGGGAGGTGTAGTAAACGCTGGATCCTTGGTTCCGTAAAGCTGAATGCCGTTAACCGTGTAAGTACCACTTGTACCAATTGTGCCATTTCCTTCAGAAGCTTCAGATTTCTGAATAATTCTGATATATAACGTATTTTGATTTGCTGCCTCTGCCGGCAAAATCATACCAAATTGCTCAAGGGACGTGCTCTCGATTTTAACGGTATAGCCTGTATCTGCAACTTTATTTCCGAATACAGACCAGTTTGTTCCGTCAGTACTCCACTCTGTATTGAGATCACGAGGACCGGTGCCTGAAGAACGTGCGCTATAATTAAAAACCAGATCCTTAAATCCAGCGGTGGAAGTCTTAATGTACCAGTATCCTTTATCCATCTGTCCACTGAAGTTAGTGTTTGTGATTCCTCCAGAACCATAGCTTAATCCTGAAGTTACTTGGGCGTTACTTTTAAATAATTGCAATGTTGAATTGAAACTTGGATTAGAATAATAACCGCTTGTTGCTGCAAAGTTTGGAGCCGCATCAGTAACTTGTGTAGAACTGGTATAGTTCCACGTCGCTACATCCGTTTTCCCCACAATAGCTTGCGGCGGATTTTCAACGGATTTGTTGCTGGCGTCGATTGCCGCAAATGCTGGTGCTGCTGGTAATGCAGGCACTATCATGTTCACTAATAGTAAACATGCCATGATTATTCGCAGCAGCCCTTTTTTGAATGCTTTCATGTCTTCACTCCTTGTAGAATTTATTTATTGCAAAATCTTCGCTTGAAATGAAAGTATCTGAAGAGCTTTCATTTGTGCTAGTATTTTTACAAACATGAATGATTAAACTTGAAAAAATACCCGTTCGACAAGCCACAGTCCGCCTAGTATCAGGGCCACAGCGGAGCAGGCAACAGCCACGCGACTCGAGTGCTTCCAGCGATAAAGAAGAGCTAACGCGGGCAGCATCAGGGCAACGATGATCACTTGAACCGTTTCAATGCCGACATTAAAACTGATCAGATCCACCGCCAATTCGCTCTTCGGAATGTTCATTTCCGTCAAAATGTCCGCGAAACCCATCCCATGGATCAACCCGAAGATAAAGGTCAATACCCACCGGTAGCTGACTTTCTTGCGAATCAGATTGTCCAAAGCGACATAACAAATGCTCAGCGCAATGGCCGGCTCCACGATACGGGAGGAGATATGGATCACGCCTGTAACTGTCAAGGCCAAGGTAATACTATGCGCGATCGTGAACGCTGTAATCGTCCCCGCGTACTGCTTGAACGTTTGCCTTGCGATGAGCAGGGAAAATAAGAACAAAAGGTGGTCGTATCCCGATAAAATATGATTCATCCCCAGCACGAAAAAAGACAGCCAGCCGTCAGACGTGCTTGACGAAGCTGCCTCCTCAGGCTGTTGCTGCTGAGGCAACGCATCGCCCGACTGCAATCCGGCAAAATCATTTTCCGTCATTTGCAGCGCCCAGGTCCGGTTATTGCCCGAGAGTGCCGCTGTGCTTTTCTGGGTACCGTAGTAAATCGTCATCAGGTTTACGTAATTGCTCGCTTTGTCATTCATATACAAATGATCGGTCAACTGGATCGACTGGGATGCCGCAACCGCCGGGAAGGAGGCCTTCAGAATCGCCCTTTTGCCGCGAATAATGAGACTCTCAATTTGAGTCCACGCCGCGCTTTCTCCGTTAATTTTCAAATCGACGTTGCTCTTCAGAGTCTCTAGCAGCTTCTGCTCCACTGCAGCGAATTCCTTTGCATCGAGCGTTCCGTCATGATTGGTATCGCCACCCACAAGCTCTATGACCGATACGTCATCGAGTGCATAAGTAAACTCCGTCTTGGATTTATATAATTCCAATGACGAATAGGTCGCGCTGTAGGCATGAGCATCCGCTCGATGGTCAAATGACAAAAGCACAAGCAGCGCCATAGAAATTGAAAGAAAGAAACGCCATCGACAAATCGCCATATATGCCCTCCTTTTCTATTTCTGCTTCTAGTTCTGCAGAAATCGGTAGTTTCACTGTCCAATTATTTACGAGGGGCCCAGATATATCTCCCGGTTCTATCGATATACCCAATCCTTCCATCGGATAAGCTTACTTTTGCAATTCCATTTCTAAATTCTCCGGCCATATTGTGTTTCAAATAATTGTCATTATCTTTCGTAACAACCGGAGCAATGCTAAGCTTCCCGTCCTTATTCATATACCCGCCTGCCCCATCAGCAATTGGAACTAAGCCTTCTGAAGTCAGTGTTTCCTCATAGCTATCATTTAAAGTTGGGCCAATTTTATATGCTCCCGATTCATCTATATATCCTATTGAATACTCGTTGATGCTATCTCCCACGCATACCTTTGCAAGCCCTTCTGAAAAACTATATGCCCTTGTATATTTAGGCTCTATCTTCATGTTGCCCTTTGTATCAATATATCCGAACTCAACAGTGGACCGATCCTTGTTCTGCACTGCTACGGCTGCTAATCCTTCCGAAAAACTTTTACCGGAAATATATGGACTAGCGTCAATCCGTACTTTTCCTGTTTTGTCGATATACTGGTAGTGCTTATCATTCTTTACTAAAGCTAAGCCATCTGAAAAGCTGCTAGCTTCATGATATTGAATTGGGATGATAATTTTCCCATTTCGATCAATGTACCCATACATTTCAGTTTTATCGTCTTGTACTAATATCAGACCTTCACTTTGCGTCTGCAAACCCATTCCATTGAACAGCATAGAAACGATCTGCATCTCATCAGGTAACGTGTATAAAATCTTACCCTTTCTGTCCAGGATGAAGTATGTAAGATCATACGTCATCGCATCTACTTGAATCGCCCCGGCTACACCTTCGTTATACTTCGTTATGTATGAGTAATCCGGCTTAACTACCATTTTTCCTGTCATATCGATGGCGCCATATTTTACACTATCTTGATCCCTCATATCTTTGCTTCCATCTGAATCATTATTTAATAGAACGATGGCGACACCGTCATGAAAATCATCCGCCCATGCATAAGTTGGTTCTACGACCATCTTCCCCATTTTATTTATGTAGCCCCATTTTCCATCGACTTGTATAGGGTATAACAATGTTTTTTCATTGTTCTTCTTGTTTACAGCTAGAATACCTATGATTATCGCTGCCATAATTAAAATTATAATTAGCACCCAAATGTTACTTTTCTTCATTAGTCTTTTTTTCAAGTTTTTTTATCCTTTCTGATTTAACGAGAACAAACCGTTAGTCCCCTTATATTCCCAAAATCCATTGCTACTATAATTCTATTAACTTTTATTTTTGCTGCATAAGCTGCATAATAAGCTTTCGTAAAGGACTCGACTGGTCTTATGAGAGTTATACTTGATTGGATGCAGCCGCCCGGCTCATATGGCATTGAGTAGGGGGATAAAAAAGACCTTGTGGGAGCAGTTTCTCCCAACAAGGTCTTAAATTCTTTTTATTAATAGATTTATTTATAAAAATTACTCACACACAATCAGCAAGGTATGGATGCTTAAACTTTATACGCCCGCATCGCCTTGCGCAGCTCCCGCCATGATGGCCGTTTGCCATACATCAGCACGCCTGTGCGGTAGATTTTCGCTGCAACCCAAGCCATTGCGCCGATAGAAGCCAATTGGATGGCGATCGATAGCCATATTTCCCATACTGCCGGAGAACTCATGCCGATACGCAGGAACATGATGAGCGGTGAAAAGAACGGGATGAACGACATGGTGACGACGAACCCGGCAGTCGGGTTGTTCAATCCGAAGATCGCGATCATAAAAGCAGCTACGATCAGCATCGTTACAGGCATAATAGCTTGCCCTACTTCCTCCGTTCTGCTCACTAACGAACCGACGGCGGCAAAAACGGTGGCGTAGATGAAGAAGCCTAAAAGATAGAAAATCAAAAAATAAACGATGAGGGAAACCTGAAGGTCCTCCCATTTCAGATTTAACTGCGAGACTAGCTTACTGCTGCTCGATAAACTTAAATTAACAGCACCGACAGCAATGGTGAGTGCGATCTGCGTCAGCGCCAGCAAACATATCCCAACGATTTTGCCGAACATCTGCTTAAGCGGCGAAACGCTTGTAATAAGCAGTTCCATCACGCGGGAGCTCTTCTCGGCGGTTATTTCCATAGCTACCATATTGCCGAAGCCGATGACGCCCATATACAGCATGAACAGCATGACATATACGAGCGCATAGGACATCACCATTTGCGATTCGGTTTTGCCTGCAGTTCCTTCATTGTTCATCAAAATTTGAACCGTTTCTAAGGATACGGGAGCTTGCATGTTGGCCTTTTGCTCGGGCGCGATTCCGGCTCCTTGCAGCGCTACATCGGTTTTGACCAGCTGCAGGGCGGTCTGAAGCTTGTTTTTGAGCGAAAACTCCATCGTTCCTTCGGATTTGTAGACCGCTTTGGGGAATCCGGCAATGTTATTATCCGTGAACTCCAGGTAGCCCTTAATTTTCTTCTCCGCAATCAGCTGCTTGGCGAGCGTCTCATTCGCAGCGGCGCTTCCTGCATCTTGCAAAGGAATGATCGAAATATCCGGGTTCTGCTGAGTATTATAAAAGGAGGCCAACTTACCAGCTACTTCCGCTTGTTTCCCAGCAAACACACCAATTTTCGTCGCTTCATGCGAAGATACTTTATCTATAATGGTTGGCAGATGTATAAGAACGGATAAGAGCACAATTAATATCAAACTCATTACGCGAAATGATTTGGAACGAAAGCGGCTCAAATAGGTAAACTTGATCACGGTCAGCGTACTATTCATGTGCCTTCCCCACCTTTTGAATAAAGATTTCGTTCAGCGTGGGTTCCATGATTTGAAACCGCTGTATACTGGACTGCTCCATCGCATGTCTCAAAATGAGCTGAGCATCCGCGGCGGAGTCTATGCGAATTTGATAGCCGTTTCGCAGTTCCTCTACTGCCGTGACGCCGGGGAGCCGCTCCAAGCCCTCAATTCGCTGCTCGGTTTGCAGCGTGATTCTCTCTTTTGGAAACTCCGATTTAATCTGCTTGAGATTCCCTTGTAAAATCGTATTCGAACGATGCAGCATGCAAATATTCTCGCAAAGCTCCTCGACATGATCCATGCGATGGCTTGAAAATAAAATCGTTTTTCCCTCGTTGCGCAAGCTTTTCACCGTCGTTTTCAAAAGCTCCGCATTTACCGGATCAAGCCCGCTGAAAGCCTCGTCCAGAATTAAAATTTCGGGATTATGTATAATGGCAGCGATGAATTGAATCTTCTGCTGATTCCCTTTGGACAGCTCTTCAACTTTCTTATTGTAGTACTCCGGCACTTCGAACCGATCCAGCCAAGCTTTGAGAGCTGCATCCGCCTGCTTGCGGCTTAAGCCGCGCAGCTCTGCTAAATATATGATTTGTTCGCTCACTTTAATCTTGGGATATAAGCCGCGCTCTTCCGGCAAGTAGCCCATGAGCCTCTTCAGTTCCTCACGATACCCTTGCCCTTTCCACAAAATGTTCCCTTCATCGGGATAAATGAGACCTAGCACCATTCGCATCGTTGTCGTTTTACCGGCCCCGTTGGCGCCCAGCAGACCATAAATCTCCCCCTGTTGCACACGAAAATGAATAGCGTTCACAGCTGTCTTCTCACCGTACTGCTTCGTAACGTTTTCTACCGAAAGCGGGTATGTCATGTCCTGAACCTGCCTTTCTTACAAAAGTTGCTTGCTTATCAGCCTATATGACCATCTTACAACATGTTGGAAAACAAAGGAAATTTAAACACCAAAAAAAGCTGCCCAGCCACTGGCAAAATGCCAGAAAGCAGAACAGCTTCGAAAAAAGTGAACTCTTTTTACAAACCAAAAATAGCATCAATAACAGGCTTCGTCGTTCCGCCCGGGTACATCAAGTAGAGCAGCACATAAACCGCTACACCGGTTGGTGCGGTCAGGAGCCATACAATTGCCGCTACTCGGCCAATCTTCTTATGCTTAAGAAATTTGTTTTTGTAGGCCAGCCAAAGTGTTATTAATCCGAGAACACCGCCAACCGTTGCCAAAGCGATGTGGAAAAACAGGAATAAATGATAGGGCAGCTTCAAACTCTCAGGTCCGCCAAATGCCGTGTTGCCTTCAAACAGCGTGCGCGACATATAAATGATGAAGAACGCCAAAGCGAAAACCGCTCCAAGGACCATCAATTTTTGATGGGTTTCCCGGTTCCCTTTTACAATATGATACCAGCCAAAGCCGACAAAAATGGCGCTGATTACGATAAACATCGTGGAAATCGTTGGTAAAATGTGCATCTCCCTTAATCCTTTCTCCTAAGCGTGATTCCAATTCCCGCCATGATTATTGGGGCCCTCTTGTGCTTCCGCAAGCTCCACATCGTCTTCTTCCCTGCGCTCTCTACGATACCACCGGAAGAAAATGTACGCGAGCGTTGCTCCATAAACGATTTCCTGGATAATCTTCATAAGAACACCACCCAGTTGTTGATCATCAAGAGGAGATAAATGGCTGAATGGCACGGTGACATTCGAGTACATGTCATAAATGATCGTATCTGCGAAAATAATGAGCGCACAAGCTGGTGTCAACAGGATCCCGTTACCAAAGATGTAAGCCATCTTCTTCAAATCATTCAAGCGGTTCAACTCAGGCAGTGGACAAAAGACGGGAAACCACATCATAAATGCTGTGAACAGCAGCACCGCATGATAACCGAAGAGTGACAAATCGTTCTTCATCAAGTAATCCATAACCAAAGGCATATGATAGATGGAGAAGAGCATGTTAAACAGGAACAAGGCGATCAACGGTCGGGTAAAAAATGTGAGTATGCCGCGGAACACGATATTTTTCATGAACGAACGCAAAATCCAGTCCGGTGTTCCAACCCATATGCAAATCGGTACGATTAAATACAAAATGGTTTGCTGCAGCATATGCATACTGAACAAGTAGTGATGGCCGATATAATTGATCGGGCTCCCTTGGCCAATATAGAATAAAGCCAGACCAATGAAGAAAGAGATTTGCTTCGAAACCGAAACTGGTTCTGCGGTTTTCCCATTCCCCATAGCGACAAAGCGACGATATACATATCCGACAACGACGATCACCAACAGTAAAACAGGACTCCATAGTTCGAAAAATCCACCAATTTGGCTCATAGCTGATCCCTTTCTCCTTTCAACTCATGGTAAAAAAAGAGGAGGCACTTTGCCTAGACAAAGTTGCCTCTTCCTAATGGCTTACCACCAAACCCAATATACGGCCATAATTACGCAAGTCAGAGCTACGAAAGCTCCTCCCCCTAGAAAGATCAACGGGAATAAGTGGCCTCTTTCTTTGGCGTGCATCCAGAAGAACAACTGGATAATCGCTTGCACCAGACCCAAAGTGACGATGAAGATTAAGATAAACGAACGATCCAGGTCTCCGTAGAGAACGACTGCAAATGCAAGCATTGTCAGCAAGATCGAAATAATGTAAGACAAATAGTGGTTCAATGGAGATTCATGCTTAACTCGTTTGCTAGGTGCGTGTGTATCATGAGAATTGCTGCTCATCTTAATGACCCACCTTCCCCATCAGGTAAACGACTGTGAAGATAAATACCCAGACTAAGTCAATAAAGTGCCAATACAACGCTGCTACGTAGAACTTTGGTGCTGTAACAACGGTAAGACCTTTTTTGAGTCCTTGTAGAATCAACAGGGTAATCCAGCAAATACCGAATGCAACGTGCGCTCCGTGGAAACCAACCAACGTGTAGAAGGAAGTTGAGAAAGCACTTGTCGTGAATTTATGACCTTCGTGAACATACTCAACGAACTCATAAATCTCAAGACCCAAGAACGAAAGACCAAACAATACCGTAATCAGAAGCCAGAATAACAATTGGCCCAGCTTCTGTTTGTGCATGGCGATGATCGCGAACACGCTTGTCAAACTACTTGTTAAGAGGATAAAAGTTGACCAGCCCACTGTTTTGAGCTTGAAAATTTCATCCGCTGTCGGACCGTCTGGAACAGAGTTACGAAGCGCGATGTAAGTTGCGAATAAGCAACCGAACAATACAACCTCGGCACCAAGAAACAACCAGAATCCGAGTACCTTATTTTTCCCTTCGAGGGTAGCCGTTTCCGGATTAGCAGGCAGTGCGCCCGTGTGATGAGTACTCATGCCTTTACCCCCTTGTCATCTTCAAGTTCTTCCGGTTCAATATGCCAACCGTGATCGTCGTATACCGAACGCAAGAACATAGCAATTAATGTGACTACTAGACCAGCGCCTGCCACATAGAAGTTTTTATACATAAAACCAAAACCGGCGATGAACAAACCAACAGACATAACTAGCGGCAATATGGATGCTGAAGGCATATGAATCGAACCAACCGGTTCTGCCGGAGTCATTTGTTTATTGCCAGCCATTTTTTCTTTCCAGAGTGCATCATACCCGCGAACAAGCGGAGTTTGTTTGAAGTTATACTCAGGAGCAGGTGAAGGAATCGACCACTCCAATGTACGGCCATCCCATGGATCTGCTGGAGCCGTAGCCGGTTTTCTTGATGTTGCGATAATGTTGATCAGGAAAACGATTGTACCGATACCCATGAAGAAGGCACCAACCGTCGAAACTAAGTTACCTACTTCTAAATCATGCCCAGGTTGGTATGTAAATACCCGGCGCGGCATCCCCATCAGACCCAAGAAATGCTGCGGGAAGAATGTTAAATGGAACCCGATGAAGAACAACCAGAAATGTAACTTACCCAGTCCTTCGCTCAACGCGCGGCCAAACATTTTCGGCCACCAGTAGTACAGACCTGCGAACAAGCCAAGAATCAGACCACCAACGATTACATAGTGAAAGTGAGCAACTACGAAATACGTATCATGGTATTGGAAGTCTGCTGCCGGAATCGCGAGCATAACCCCTGTTGTTCCACCCATAACGAAAGTCGGGATGAAAGCCGTTGCGAAAATGTTAGCTGTTGTGAAACGGATTTGCCCGCCCCAAAGGGTGAACAACCAGTTAAAGATTTTAACGCCTGTAGGAACGGCAATCGCCATCGTTGCAATCGAGAAGATTGAGTTGGCAACCGGACCCAAGCCTGCTGTAAACATATGGTGAACCCAAACCATGAAGCCCAAGAAACCGATTAACACAGTTGCGAAGACCATGGAGCTGTATCCGAAAAGACGTTTTCTGGAGAACGTTGAAACGATCTCAGAAATGATACCGAATGCAGGAAGAATCAGAATGTAAACTTCGGGATGCCCGAAAATCCAGAACAGATGTTCCCAAAGTACGTTGTTACCGCCTCTGGCTGCATCGAAGAATGCCCCGCCAAAGACACGGTCAAACATAAGCTCAACTAGCCCAACCGTAATTGCAGGGAATGCAAGAACGATCAAACCGGAAGTAATGAAAGCTGCCCATGTGAACATTGGCAAACGCATGTACGTAAGACCAGGAGCACGCATGTTGATGATCGTAACGAGGAAGTTAATCCCCCCGATAAGTGTACCGATACCTGCAATTTGCAAACCTAGTACATAGAAGTCTGTACCTTGCACGTTGTTTTGGAGCGTCTGCCCCCAACTGCTGTCCATAATCGTGGACAATGGTGCATACCCGGTCCAACCGGCATTCGGCGCGCCGCCCAAGAACCAACTTGTATTCATTAATACGCCGCCCGAGAAGAACAGCCAGAATCCAAGTGAGTTAACGAATGGGAACGCAACGTCCCTGGCACCAATTTGTAGAGGAACGATGGCATTCATGAAAGCGAAGATAATCGGCATCGCCGCAAAGAAAATCATCGTTGTTCCGTGCATCGTTGTTAATTGGTTAAAGGAATCGCCGATAAAAATGTGTTGATCGGGATAAGCGAGCTGAATCCGGATCAGAATGGCTTCAAGTCCTCCTACGAGGAAGAAGAACCCGCCCGCAAGTAAGTACAGGATACCGATTTTCTTATGATCGACTGTTGTAAGCCAATCCATAAGTCCGGTATGTTTTTTTACTGGATGAGAGTGAGCCAACGTATTAACCTCCTTTACCTGAGAAGTTTATTTCAAAGTCTGTAAGTACTGAACGATATCGTTAATTTGGGCGTCATCAAGCTTGCCGCCTGCGTCTTTGCCGAATGCCGGCATTTTGTTGCCTGGTTTCTGTTCTTGCGGATTATGTATCCACTGCGCCATTTTCTCAGGAGTATGTTCCAGAATACCAGCAAGCGTATCGCGATCTGCGAAACCTTTGAGGTTCGGAGCCACACCAGGGCCGTTAGCCGTAACAGCGTGACAAGACATACAATTTTCTTTGAAAAGCTCTTCGCCCTTCTGAGCGGTAGCCGGTACAGTTGCCGGTGTTTTCATACTCGCTACCCAAGCGTCGAAATCACCTTCACTCTTCGATTCAACCGTGAAGTTCATCAAGGCGTGAGAAGCTCCGCAAAGCTCAGCACATCTGCCCTGGAACGTGGAGATTTCATCAGCTTGCAGGTAAAGCGTGTTAGCGATTCCAGGGTTCGTATCCACTTTACCACCCAAAGACGGTACCCAGAATGCGTGAGAAACGTCTGCAGAGATAAGCTCAAATGCAATGATTTTATCCTTAGGTATGACAAGCTTTTGAGCCGTTGCGATACCTAGATCCGGATATTCAAACTGCCACCAGAATTGATGAGCAGTAACTTTAACGTGAACGGCGGCTTTGTCCTGCGTGTAATTCTTGGAATGTTTGAACGTGTAGGATACTGTTGGCACCGCAAGCACTAACAGTAAGAGAATCGGAACGACAGTCCAGATGATCTCAAGCACGTGGCTTCCTTCCACTTGTTTCGGTATGCTGTTATCGCCTTCACGTTTCCTAAAGCGAATCAAAACATACACATAAATTGCAAATACGACAATTACGACAAAAACCATGATAAAGAGACTTAATTTCATCAAAAACAGCTGCTCTGATGCAACAGGACCTTTCGGCTGTAAAGCGGACAGAGTTGGGTCTCCACACCCGGTTAGCAAGAACGTCATTACCGCTAAAAGGGGTAGCAGACGCCATAACTTTTTCAATCGACTCATTGTATCAACCCCACTTTTAAAACATTATTTTTACCACGATGGCCATGCCCATGTCAATTCACTTTATTAACTATAAATTCGTGAAAAGTTTTTGTCAATCGCTGGAGGGAAGTTCACAAATTGTTCTTAAACCGCTCTGTAGCGATATATTTTCCCTCCATGGTTATTTCCATACACCCACCTCTTTATGCACAAAAGCGTATATTTGTGAACACGAATAAAAGGAGAGAAACATCCCATCCTATAGTCATTACACTCGATATTAGGAGGTCATTAACGATGCTCAGTAAGTTAGGTTTTCCGATTTATGGAATGCTATTCCTTATGCTGTCTTTATCTGGCTGTTCGGAAGGCGGAAGGGAATACGGCAAAAGCCCGGACCATACCAACTTTGGCTCTGTCTCCAACAAATCGACAGAATCCGAAAGAGCCTACCAAACACAGCAACTCTATGGTCCGGTTACGCACAACAATACAAGTCTCGAATTCAATCAATTTCTTTCGAATCAACTCAATGCCATGAATGGTGTAAATACAGCCATCGTTATGACAACGGACAAGAATGCCTATGTGGCTCTTATGATTGACAGCAGTGCGATAGGCACCAAAGGATCGACAAGGGAAACAAACAACCAAGGAACCGTCAAAGGCTTTTACAATGACCATGCCCCTTTCGACGATTATTTGCCTTCCAACGAGCTAAACAACGGGTTTAACAATTATGAAACAGCCATTCATCATGACTTGCTCTCCCATCGCTTTAAACAAACCATGGCGGAGAAAATCCGTTTATTGCAGCCAAGCGTTATGGATGTCTATATTTCAGCCAATCGGGATTTCCTCAATAAGATGAACGGTTACGCGCAAGAAACTTGGAAAGGCAACTCCCTCATGCCGCATTTGACGGATTTCAACAAGACGGTGGAGCGCGTTTTCGGGACTGCACAAGTTTTGCCGGATAAATAGGGGCTCTTTTAAATCCATTTCTACTATATAAAGTAGATATTTACTGCTTGTTGGCCTGCTCCTGTTTTCATTTGTCTGGCATTCCTGTACAATGGGGGAATCGTCTTTAACAAGGAGAGACTTTGGTCTACCACCAAAGATCCCTATCAATAGTAGGAAAAAGGGAGCTGGCCAATTACCATGTCAAGTGGATTTGCCTCATTAGGAATCAGAGAAAGACTTGTAGGAGTCCTGCAAGCATCAGGCGTTATCGAACCGACCCCCATTCAAAAAGAAGCCATACCTGTTTTATTGAAAGGCACGGATGTCATTGCACAAGCACAGACAGGCACAGGTAAAACACTTGCCTTTGTACTTCCAATATTAGAAACAATCGATGTAGAAAGCTCAGATGTGCAAGCGTTGATTCTGACGCCTACACGCGAATTAGCCATTCAAATTTCAAATGAGCTAAAAACCCTTGTCCCTGTAACGGGTGCAAAGGTGCTCGCAGCTTATGGCGGCCAAGATGTAGAAAAGCAGCTTAGAAAACTTCAGGGGAACATACATATAGTAGTAGGAACTCCGGGAAGATTGCTGGACCACCTTCGCCGCGGTTCGATCAATTTTTATAAATTGAAAATACTCGTATTGGATGAAGCCGATCAAATGCTGCATATGGGCTTCCTTCATGAAGTGAAAGATATTATCGCGCAAACGTCTCCTTATCGCCAAACGCTTCTCTTCTCAGCCACTATGCCTGAGCAAGTCATGAATTTGTCCAAGGCTTATATGAAGGAAGCCAAAGAAATCAAAATTCAAAGCAAGCAGGTCACGTTGACCGAAATCGAGCAGGTTCTCGTTCCAACGACTGACCGCCAGAAGCAAGATGCTCTGATCGCTGCTATTAAACAATACAAACCTTACCTCGCGATGATTTTTTGCCGCACAAAGGCCAGAGCCATCGCATTAAATGAGGCTTTGCAGGAAATGGGACTTATGTCCGACGAGTTGCACGGAGATTTATCACAAGCCAAGCGCGAGCAAGTCATGAAACGATTCCGCGACGGCCGCATCGAGCTGTTGGTTGCCACCGATATCGCTGCGCGCGGATTAGACGTTGAAGGGGTCACGCATGTCTTCAATTATGATGTGCCGCAAGACGCCGAAAGCTACATTCATCGCATCGGACGGACCGGACGTGCCGGAGATACGGGCGTTGCCGTAACTTTCGCGACGCAGCGGGATATGCCGACAATCGAGCTTATCGAAAAAGGCATCAAGATGTCCTTGCGAGGTTCATCCGAGCCTCAAGGACGCCGCGTTCGTTCCAGCTCCGAGGATCATTTCGAGCATGAAGGCAGAGGATCCGGCCGCCGCAATGGCGGAGCCTCCCGCAGGGGCAGCGGCCGCAATGCGGAACCTCGCGGTGAGCGCAGCCGCGGAAGATCCGGCTCGCGCGAAGACAGATCCGGCATGCAGTACGGCACGGGCCGTTCCGCCTCCAAAGGCGATAAATTCGGAGCGCGCAGCGATGCGCCAAGAGGACAACGTGCGGCCAAAGTCAATTCCGAGCGGAATCCGAATACGTGGGGACGCGCGGAGAGCAAAGAGCCGTTGAACGCAGCGCCAAGCCGCAGCGGCAACATGAGCGCGGCAAAGGCGCGAGTCACGAACTCATGGGGACGCGGCGAATCCGCCGAACGCGCTCCTCGCGCAGCAGCAGGACGTGCCGAAGGCAAGCGCTCCGCTCCTCATGGCGATAAATCTTACTCGCCATACAACAAGTACGCCGGCACGGGCCGCGACGATGCGGCTAGCGCATCACGCGCGATTCGCGGCGGCAAAGGCCGTGGCGACAGCGCGGAGCGCGGAGCAGGACGCAGCGACAGCTTCGGGGCACGCGGAGGCGCAGCTTCGCGCGGCTACCAAGCCGGCGGCGAGCGCAGCGGTCCGGCGCGCGGACGCAGCGACAACTCCGGCGCCCGCAGTGGCGCGCCTCGCGGCGACAGAGGCGGCTCACCTCGCGGCAATGCGCCAAGGGGAGGCCGCGGAGGAAAACGCTAGTCAGAAAAGCGTTTCCATCGCTAGACCTTTACCGAATAACCCGAACCATGTAAAATATAATTACGGCTGAAAATGATCCTACTTGGACAAAAATCGTTTCATACCGTTGCACGCACGTAGGATTTACCCCTCACTTTTTGCAAATAAGGAGGTATGTTCCATGTACGCATTAAAGGATAAGGAAATGATTTTTGTATTCACTGGTCCTCACGGAGCTGGTCGTAAGACAGTTGCTGAAATGTCTGGTTCTACGCTGGGCATGAAGCAGGTTATCTCTTACACCACCAGACCTCCTAGAGCAACCGAAGAAGACGGTCAAGATTATCACTTTATTTCCCCTGCTCAATTTGTTCAGGCGCAGGCAAACGGTGAATTCATGGAGGTTGGTACCGTCAATGATCACCTATACGGGATTAAAAGTGCCGATATTGAACGGATGTTCGAGCACAGCGGCAGCATTTATTTAATTTTGAACCGCTCCGGCGCCGAAACGCTCAAAAAGCTTTACGGTGACAACGTCGTGCTGGTCTTCATTTATGCTCAGCGGGATACGCTCGAAAAGCGGATGAGAGAGAGCGGCGACTCCGAGGAAATCATTCAGAAGTACCTCTCTTATTATGAAGAGGAATTGGCTTTCCGTGATCAATGCGATCATGTCTTTGAAAACGTGGATTTGGCACATACCGTGTTCGATCTCACCAAAACGCTTGATAAATATTTAAACCGCAACCTCGTTGATTTGGATTAAAATGAAATGCCTATACAGGCCTGGACGTTGTTACGTCCGGGTCTTTTCACGTAACAACCGACCGGAAGGAGTGTCCATTATGAAAATTGTATCGATCGAGCCTACCCCCTCTCCAAATTCCATGAAACTGAATATGGATGAATCCCTGCCGGCAGGCATGCGCCAAACATATACGAAGGAAAACAGCTCCGAGGCTTCAGACAGCATTCAGCAATTGCTCGCTGTCCAAGGTGTGATCAGCGTGTTTCACGCTGCCGATTTCATTGCCCTAGACCGCACTTCCAAGGGTGACTGGCAGTTCATCCTGGCCAAAGCCCGCGAGATTTTTGGCGAAGCGCTGGGCTCTGACAGCGGCGGCGGCGTGCCGTCCGTGCAGCCTCAGGCGGAAGCGGCTTTCGGAGAGGCACAAGTCCTCGTGCAGATGTTCCGCGGCATCCCGCTCCAGGTGAGGGTGCGCGCAGGCAGCGAAGAAGCGCGCGTAGCGATGCCGGAGCGCTTCACACAGGCCGCGGTCCGCGCAGGTACGGCTTCGCCGAACCTGATCAAGGAGCGGAAGCTCGAGGAGCTCGGCGTGCGCTACGGCGAGCTGAAGGACATCGCGGGCGAAGTCGTCCAGGAGCTGGACGCTTCTTACGACGACGCCCGCATCGAAAGCCTGGTCTCCAGCGCGATGCAGGAGACCCCGGTGTCGGCTTCGGAAGAGGCCGAAGCCGAAGATGCAGGCGCTGTGCTGGAGCAGCTGCGCCACAGCGATTGGAAGCAGCGCTACGCCGCGCTTCAGAAGATCCAGCCGTCGCTAACGACGCTGCCGCTTCTCGTCCATGCCCTGCAGGACGAGAACACGTCGATTCGGCGACTGGCCACGGTGTACCTCGGGGATATTAAAGAGCCCGAGGTACTGCCCTTCCTGTATCGCGCCCTTGAGGACGATACGCCTTCTGTGCGCCGGACGGCAGGCGATACGCTGTCCGACCTCGGCGATCCGGCCGCCATGCCGGCCATGGCGAAGGCGCTGAAGGACCGCAACAAGCTGGTCCGCTGGCGCGCGGCGCGCTTCCTGTACGAGGTCGGCGACAGCTCGGTTCTGCAGGACCTGCAGCAAGCGGCGGACGACCCTGAGTTCGAGGTCCGCATGCAGGTCAAAATCGCGCTGGAGCGCATCCAGGGCGGACATGCGGCCGAGGGCTCGGTCTGGCAGCAAATGACGCGCAGGAACGAGCAGTAAGCTTCCCCTCCTTCTGCAGCGAGAAAAGGACCGATCAGGCACAAATGTGCCCAATCGGTCCTTTTCGTTTGCGATCCTGAGGGATTCGCCGTTGCCGCGCATTTTTTAACGTTCAAACTGTTTAAAATACATAATCCGATCCATGATCGCCGGATGCGAACCGCGGAACCATTGCACCAGCTTCGGCTGTGTGACCGGGCTTAAATTTTCTTTGGCAATTTGCTGAAAAGCGCGGATCGCGGCGGCGCCGTCTCCGGTCATTTTCATCGCATACATATCCGCCCGATGCTCGATCACCCGGGAAAACGCATTTTGCGCGGGTGCGGAGACGAAGCTCATGAACGTAATAAGCAGCAGCAAAACGGGCAGGGCCGCTAAATCATTCTCTCCCCTAATGCCCCATTTGGAACCCCAGCGTTTCAAGAAATAGCGGTAAGCGTGAAAAGCCAGCCATAAACCAACAAAACTGAGCGCGACTCCATAGGCAATGCCGAGATAAATATGTTTCTCTACGTAATGTCCCATTTCATGCGCCATCACGGTCAAAATCTCATCGGGCTGCAGCTTTTTGAGCGTCGTATCCCACAACACGATACGAGCGTTGCCCCCGATTCCATTGACATAAGCATTAATCGCGTTGGTCCTCTCGGACATATTGACCTCATACACCTGCTTGGCAGGAATGTGCGATTGGGCAGCCAGTTGAAGAATTTGCGCCTTAAGCTCTTGATCCTGAAGCGGCTTGAAGTCATTATACAAGGGGTCAAGCACAACGGGTTGAATAAAGGTGACGAACAGAATCAGCGGAACGGACAGCAGCCAGAACCAGAACCACCACCGGTCAGGGCTCCATTTTAGCACCAGTCTGAATACCCAGACCATCACAATCGTCCCTACGGCATTAAGCAGAAAATCTTTCCCATGATCGCCCCAAAAGATAGCCAGCGTCTCCGTAGAAACCCCGTAGGCTTGGTCAACTTTAAACAAAAAATAATCCACCGGCAGGAACAGCACGTCCATCAGCAGGATAAATAGCAGCACAAAAACGACCATTTGCAGGAAGGAAGCCCGAAACAATTTTTCCGCCCAGCTTCGAATGGTGACCGCGCCGCCCAGGAGCAGCAGGATTAACCCGATTTGCAGCGGTGAACTTAGGAAATAAGCTAAAGACCGGATGCGGGACAAAGATTCAGCTTTGTTGATTTCCTGTACGGTCATGAACGTGTGCGGGTCTGCGCTTGTGCCGACCAAGTTATTCGGGATCGCGAATAGATCTCCTTTTAACAAATACACAATCATAATGAGGGCATATACGCCAAAAGCTGCGCCAAGCCCAACATAAAGACGCTTCATTTCATCCCTCCGCCGCCAACTTCATAGAGATTAATCAATAACCAATCCGGTGTGAAATCCCTGGACAACAGCCATACTTGCGTGAACCGTCCGCTGGGCGGAACCAGCTTATGCTTGAAGCTGAGAACATCCGACATCCCGAACAACAGCGATACATTGCGTATAAGCAGCATACAAGGATAATCATGGGAATAATCTTGAAACTTCTTTTCCTTGCTGACAATCCGGTCATTAATGACCTTAATAAATGTGTCCAGCACTTCTGCCCCGGGCTTCGTAAGCTCGGATCGCGACATCATCAGCCTGGCTTCCTCCATATCATAAAACAAATGCGTCACTTCAAGTCCAATCCGCCATCCGCCCGCATCCTCCAGAAGCGCATCCGGCTTCTCCTGCTGGCGAACCATCTGCAGCGCAACTCCGTTATTTACATTGTATAACTCCAGAAAAATATCGATGGCTGCTTGCTCTAACGCCTTTTTCTCATCTTCGTGCTTATTCATAAACGTCCCTCAAGTCCGTGAATCGGGTATTTGATATCATTTTACCCTATTGTATGAGCTTATGCCTCCCCTGGTCATAAAATGGCGCCAAAGCAGCGCTTCTAAAGGCTGTCCGCTTTCCTAGACTATGCAGCACGGTCGCTTTTATATGTCTCTGCCGCTTCATATTGCTTTTCCGGGTTCTCCATGTTGTAATAAAAAGATCGATCAGGATCGGAAGTGATTTCGCTGAAAAAAATATTGTGCCTCCTCTTGGCATTAGGAATCGTCCTATGTCTGGCATTGGCCAAGCCCACTGCGCCTGCGGTCGAACAGGCTGTTTCCACTTCGACTATCCCCGCCGCTCCGCTCATGGAGCCGCGCCTGGATGCGCCCGATCTACAGCCTTCCGCTGATGCCTCTCCCCCTGCGGAGCACCATTATCAAGTGGAGGATGCCGCTGCCCTTTCACAGCTGCCGGAGCTGCCCAACGGGTGCGAGGCCGTAGCGGCCACGATGCTGCTGAATTGGGCGGGGCTGCCTGTCACGAAGGAGGAAGTTGCCGACGCGCTCCCCAGAGGCGAGATGCCTGCCGAGAATGAAGATGGAGCTTTCGTTGGCGGCAATCCGGAGGATGTATTTGTCGGGAATCCTTACGACGCGGGATATGGCATTTATCATAAGCCCGTCTTTGTCACACTGAACAGCTTGCTGCCGGGCCGCCTCAAAGATATTACCGGCACTTCCTTCGAAAATTTGCTAAGCGTGATTGCGGCCGGCAAACCGGCCATGATATGGGCTACCGAGCATATGGATACGCCTTTTCTGGATCTGGAATGGCAGGATGATGAGGACCGGCTCGTGGAGTGGTATCAGCCTGAGCATGCCTTACTTTTAACCGGTTGGGACGACGATTACGCGTATATGAACGATCCCATGACCGGACAGCAGGAAGCCTATGCATTAAGCGATTTCAAATATGTTTGGGAGCAGATGGGCTCGCAAGCCATAACCGTGAATTAGGGGGATGCCGCTCCCTCATGGGCGAAAAAAAGCATGAACGTCCTCTCCCCTCTAGAAGCGGAGTGGCGTTCATGCTTTTCTTATAACGGATCCAACTGGACGGAAGCCTGCTTTCCGCTAAGTTGAATGCCGGACTGTTTACGTCCATGGGCGCTTAGATCCTTCATTAAGGATTCGAGCAAAGCTTTGGCCTGTACGCCTTCCTTGCCTGAAATCTTGACAACCAACTGCACGGCATCCCCGCCTTGCAGCATCCGCTCGGCCTGTTGGCGCTTCGTCTCCAGGTCATGATCCTCGATGTGCGGCGTTAGGCGCAGCTCCTTGATTTTTGGCGCTTGCTCGCGTTTGCGGGCCTGCTGTTTTTCCTGCAGCGCTTCCTGCTTCGCCTGACCCGCTCCGATCAGCTTGCATGGCGGCGGACTGCTCATGAGCGAGGTACAAACCAAATCGACCTTCAACTGCTTCGCCAGCTCCAGCGCTTCCTTCGTTGGGACTACCCCCAGGTCCTCCCCGTGAATGCCGGTAAGATGAACCTCGGAGGCTTTGATTTTCTCATTCTTAATCATTGTGAACGCACCCGATCTTTCGCTATAATGAACCCATCCGTCCTATAAAGCGGAATAGGCAGTTTAAGGAGATGTTACCCCGTATGAATAAAAAACAATTAGAAGAACAGATGATCGAAAACTATAAACGCGAAGAGCATATGATGATTCTCGTTTTTGCCCAGTGGTGCATTAATCATGATCTGGACCCGTCTGCGCTCTATCATGCCGCTTACCCGGACCAGCCTAATAATGCCGCTCTCCAGCAAGCCCTCGATTTAACGGTTTCCAAAGAGGAGGCCGGCGAGGTTGCAGATGGCACCGTTTTAGGCGTGCTGTCTCTCTTCGGCAACGAGGAGCTTGCTTTCATCGTGACACAGGAAATCGATAAAAGGAACAAACGAAATCGTTAAGCGAGCCTGAACGCGTCCGCTAACAGTTCAATGGTCCGCAGCCTCGTCTCAGGCAGATAACCGCCGGCAACCACCATGACTTCATCGACTTGGTAGCTGTCAGCCAGATTCAACATCTGCTCCCTGACTTGCCCCGGATCGCCGACAATCATCCGGGACCGATTATCTCTGACCCGGGTGTAGTCCCAATCCGAGTAACTATACCGAGCCGCTTCTGCGGGCGATTTCACTCCGGTGAATTCGCCCTTTTCCATTTGCAGAATGCGCAAATCGATGGAAGCGGCCTGCTCTTCCGCCTCTGCCTGCGTATCGGCGCAGAGCACATAAATGCAAACCGTCGCCTGCGGCACGACATTGAGCGCGGACGGCCGGAACGAGCTGCGGTAGCTGCGCACCGCATGCTGTCCGCCCGCTCCGTTAATGAAGTGCGCGAAGCAGAACGCTGCGCCTGCTTGCGAGGCGTACACCCCGCTCTGCCCGGTGGAGCCGAGCAGCCACACCTGGGGCACTCCAGCCACCAAGGGGGTGGCGCGGATGCCCTCGAACACATGCCCGGATTCCACCGAATCGGTAAGGAACCTGAGCAGATCCGTGACTTGCGCCGGGAACCGCTCCAGTCCTTCGAACAGATCCGCGCCGACGCCTCGCAGCGCTTTTGCCGTATGCGGCGTGCCTCCGGGCGCACGCCCGATGCCCAGGTCGATGCGTCCCGGATAGAGCGCTTCGAGCATGCGGAAATTTTCAGCGACTTTGTAGGCGCTGTAATGCGGCAGCAGCACGCCTCCGGAGCCGAGTCTAATGCGGCTTGTGCGCGCCGCCAGCGTCGACAGCAGCACCTCCGGCGAGGAGCCAGCGAGGCCCAGCGAGTTATGATGCTCCGACACCCAGAATCTCGTGTAGCCGAGACGATCCGCCAACTGCGCCATCCGAATGGTCTGCTGCAGCGCTTCGCTATGCGTAAAACCGGTAGAAACCGGTGACTGATCAAGAATACTTAATTTCAGCATAGTCATCCCTTCCTTCTGAGTCATCTGCCGATGATTTTGATTATACAACGTCCTGGAAGCAAAAGAAAAAGGACGAACCCCTGGAAGGCGTTGTCCCCGATTATAACCATGTCTTTAGTGAGCCTCTTACTTACTAAAAGTGTATGACTTTGGCAAAACTTTATGCCTTCCTTTTTGGGAATGACACCAAACTTAAGTCACCCTGAGATGTTGCGGTTAGGCTGACTTGGCCGTTGTATGCTCGTTTTCCGGTGCCTGATGCGCCCAATCGCCGCCACGCATCCGATGAGTCCGGCGCCGCCTGCAGCAAAGCCGGCCAGCACATCGCTCGGATAATGAACGCCTAAATAAATACGGCTTAGACCAATGCACAAAATGAGCACAGCCGCAATAACCGGTATCAACCAAGCCGTCTTCCATTTGTTGCGTACATTGAGCCACAATAAATAACCGACTAGTCCGTAAAATACAATCGACACCATCGCATGTCCGCTGGGAAAGCTGAAGCCTGTTTCTTCAATCAGCCACGGTCCCGCAGGACGATCACGCTCGAACACGCCTTTTAGCACGTTGTTCAACCCCCATGCCGTTAAAACTCCCAACAGCAGCACAAGCGTCTCCCATTTCTGCTTAAACCTCACTAACAAGACCGCAGCAACCACAACGAAGATTATGCTCTCCGCTTTTGCTTTTCCGAGCAAAGTAATCCCTATCACAACAGGCGTTAGTCCATCGCTTCGAAGTGACTGGACAGCGCTGCCGATTCCTTCATCAAATGCTTGCAGCCAACCGCTCGTTAAGCTCTGCGACAAGAAGACAAAACCTATTAACAGCACGCACGCCGCCCCGAAGCTCCAGCTTACATTTTGATACAATCGTTTCCCCTGCATGACTCGATTCTCCTCCAACGTTCAACTAGTTTCCCATTTTGTTCAAACTCTGTCTCGGTCCCTTACAGCTTGTCTTCGTTTAAAGAACAGCGGAATTAATGCAAAAAGGATATACATCCCGACAGCCCCATAAAACTTCCCCGATCCAATGTCATGCAGCGATGCGCCAAACACGTTATAAACGACAGCGCCCGGAATAATACCGATCAGCGTTCCCCACGTATAGTCCCAAAAACGGATTTTGGACAGCCCTGCCCCGTAGCTCACACCATCAAAAGGAAAGAACGGCATCAGTCGCATGTACAAAACGACCATAAACCCTTTCTCCTCCGCCTTTTGATCGAAGGATTGCAGCTTCTTATTGCGTAAAATTCGCTGAAAGCCGCTTCTGCCCCATTTTCGCGTTATATAGAAAGACAGCAGCGCCCCTGCGCCAGCCCCGATGATATCGTAAACCGTTCCCCAGAAGGCGCCAAACACATAGCCGCCATACAGCGTCAACGGCGTCGCCGGAAACAAAACCAACGGGCGCAGCGTGTAAACGATAATGTACAAAAGCCCGCCAAGCGGACCTAGCTGACGAAGCCATTCCGTCACCCGGCTTAAATCCAATTCAGCCCATACACCGGTCCATTGCAGAACGAGCAAGCCGGCAGCAGCGGCCAGAAACCAGCCAAGCAATAACCAAAGCGACTTTGAACGCGCCATGGGTTTTCTCCTTTCCGGCAAATCTCATCTGCTTTCCATCTTACAAAACCATAGAGGCAATATCAACAATTTGGCAATTTTGCCTATTAAGCGTCTATGGATTGGGGGAGTGAAGAGGGCCATGAGGGTCGTGAGCACAACGGGAAAGTGAAAGAGGACGATGGAGGCGGGAGGGGGAACTACAGGTGGTCGTTATTTGAGCAAAATGGGACCATTTCATTCTTTTGTGGGAACTACAGGGCGTTATTTCCCCGGAAAAGCTAAATTTTAGCTAATATTGCAATATAGCAGACCGTAGTTCTCATCGATTGACGGAAGCAGCTATTTTACAGCAAATAGGGGATCATAGTTCCCCATCGGAACAAGCAAAAAACCGCCAAGCCTATTGGACTTGACGGTTCAACCGCTCATTCAAGCGATCATGCTTAATGGTTACGCCGATCATGCAGAGCTGCAGCACCCAGCGCCGTTCTTTCCTACGCCTGAGCCCACTCAACGCTCCTATTCACTATTAGCCTGCACAACATTTCTTAAACTTCTTACCGCTTCCGCACGGGCAAGGATCGTTTCTGCCAACCTTCTCCCGCGACTTCATGTCGATGACATCCGCATTAGCCTGCTGTTGCAGAACTGCCGTAGGCTTGCTGCCAGCGGAAAGCTCGTTCGGCGAGTAGCCCTTGAGGAACCACTGCCGTGTGCCGTTGCTAAGTGCCGCAATGCAGCCCATAAAGCCTCGCGTCAGCTCCAAATCGTGGATCTCCAAATGCTGCTGAATAAATTGCAGCACAAAGCTCGGCATAGCTCCGTTGCGGATATAAATGACGCATTCCGTAACAAGCGCATCGGCATTCTCGAACGAAATCGAATAATTTCTGCGAATGAAATCCACAAAAGCTTTGTGCATCGGGGTCCGGTCGATAAAGCCCGGCTCTCCGGCCTCGAGAAGCTGATTTTTGGTAAAAGGATACAGCGAGATACTTAATCTGGACTCTTGCTCCTGTTGAACTTGCTTAGGATTGCTGAGCAATCCGTTATGATATCCTTTGGAATCCGGAACGATCTGCATATAGAACAAAATCGCTTCATCTAATACACCAAGATACTCATGCTTATCCCCTAGCGTTCCCGCATAGCGCTCTACCAGATTGAGCAATTCTTCATCGCTCAGATGACCGTAATAGTAAAGCAGACCATGTGTCAATTTAATCCATTCCGCATTTTGTTTGAAGCTTTCCCGATAATCGCTGTAATTCAGCCGTTGAAAACTTTCAAGCACTTCCTGCGGCATCGCGAGGGCAGGCTTTCCATTGTGCAAACCTGCAAACAACAGACCTCTGGTTGTAAAATAGGAAAGCTGCAAGTCGTCCATCATCGTATAGGAAACGCCGCCACGAACGGCAATTTGCTTCATTACTTGGTAACGAGTCTCATCGAGTTTATACAATAAACCAGGCAGCGCATCCGGGATATGCTGCACCAAGGCAAGGGCAAGATCCTGCTTCTTAAGCGAGCTTACGCCTTTAATTTCCAAGTTCGTCCGAATTTCCGTTAATTCGCCTTTCGATAGTCGAACAAGACGGTCAGCGAGTGAAAGCGGCACTGTCATGTCGGGCCATAATGCCCCCTCTGTATTAGCCTCACTCTGTTTTTTCGCGCTCTGGCGCTTGTCCATTTCCTTCATCCTTTCCGCAAAGAAAAACATCTCATCTTAAATTCACATCCTTCTATTGTACAATTTCTCAAGCGTTTAAGATAGAGTTTTCCACAACTTTCCATAAACGTTAACAATTTAGCCATGCAAGTAAGCGACTTCGTCGTCCTTTTGGACGAGCGCGTTTGTTAAGGCAGATGCGAAGCAAAAGTATAAAACTTATACTTTCTTAGCTGCAGAAAAGGCGCCTGCCGTCTGCCGGCAAGCGCCTGTTTCTTATTCGGAACGACCGGCCACTCCCGCCAAAAAGCTGAGCATGAACTGCACCGCAAGACGGGACGTCACATTGCGCACATCGACGGTCGGATCGATGCAGACAAAGTCCAGCCCCTGCACCTGCGGCAGCGTTCCTAGACGATGAAGTGCATCCATGGCGTCCCACGGGTGCATCCCGCCGGTGCCGATCGCCGGACAGCCCGGTGCATAAGCTTGATCGATCACGTCCACATCGAAGCTTACATACAGCACATCCGTATCTTTCCCGGCTAGCGCTAGCGCCTCATCAAGCACGGCGTCAATGCCCATGCGCCTTACATCCCGCGAGGTGTATACGTGTACGCCTTTGCTCTTCACATAGTCATAATACGGCTTGGAGTTCATAAACCCCCGTATGCCAATTTGCACGATGTCGGGACCGCGAACGACGCCCGATTCCAAAATGCCGCGAAACGGCGTACCGTTCGTCGCTCCGCCGTCCTCGAAATTACGCACATCATGATGCGCGTCAAAATGGATAATGCCCACCTTCCGGCCCGGATGACGGTCTGCAAAAGCTTTGAGCGACGGACAGCTCGTCGAATGATCGCCGCCAATAATGATCGGGATCAAGTTCGGCTGCTCTTTATACAGGGCGCGAAGACTCTCCTCGATGCGGCGGTGGCACTCGGCGATGTCGGTCACATGCATTTGGATATCGCCGAGGTCGCGGACGGCCAAATGCTGCAAATCGACCCCATACTCCATCGAGTAGGTCGTGAACGATTTGAACGCTGCGCGAACCGCCGCAGGCGTCGTCGAAGCGCCGGAATGCGAAATCGACGACTTTGACAATGGGACGCCGACGATCCCGGCAAGCAGCGCTTCCCGACCGTCCCACTGGCGTATCCAGTGGGACACTTTCGTTTCCATATGATCGCGGAATACGGCCTGATCAGGCGATTTTAGATAAGGAATCTCATGGCTCATCATGCCTCCTCCTCCTTGCCCGTCACGAGATTGCGGTTCCACACGGCTGTACGCCCGTTCTTGATCACGCCATACGTGTGATTAATCCCAAAATGATACGGCAGGTACGCAACATTCGGCGCATCGAAAATCGTCAGATCCGCGCGCTTTCCGACCTCGATCGATCCGATGTCGTCCCCGCGCCCCAGCGCATTCGCCGCGTTGATCGTGCAGGCGGTCAAGATTTCCTCCGGCGTCATTTTCAAGTTGAGCGACGCCAGCATCATGATGAGCTGAATCGACTCGGTTGGACAGGAGCCCGGATTATAGTCCGTGGACAGAGCCACCGGCAGATTGTACTTGTCGATCATGTCGCGGGCCCGCGCATGCGTGGAGAGGCCAAGATTGAACGACGTGCCGGGCAGCAGCACCGGAACGACGCCCCGCTCGGCAAGCGCAGCCAAGCCTTCGTCCGTCGCCGCCAGCAAATGCTCGGCGGATATCGCCCCCACCTCGCCCGCCAGCTCCGCGCCGCCCAGCGGGACAATCTCGTCGGCGTGAATCTTCGACGCCAGCCCTTGCCGCTGCGCGGCAAGCAGAATGCGGCGCGTCTGCGCGACAGAGAAAACGCCGGCCTCGCAGAACACGTCGCAAAACTCCGCCAGACCTTGTTCCGCCACTACAGGCAGCATATCATTCACAATAACGTCTACGAACTCCTCGGTTCGCCCCTTAAACTCCGGCGGTACCGCATGCGCTCCCATAAACGTCGAAACGATATCGACGGGATGCGTCTCATCTAAGCGCCTGGCAACCCGCAGCTGTTTTAATTCATCTTTTAAAGCAAGGCCATATCCGCTCTTCGCTTCAACCGTTGTGACTCCGTTCAGCAGCATCTCGTTCAAACTGCGGCGCGCCTTGTCGTACAGCTCCTGCTCACTCGCCGCTCGTGTAAACTTCACCGTGTTGAGAATGCCCCCGCCTTGCGCCAAAATGTCCAAATAGGGTACGCCGGACCGCTTCAAAGCCAGCTCGTGCTCACGGGACCCGCCATGCACAAGATGGGTATGGGGATCGATAAGCCCCGGTGTGACCAAGCGTCCGCAGGCGTCGATCGTTTCCGCGATTTCAACTCCTGCAAGCATTTCCCGAACCTCCTGCACCGGTCCATAGCAGGCAATTTCCCCCTGCCGAATCGCTATCGCCGCATCCTTAATCTCACGGACTTCTTTCATGGCGTGCCCGCAGCGCGGCCTATTTCCCGGTGGGGAAACTAGTAGGCCAATACCCGTAAGGAGCAGATCAACTCGTTCCATCCTCGCTCCTCCTCCCCTATTCCTGGTCGCGCATCGGGATGCGGATGCCGTGTTTCTCCGCCGTTTCAACGGCTTCGTCGTAGCCCGCATCCACATGGCGGATAACGCCCATGCCCGGATCCGAGGTCAGCACACTGCGCAATCTTTCAGCTGCTGCCTCCGTACCGTCTGCTACCACGACCATGCCTGCATGCAGCGAATAGCCCATGCCTACACCGCCGCCGTGATGGACGGAAACCCAAGAAGCGCCTGCCGACGTGTTGATCAAAGCGTTCAAAATCGCCCAATCGCCAACGGCATCCGAGCCGTCCTTCATCGCTTCCGTCTCCCGGTTCGGCGACGCTACGGAACCGCAATCGAGATGATCGCGGCCGATAACGATCGGCGCTTTCAATTCGCCGCTGCGGACCATCTCGTTGAGCGCAAGGCCGAATTTCTCGCGCTCGCCATAGCCGAGCCAGCAAATGCGCGCCGGCAGCCCTTGGAAGGCGACGCGCTCGCCCGCCATTTTGATCCAACGGTGCAAATGGGCATTATCCGGGAAGAGGCGCAGCACGAGCTCGTCGGTTTTGCGAATATCTTCGGAATCGCCCGAAAGCGCGGCCCAGCGGAACGGCCCTTTGCCTTCGCAAAACAGCGGGCGAATATAAGCAGGAACGAAGCCCGGGAAGTCAAAGGCGTTGGAGACCCCTTGATCGAATGCAACCTGACGAATGTTGTTGCCGTAGTCGAAAACGACGGATCCCATCTGCTGCAGGTCGAGCATCGCTTGCACATGCGCAGCCATGCTGCTTTTGGAAAGCTGCACGTACGCATCAGGGTTGCGCTCCCGCAGCTCGGCAGCTTCCTCCAGCGTCATGCCGGTCGGGATATAACCGATAAGCGGATCATGCGCCGAAGTCTGATCCGTGACAAAATCCGGCTTTATGCCGCGCCGCACAAATTCCGGGTACACCTCCGCCGCGTTCCCCAGAAGTCCGATGGCGAGCGGCTTCCCAGCTTCCATCGCTTGCTCGGCTAGCAGCAGCGCTTCATCCAACGTTTCCGCGAGCACATCGCAATAACGGGTTTGAATGCGGCGCTCGATGCGCGTCCTGTCGACCTCAACGGCGATGACCACGCCTTCATTCATCGTGACCGCAAGCGGCTGTGCGCCGCCCATGCCGCCCAGACCTGCGGTTAGCGTCAACGTGCCTTTGAGCGTGCCGCCTGCATGCTGTCTGGCCGCTTCTGAGAACGTCTCGTAGGTCCCCTGCAGAATGCCCTGCGTCCCGATGTAAATCCAGCTGCCCGCCGTCATTTGGCCGTACATCATCAACCCCTTCGCCTCCAGCTCGCGGAAATGCTCCCAATTCGCCCACTTCGGCACGAGTACCGAGTTTGAAAGCAGCACACGCGGCGCGCGCTCGTGCGTTTTGAAAACGCCGACCGGCTTGCCGGATTGGATGAGCAGCGTCTCGTCGTTGTCCAAGCGCTGGAGCTCGCGCACAATAGCGTCAAACGCAGGCCAGCTTCGCGCCGCCTTGCCGATGCCCCCGTAAACGACCAGATCCTCCGGACGCTCTGCGACCTCGGGATCAAGGTTGTTCATCAGCATGCGCATCGCCGCTTCCTGCACCCAACCTTTGCAGGATATTGCGGTACCGCGAGGGGCGCGGATTTCTCTTTTCACGTGGTTAGCATTCGTCATATCAGCATCTCCTTCGATTTGAAGTTGGCCATCGGTCAATAATAACTAAAACAACGAACCGGCAACATCCTCAACCGCCTGCAGCCACTGGCCTTCCAGCAGAGCGGAAGCTACGTCCTCAATCTCGCGCGATGTGGAGCGATCCTGGACAACGGGCGGAACGACAGCCCGCAATTTGTCATACAGCACGCGGGTCGCCGGCGCAAGACCTTCGGCTCCAACGAACTCGGCAGCTTCGGCCGCACAGATGAGCTCGATGGCCAGAACTTTTGCCACATTATCGATCACCTGAGCCGCATGACGGGCTGCCGTAGTCCCCATCGACACATGGTCCTCCTGATTCGCCGAAGACGGAATGGAATCTACGCTCGACGGGTGGGAAAGCACTTTATTCTCCGATACCAGCGATGCGCTGACGTACTGCGTAATCATCATGCCGGAGCCAACGCCAGGATTATGGCTCAGGAAGGCAGGAAGCCCGCCGGATAACGCCGGATTCACCAGCCGCTCCGTGCGGCGCTCGGATATATTCGCGAGTTCGCTCATACCGATTTTCAGAAAATCCATCGCAAAAGCCATCGGCTGCCCATGGAAATTACCGCCGGAAATCACAAGCCCCTTATCCACGAATAACAGCGGATTATCTGTCGCTGAATTAATCTCTATGGCAATCTTATCCGCCGCATAACCAAGAACTTGGCGCGTCGCACCATGAACCTGCGGCAAGCAGCGCAGGGAATAAGCATCCTGCACGCGGAGCTCGCCCTGACGCGTGGTTAGCTTGCTGCCCTGCAGCAGCGTGCGCAGGTTGCCCGCTACCCCGATCTGCTCCGGATAAGGGCGCACGCGCTGCACCTCATCGGCATAAGCTTCCGGGATGCCGCGCAAGCACTCCACAGTCATCGCCGCGATGACGTCGGCGATCCGTGCAAGACGCTCCGCTTTGACGAACGTCAGCGTACCGATCGAGGTCATAATCTGCGTGCCGTTGATTAAGGCCAGCCCTTCTTTGGCTTGAAGCGTAATCGGCTTCAGCCCTGCTTGGACAAGCGCTATTGCGCCCGGCAGGCGCTGCCCTTGGTAGAAGGCCTCGCCCTCGCCCATCAGCACGAGCGCCAAATGAGACAGCGGCGCCAAGTCTCCGCTAGCGCCAAGCGAGCCCTGCTCCGGCACAACCGGATGTACGCCGCGATTGATGCAGTCGATCAGCAGCTGCAGCGTTTCCAGCCGGATGCCGGAGTACCCCTTGGCCAGCGCATTCGCTCGCAAAAGCATCAGCGCCCGCACCGTTGTCTCCGGCAGCGGTTTGCCCACCGCGCAGGCATGGCTGCGAATCAGATTGAGCTGCAGCTGTACAGCGTCCTGCGGGGAAATATGCACATCGCTGAATTTCCCGAAACCTGTCGTGACGCCATAAACGACTTGGCCTGTCGCGACCAGTTCCTCCACCATGGCGCGGCATTTCACCACGCGCTTCACAGCTTCATCCTCCAGCACCACCTGCATACCATCGCAGGCAACCGCCGCTACCAAAGCGGGCGTTAATTGCTCGCCATCTAATTTCACCGGCGTCATATCTCCACCGCCATCCTGTTGTTGCTTTTCTTTATACACCATTGCCATGTCTATTCAGACTCCTTTCTCGCTTTAACAAAAGAAAGGGACCGTACGGAAGATGTTCTCTTCCATACGGTCCCTTTTTAAAAAAGAGGGTTCTATGCGATTGTCCGGTATCATGCTCCAGCCGATGCCTCATCGCGATCACTCACTTTTTAGATTGTTGTGTTATACCTTCTCTAATTGTCACACGTTTGTTCCCAAGCTGTCAATATGGCTTATTGCCCATTTGCCTCAATACGCCAAAAAAGCCCCACCCGCCAAAGCGACTGAGACTTCATTCTGATAACTTACGCCAACCATTCTTTTACTTTGGAAGCAAAATTGTTCAGCATCTCTTGAGAACCGTATTGACCGCTGAAATCTTCGATGCCGAGATAGCCGTCGTAACCGACCGCTTTCAAATCTGCAAGCAGATGCTTCCAGTTCACGATACCTTCGTCGATCGGTGACCACTCGCTTTTCCAAAGCTTAATGCCGTCTTGCGTTTCGCCTGTCGGTACCCATTGCGCATTTTTCACGTGCACGTGAGCAAGGTAAGGCCCTAACAGTTCAAGACCCATGCGGTAGTTCTCGAAGCCTTCGTGAACCATGTTGCCGGCATCATGCAGCACGCCGATATGGTCTGGATTGAATGGAGACACTAGGCGATGAACCAGCCCCGCGCTCGGTGCAATCGTATTATGGTGAATTTCAGCCAAAGCTTTGATACCGTACTGCTGGGAAAACTCTTGCACATGGTGCAAATAGTCCGTAGCTTTTGCAAACAAATCGTTATAGTTTACGCTTTTGTCATAGTTCGGTACGCCGATGCGGATGAAGGAAGCTCCAACTTTTTTGGCCGCTTTAAAAACATGTTCTGTCTCTTCAACATTGCAGTTGTTTAGATAAGGAGTAACACTTAAGTTCACTAAGTTGTTGTTAACGGCTACCAGACGGAAACGCTCCAATTCTTCATCAGACGCGCTCGGATCAATGGAGCAAAGGTTGTTTCTCCAGAAAGACGGCTTCTCGTTTACCGCGTCAGCCGGCGTGTCTTTAAAACGCCATTCAATTCCTTCAATGCCGGCTGCAGCCGCCGCTTTGGCCAATTCCTCAGGTGTCAAGTCCGGTGTTGCAACAGTAAAAATAGACAATTTCATATTGAATCCTCCTTCGAGTATCGATCATTATCGTAAAGCCAAATAGCTTGTTTATTTATCTCTTCTTTATTTTGCAGTATAATAAAAACGTATTCATTGCATTAATTGGGCAAAAGTTTGCTAATATTGACTCCAGTTTAATAGAGGAGAACCTCGCATGCAGGATCTATACCAAAATCTTCATCATATGATCAATTTTCGGCATACCGTGACGAATGAGCCGCGTCCGATGGATTTTCATCAGCATCAGGATCAATATGAGATCTATTTTTTCCTCACCGGTGACGTACACTATTTCATTGAAAAACAAGTCTATCATTTGCAGTATGGCGATCTGTTGATCATGCACAGCAACGAGCTTCACCGGCCAAATTTTCAATCCAAAAAACAGCGCTATGAAAACTGCGTGATCCACTTTAATCCGGCGCTGCTGGACAATTTCAATTCTTCGCAGTTTGACTTGCTGCACTGTTTCAATAACCGCAAGTTCGGCGAACAAAACCGGATGCGGCTGAATCCGCAGCAAATTGACGATATTATGAAAATATACGAGCGCATGGAGCTGTATACGCGGCCTCAGGCGCTGCCTGGATCCGATATTTTGTTCATGGCCGCTTTTACCGAGCTGCTGGTTTTTATTAACCGGATATTCCTTAAGCAGGACAAACAGGAAGAACAGGTCATGATCCCTGATAAACTGTCCTCCCTCTTTACGTATATTGACGAAAATCTGGATCAGGATTTGTCGCTTGAAGTGTTGGAGCATGTAGTTTTCATGAATCGCTCCTATCTTTGCCGATTATTCAAAAAACATACGGGCAGCACCATTCACGAGCATATTTTATTTAAGCGCATTAACAAAGCGAAGCAGCTCCTTCGCGATGGTTCTACCGTCACGGATACGTGCCAGCAGGCCGGCTTCAACGACTACTCCAACTTCATCCGCACCTTCAAAAAAGCGGTCGGCCTCCCCCCTCGCCAATACCAGGCGCAGCAGCGGCGGGTTTGACCGCCGGGCACACGGACAATTCGCGCGACACAGCTGCCTTAACGCTGATAAACGGGCTTAAAGCAGCTGACCTGCTCGCGGGCTAAGTTAACCAGCAAAAAAAAGCCCCCCATCGCCTGCAATCATGCAGGATCTAGAGGAGCTCTACTCACCGATTATTTCAAATTCTCAGGGTTCAATTGCAGCAGCTCAGGCAGAACGAAAATACCGTCCTTCCGAATCAGCACATCGTCAAACCAAATTTCGCCGCCGCCGTATTCCGGACGTTGGATGTTCACGATATCCCAATGCAGCGAGGACTTGTTGCCGTTATAGGCATCGTCGTAGCAGTTGCCTGGCGTGAAGTGGAAGCTGCCGTCGATCTTCTCATCGAACAGCGTATCTTTCATCGGATGCTGAATGTATGGATTCACGCCGATAGCGAATTCCCCCACATAGCGGGCGCCTTCGTCCATATCGAAAATCTCATTGATGCGATCCGTATCGTTAGCCGTCGCTTTAATGATTTTCCCGTTTTCAAACTCGAGCACGATATTTTCAAAAATAAAGCCGTCGTGAGGCGTAGGTGTGTTGAAGGAAATAACGCCGTTCACCGAATCGCGAACCGGTGCGGAGTAAACCTCGCCATCCGGAATGTTAAGCTCGCCGTCGCATTTCACGCCGCCGATGCCTTTGATCGAGAACGTCAAATCCGTTCCAGGACCGACCAAACGAACTTTGTCCGTGCGATCCATCAATTCTTTCAAAGCATCCATCGCTTTGGACATTTTGCCGTAATCCATCGTACAAACGTTGAAGTAAAACTCTTCGAAAGCGTCTGTGCTCATGCTGGCCAGCTGTGCCATGGAAGATGTCGGGTACCGCAGAACGACCCATCTAGTATCCTTGATACGAACATCAAAATGCACTTGTTGATAATAAATCGAATTATAGAGCTTCATCCGGTCCGCCGGAATGTCCGACAGCTCGTAGATGTTAGCTCCGCCGCGCACACCTATGTAGCCTTGCATTTTTTTCATTTGGAAAGCGTCAACGTCCGCCCATGTTTGCATCTGAGCTTCCGTTCCTTCCATCACGAGCTGACGGATCACCGCATGATCGCGCAGGTTGACGAAAGGATGCGCGCCTGCTGCGTGAACTTTTTTCACAAGTTCCTTAACAAGAGCGTTATCGATGCCATAAGCTTCGATCAAAATATTTTCTCCAGGCTGCGCTTTCACCGAGTAATTCACAAGCACATCCGCCAATTTAGTTATTCTTGGGTCTAGCATCCTTATCGCTCCTCTTCTTCATCCACCGCAAATGACGGTTCGTTGATTTGAAACCCGACCGTGGTTAAATAAAACCATTCCCCGTTCTCCTCTTGCTGACCATCCAGTTCAAAGATCAACGCACGGAATTTCGAGAGCCACTCCGCAAATTTCTCCTTGCTCATCTTCACTTCCAGCTGAGTGGACATCCGATGCCATTGCGCACGATCCGAAGAAGGAATTTGAAAAGCTTCCTCCGGTGCGGCAATCGCCCGAAGCCTCGCGCGGGCAAGCACATTGAGCGTCGTTTCACGGTAGTAGTTCTCTACTTCGGAAACATAGGGGAGAAGCGCTTCGCTAGGCACAAAGCCACGCGCGACGGCACGGTAAAATTTTTGCACGATACCGTTCTTGAGCTCTGTTCGCACGACCGAAATCAAGCCATGCTTTTCCAGCTCATTCAAATGATAATGTACCTTCGCGCGCGCCATTCCTAACAGTTTGGCCAATTGTTGGCCCGTGTACGCTTTTTCGATAAGATAAAGCAGCACCTTCGCGCGCAGAGGATCGCTTATCGTTTTCAATTGTTCCAACTCTTCAATAATATAAACCGGTTGCAGCTTCATCTGGACTCGACCTCCCTCTAATGTACCAATTTTGCCGTGTAAACAAGCATCTTTTGGTCAACTCTTAATCCCTCGCGAGATTAATTAAACGACGGTCAAATCTTTTTAACCGTATCATAATGCGAAAAGGAAATCATGTCAATTGCGGTTTGGGCAATGTTCATGGATTCTCCTCCTCACTCACTTAGTTCAACGCATTAACGAATTACCGAAGTTAAGCTTTATTCTCTATGGTAGCAAAAAGGGACGTTTCTGTCACCAAGAAAGGTGGAAAACGTCCCGTAATTTTTAACTATAAATGTGACTCCCCGCCTCACGGAACTCCCGGGACTTCGCTTCCATTCCGGTGCTTACCGCAGCCTCTTCATCGAGCCCCTGCGCATGCGCATACTGCCGGATATCCTGCGTGATCCGCATGGAGCAAAACTTCGGTCCGCACATGGAGCAAAAGTGCGCTGTTTTCGCGCCTTCGGCCGGCAGTGTCTCGTCATGATACTCGACCGCGCGTTCCGGATCGAGCGAAAGATTGAACTGGTCGCGCCAGCGGAACTCAAAGCGCGCCTTCGACAGCGCGTTGTCGCGAATTTGCGCGCCCGGATGCCCTTTTGCGAGATCGGCGGCATGCGCAGCGATCTTGTACGTGACGACCCCGACGCGGACGTCCTCCTTGTTCGGGAGGCCGAGATGCTCCTTCGGCGTCACGTAGCACAGCATCGCCGTGCCGAACCAACCGATCATCGCCGCCCCGATGGCGGACGTGATATGGTCGTAGCCCGGCGCAATGTCCGTCGTCAGCGGTCCCAGCGTGTAAAACGGCGCTTCGTCGCACACTTCCAGCTGACGGTCCATGTTTTCCTTGATCATGTGCATCGGCACATGACCCGGCCCTTCGATCATCACTTGGACATCGTGTTTCCAAGCGATTTTGGTCAGTTCGCCAAGCGTCTCCAATTCGGCGAATTGCGCTTCGTCGTTCGCATCGGCGATCGAGCCGGGGCGCAGTCCGTCGCCGAGAGAGAAGGCGACGTCGTAGGTTTTCATAATTTCGCATATCTCTTCAAAATGCGTATATAGGAAGTTCTCTTGGTGATGCGCCAGGCACCATGCCGCCATAATCGATCCGCCGCGAGACACGATGCCTGTCACGCGCTTAGCCGTCATGGGAATGTAGCGCAAAAGCACACCCGCATGAATGGTGAAGTAGCTGACGCCTTGCTCCGCTTGCTCAATCAGTGTGTCCCGGTACACTTCCCAGGAGAGGTCCTCGGCTTTGCCGTTCACTTTTTCAAGCGCCTGATACAAAGGAACCGTGCCAACCGGAACCGGCGAGTTGCGAATGATCCACTCGCGTGTCGTATGTATGTTTTTGCCCGTCGATAAATCCATGATCGTATCTGCGCCCCAACGCGTGGCCCACGTCATTTTTTCCACCTCTTCCTCAATGGAAGAAGCAACGGCGGAATTGCCGATGTTGGCATTGATTTTCACCAGGAAGTTGCGTCCGATGATCATTGGCTCGCTTTCCGGATGATTAATATTAGAAGGAATAATCGCCCGGCCCAGCGCGACTTCGCTGCGCACAAATTCCGCATCCAGATTTTCGCGAATCGCAATATATTCCATCTCGGGTGTCACGATGCCTTTGCGGGCGTAGTGCATTTGCGTGACGTTGCAGCCTTTTTGGGCTCGCAGCGGTCTCCGGTTCAGACCTGGAAATACTTCCGCTGCCCCTCTCGCATCCGACGAGGAGAGTCCGTTATCCTCCGGCTTTACTTCGCGTCCGTTATAAGCCTCAACGTCTCCGCGCTCCTCAATCCATGCCAAACGATTGGCCGGCAGACCTTGGCGGATATTCGTCTGCAGCTCCGTATCGGTATAAATCCCGCTCGTATCATATACATGAACAGGTTCATTCGCAACTTCGTCACCATGAATATTCGTGGAGGTCCCGAGCGATATTTCCCTCACAGGCACCCTGATATCCGGTCTGGACCCTTGTACGTACACCTTTTTGCTCCCTGGAAACGTAGAAACTTGAACGTCTTTCACTGGACTGCCGTTATTGCTTGTCATCTGATTTCCCTCCTCATGAATGGGTGTCGTGCGGCATGTTTAACATGCGGACCAGCTCGGCCGCTGCCTCATGCGGGGCGCGCGCGCCGGCGATCGCGCTCACAACCGCAACGCCATCCGCCCCCGCGCGGATGACGGGCAGGGCATTCGAGGCATCGATGCCCCCGATGCCGACCAAAGGCAGCCGAATGCCGCCTTCGCGCATCCGGGCGATCATGGCGGGCCCCCTGACCTCACGCGCATCAAGCTTCGTGCGCGTGGCGTATTGGGGGCCTACGCCCAAGTAGTCGGCGCCTTCGGCCAGCGCCGACTGCGCCTCTGCGAGATCGTGGGCCGAGACGCCCACGATCATATGCTTCAGCCGCTGCCGCACGGCGGCGGCCGGCGCGTCCTCTTGGCCGATGTGAATGCCATCGGCCTCCAGCTCTAGAGCAAGCCTTTCATCGTCGTTGACGATGAAAGGGATCGCGTGCTGCGCGCACAAGCGGCGCAGCCGCGCGCCCAGCTCGAGCAGCGCCCGCCCCTGCAGGGCGCCGGCGCCTTTCTCGCGGAGCTGAAACATCGTGATGCCGCCGGCAATCGCCGCCTCCAGCACCGCGTAAGGGTCAGCCCCTCCGCAGTTCGGGCTGCCCATCACCAAATACAAGCGCAACGCTTTGCGCAGTTCTTCGCTATTCATCTCGTCCCTCCGGCATAAGCATCGTTGTTCACGATGATGATGTCTGATGACGCAGCGCCCGCTCTGGCTCCCCGTTGGTAAGCCCAATGATTCGTGGGGCCATGGCCGCTGCCTATGAACAGCGGCTCGGCTATTGCCGCATGAATGAAATTTTTGGCCAGACGTAATGCCTCACTGGCTTGTAGACCTTGCGCAAGACCGGAAGCAGCAGCGGCAGCAAACGTGCAGCCCGTACCATGCGTATGCGGTGTATGCAAGCGGCGGGAAGAGAATTCCGTGAACGTTTTCCCGTCATACAGCATATCGGTTGCGTACTCCGTATCCGCATCATGACCGCCTTTGATCATCACATGCCGACAGCCGTACTCAAGGATTCGTCTCGCAGCTTGCTGACGAGACCCGCGATCCGTAATGACGATCCCGCTAAGCGCTTCCGCTTCGGGGATGTTCGGCGTAACCACGTCGGCCAGCGGCAGCAGATGCTCGCGCATGGCGTCGATCGCTTCTTGCTGAAGCAGGGATGCGCCGCCTTTGGCGATCATGACGGGGTCGACGACGATCCGCTCCCATTTGTAGCTTCGTATGGCTGCCGCTACGATTTGGATAATTTCGGAGGAGAACAGCATTCCCGTTTTGAGCGCATCCGGGCGCAAATCCGCCCCAATGGAGGCGAGCTGCTGCTCCACGGCTTGCGCGCTCATCGGGTACACCCCTTGAACGCCAAGCGTATTCTGTGCGGTCACTGCGGTAATCACCGACATCCCGTAAACGCCCAGCTCTTGGAACGTCTTGAGATCGGCCTGAATCCCCGCTCCCCCTCCGCTGTCCGAGCCTGCAATCGTCAGCGCTTTGTAAATTGACATCTCGCTCCTCCTTTCGAATAGTTAGATCACGTATCATCCAGCCTAACGGACTGAGCTGTCGCTATTGCCGGCAATTCGGGTAGAAATATGTTCTAACGGACTTCAATGACGCTACTTGGCTCAAAATGATTTAACCAGCCGCGTTATCCGCAGATAACGACTCCCCGGTCCTTAACTCCTCTCATCATGCAGCCGAATATTCGAAATAGCGCCTCTCACGTCCGTAAGCAAACTTAGATCGCCGCATCCTAAGCCCGGCTAAAGCCTTCCATCGGGGAGCTCGCCGAAGCGTAGCGCTTCTTCGGAATCCGGCCTGCCTCGAAGCCTGCGCGCCCCGCCTCAATGGCGAGCTTCATGGCAAGGGCCATTTTGACCGGATCCTTGGCGCCCGAAACCGCCGTGTTCAGCAGCACGCCGTCCGCCCCCATCTCCATCGCCAGCGCAGCGTCCGAAGGAGCGCCAATGCCGGCATCGACGATGACCGGCACCGTCGCCTGCTCGATAATGAAGCTCAGATTGAGCGGATTAATAATGCCTTGCCCTGTTCCTATCGGAGATGCTCCCGGCATAATGGCATGCACTCCGAGCGCTTGCAGGCGCTTGGCTAGAAGCACATCGTCCGACGTATACGGCAGTACGATGAAGCCCTCTTCCAGCAGCATTTCCGATGCTTTCAACGTTTCCACCGGGTCCGGCAGCAAGGTCATCTCATCGCCGATAACTTCCACCTTAATCATGTCGCAGAGACCGGACGCCTTCGCCAATTTGGCAATGCGCACCGCTTCTTCCGCCGTTTTGGCCCCTGCCGTATTCGGCAGCAGCGTGAAGTTCGATACGTCCAGCATGGACAAGAAATTCGGCTGGCTCGCCTCGAAAATGTTCATCCGCCGCACCGCGAACGTCAAAATCTGCGATTCGCTCACATCAACAGCCTGCTTTTGAATATGAAAATCCGGGAATTTGCCTGTGCCTAACAATAATCTGGAACGAAACTCATATGGACCGATTTTTAACATGGTTTTTATCCCCCTCCGACAAAATGAACGATTTCAATTGTATGTCCTTCGGACAGCTCCGCTTTCACGTGGTCTTCTTTTTGTAAAATGTTTTGATTATGCTCAACGACGAGCATTTTCTCCTGCAGCTCAAAATGGGCAAGCAGCTCTTCAATCGTTCGGACCGTATCCGGAACCTCGACGCTTTGGCCGTTAATGTGCAGCTTCAATGCTGTGCAGCTCCTCTCCTTTTAATCGTTGGGGGTGGCCTTCCGCCCGCTCGGACGCTCCCGACAGATCGGGGCTAAAAGCTTGCAGATCAAGCTGCAAGGCGCCCATGCCCTCGCCTGCTACAAGACGAGCCATCGCTTTCCCCGTGATTGGGCTTAGCAAAATGCCATTGCGGTAATGCCCGCAGGCCGCAAATAATCCCTCATACTCCGGAACTTTGCCGATGTACGGCAGGCCGTCAGGGGTCTGGGGCCGCAGCCCTGACCAAGCCTTTTCCCACTCTGCTGCGCCGATCGCGGGCATCAACTGCTTCGCCCTGGCCATCAGCTCCGCGAGTCCGGCCAGCGACACCTTGCGGTCATAGCTGTTCGGCACGACCGTCGCCCCGACAAGCAGCCGTCCCCCCGCTTTGGGGACAATATAGCACCCCGGCGTGAACAGGGTCTTATGCAGCTCCCGCTTCTCGGTAAGAACCGAGAAGCACTCTCCCTTCACGGGAAACACCGGCAGGTCGATCCCGCTTCCGGCCAGGAGCCGGCCGCTCCACGTCCCCGCTGCTACGACCACGCTGCCGCCGTACAGCGGCCCCTCGGCCGTCATCACGCCGATGACGCGCCCGCGCTCCGTCAGCAGCCCCTGCACTTGGGCGAATTCTTGCAGCTTCGCCCCCAGCACCCGCGCTGCCTGCGCGAACGCCGCCGCCAGCTTCGGCGCCTCCACCTGCCCATCCTCCGGCAGGTACAAAGCTCCGCGCGTCGCCGTGCTCAGCGCGGGTTCAAGCGAAGCGGCTGCGGCTGCGCTCAGCCACTCCGCTCTTTCGCCCGCTGCGCGCTGGAGCTTCTCTCTGGCGCGCAGCTCCTGCTCTTGAACGTCGCTGAGCGCGACGTTCAAGAGGCCCTCGCGGACGAGGCCGATGTCGACGCCCGTGAGGCTCTTCAGTTCCTCGCTCAGCTTGGGGAACATCGCCCGGCTTTGCCGCGCCCACTGGAACAGCGGCCCCGTGTCCTCCATCTCGGACTGCGCTCCGAGCATGCCGGCTGCGGCTGCCGAGGCCTCCGTCCCCAGTCTGCTGCGTTCCAGCAGCGTGACGGACTGGCCTTGCTTCGCCAAGTAAAAGGCGATGGAGGCGCCTATCACGCCGCCGCCAACGACGATAACGTCACTCGTATGCTTCATAGCTCTCACCTCTTGTTTCTTCCGGCTGCACCGATTGCAGCTCACGGACATAAGCTTTTACTGTTTCCACGGGGTCCGCCGCCTCCCAAATGCCGCTCATGACAGCAATGCCGGCGGCTCCGGCTTCCAGTACGGGCCTCACCTTCTCGGGTGCTATGCCGCCGATGGCGATCACAGGGATCGCCACTTGACCCGCCACCTTCCGCAGTTGTTCGAGGCCTCTGGGCGGAGCGCCCAACTTCGATTTCGTCGCAAAAATATGGCCGTACATGACGTAATCGGCCCCCTCTGCCTCCCGCTTTACGGCTTCTTCCATGCTGTGTACGGATACTCCCGTACGATGCAAGCCTTGGGAGCTTTCCCGTATCATGGGGAGCTGCGGAGAACTTTCCGGGAGATGCAAACCGCCTAGCCCGGCAGCGCCGGCCATCCACGGAAAGCCGTTTATGTAAAGGCTTCGCGCAGGCACCCCTTTATCCACCAAATCCTGTATGCCTATGAAAATTTCATCCATTGGCTTCGCTTTTTCCCGAATATGTATGGCTGTAACGTAGGGGTGAATCCGGGCCGCAACTGCCGCCAGATCTTTCCACGCCAGCTTGCCATTCGAGATGACATGCAGCTCGTACCGGGACATTTGGAGTCCGCCTCCTTACCTTGATCTGTTGTATCGATAGGTGATGGCACGATCAGCGCCAACGCAAAAAAACCACTTTTCCAAAGAAAAGTGGTTGTAGGTTGCCCGCATAATAAACATGCACAAATGAGGCGCCAAAGTCCGGTTTCCACTTTCCTCCGCTGGTATGACCCAGTTCAGGTTCAAAGGGTCCAGATTTCTCCGTCTCAGCCTTTCGGCGCCCCTAGGGATACATTCGTATTCATTTGTTCATTATCATAACACGGTATCCAGCGGTTGGAAATAAAAAAATTTCCATCCCGTTTTATCCTAGTCACCCAAGCCTGTTGCTCTTATAATAGGGGGAACGCTTACCTCGGCCTTACGCACATATTGTCAGGAAGGATGAACATCTAAGATGCTGTCTCACTTGAATCGTCAACTAGAAAAAATCTTGCCGCTCATCACGCCGGCCAGCGTACTCATCGGTGTTTTGCTCGGCAGCCATTTATCCGGGTTCACCTTTTTATCGCCATGGCTATTCGCTTTTATGACCTTTTCGGGCAGCATTAGCTCCAGCTTCAGAGAATTTGTCAAGGTTGTCGTTCAGCCTCTCCCGCTCATCGCCACGCTGCTGATTTTGCATGCAGGCATGCCGCTCATTGCGCTTGGGCTCGGACACGCCGTATACAGCCATGAACCGTTAACCATCACGGGCCTCATTCTTGCTGCGGCCATTCCGACAGGAATTACCAGCGTCGTCTGGGTCTCCATTTATCGCGGAAATATCGTGCTCACGCTTTCCATTATTCTCATGGACACCGTTCTTTCGCCATTCGTTGTTCCTTACACGCTATCTGCGCTCGTCGGAACGAAGGTTCAGATGGATTCCCTTGCCATGATGAAAGGGCTGCTCTTCATGATCGTCGTCCCTTCCCTGCTCGGCATGCTGCTGAACCAATGGACCAAGGGCAATATCAAAGTGAAATGGAGCGGCCGCCTAGGCCCTTTTTCTAAAATATGCATGGGCATCGTAGTCGCTATCAACAGCTCCGTGATCGCGCCTTACTTGCGTGATATTAATCCCAAGCTGCTTGGGATGGCTGGATTTGTACTAGCCCTTGCTTCGCTAGGCTACATCCTGGGGTGGGTCGTCGCGAAGCTGATGAAGTGGGAACAGGATGTTGTAGTGGCGCTTACTTTTAACAGCGGCATGCGGAATATTAGCGCCGGCGCCGTGCTCGCTGTGGCTTATTTCCCGCCTCCGGTCGCCATTCCGGTTGTTCTGGGGATGCTGTTTCAGCAGTCGCTGGCGTCTTTATTTGGCTTTCTTTTGAACCGAAGATATGCTTTGAAAGGCGATGTGTCTAATCTGGCTGTGAATCGTGCGAAACAAGTTTAACCCGGGAGCTGCCTGTGCAGCTTCTTTTTTTAAAGTTCAATCTCATTCCACTCAGCCATTTTTAAGCTAACTTTTATCTGCGTTTCAGCTTCCCTTCTCTTTTTTTTCATAATTGCACCGTACAATGGGGTTGAAGATCAAGGATAGGAGTGAATTATTCGCATATGAAAATGAAACAAATAGCCGGCTTATGCATTCTTATTCCCGCTTTGCTTAGCGGTTGCGGAAATCAAAGCTCCTCCCAGCCTGCAGCGGCAAGCACGTCACAGCCTCAAACGCAAAACGCACAAGGTTCAGCGGATGCGAAGCAGCAGGGACAGAATCGTCCCGCCATGAGTCAGGAGCAAAGACAACTGTTCAGTACGTTCCAAACTCTCCTTATGATGGACAAGGCCGACGGACTTGCGATTACCAAGGAACAGGCTCAAGCCATGCTGCCCGTTGCGCAGGATATCGAGACTAAGGCTGTGCTCAGCGACGAGAATAAGACGAAGTTGCTCGAAAAGCTAACGGACACTCAGAAAAAGTTCATCGATGACTCGGCATCCCGGATGGCTGGTCGGGGGAACGGATCTGGAGGCAACGGGCCTGGTGCTAACGGCGGAAATCCAGGCGATGGCAAGCGTGGGGATTTTGGCGGTCAAAAAGGCGCGCAGGCTGACGGATCAGCCCCGGCTTCACCGAATGGAGCTGCTTCCGATAGCACAGGCGGCGGGAATAAAGAGAATGGCGCAGCCCGCGGAGGCAACGCAGACGGCAAAAACGGAGGCAATCGTCCTTCCGGCGGCGCTGGCGGTCAAATGCGGGATCCCGGCAAGCAGCTCATCGAGCTTTTGCAGGAGAGAGCGAAATAACGCAGCGGATGCCGCTTTAGTGGAACTGCAGGCCGCTATTTATCCAAAAGGCAGCCTTGTGGCAAGCAAGTGGGAACTATGGTCCGCTATTTTACCATTTTTGGCTGAAATGTGCGGTCCGATGGGGAATAAGACCCTGTAGTTCCGCGCAAACATGGAAATGGGAGCTTTTCGCACAAATAGCGGACTCTAGTTCCCTTCAAGGTGGTAAGGACGGAAAAAGGGCTTCCCATTCGTAGATTCATCTACTTTTGGGACAGCCCTTTTCTGTGTTTGCATTTAACCTCTCAATGCCTGAACAACCTGCTCCGCACTGGCTTCGCCGCTGGCCACCAGCTCCACATGCTCGGCAAACATATCGCACATATAAACGAATAAGCTCAAAATCTCAAGCACTTCTTCGCTGTCAAAAGAACGCGCAGCCGAAATGCTGTACACATAGCGGTAATGCAGCTCATTATGCTCATTGATGCCAAAATGGCCGATCGGCAGTCGCGTATTGATCTCGAGTAAAACAGCAGCAACCTCATCGCGCTTGCCTTCTTCAAGGTGAAAAGGAAGCGTACTGTAGATTTGCAGCAGCTGAATAGAAGCGATCTCATCGTCGTTCAATGGCAAAAAGCTAAAGTGCAGGAAGCGTTCCCGCCCTTTTTTATCCTCTTGGAAACCGGCCATCAGCACGTGAAGCGGAATCGCTTCCGATTTTTCCAACAAATTCGTGGCTAAGCCTGTCTCATCCAAAATATCTTTCAAAAACCCTAACTGCGCCAAATGGCGCGCGTGTACGAGGTCTGGCAGCATGTGTTTCCACCCTTCTATTCTCTTTGTCCCATGGCTTCAACTAATTTGGATCTTAGTTTAACCGGATCATCTTTAAACTTCTCAAGAGCAGGCAAACTTACACCCGCTGCTTCGACATAGCTTCTTACCTGCGTGTACCGCGCAAGAACGGCTGGATCTGGCGTTGCGGACGCTGGTGCAGCGGTTGCGGTTGGCGTGGCCGGTGCCGCTGTTGTTGGCGCTGGCGCCGTCGCCGTTGCCGTTGCCGTTGCCGTTGCCGTTGCCGTTGCCGTTGGTGCCGGAGCCGGGGTCGGAGCTGCTGACGTTGGTGCCGCTACGGTTGCCGGTGCAGGGACCGGGGCCTGCGTCGCTGACGCTACGGTTGCCGGTGCAGGAGCCGTGGCGGCTGCCGCTGTTAACACAGGAAGGGTCCTAATCATATGAATAATCAGGTCCGCATCTTTTGCACGTTGTTCCTGTTTCTTCTCGGTTGATTTATCCGCATTGAAAATCGCCTTCGTAATTCCCCAAGCCCCGGCTTGGGCAGCCCGGTCTCGTCCAGCTTGTTTCAAAGACCGGACGACAGGCATCGCAGCGCCGACGCCGGAGGCAACGATTTTGAGCGGCGTACCGACTTGCGCACCGACACCTGTCAGCGTAGCGATGTCCCCAGCAATTTTCGTTAACTCAATACCGATTTGCAGACCTCCGCGGTTCGTGCGTTTCACGTTAATATTTTTCATTTCCTTGGCGAGCTCATACTGGGCAATTTCTTCGAGTTCTGTCTCTGCCTGTGCGTCGCCTTGCGCTTTTCTGGCTTCTAGAGCCTGTTTATGGATCTTCAGTTTCTCTTTATCTACGCCGGCATTCCGGAACCATCTCTTGGCCGTTACAAAGGATTTGCCCGCATTCTTGCCCTTGAAGTCACGTTTCAAGGTGGTCATTGCCGAGCGGTTTAGGCCTGCTTTGATGACGTCGACCGTTTTGATGGCAATTTTCACACCGCTTACCGCGATACTAACCCCTGGAATAACGCTAGTCAAACTTGCTGTGCTTGTGTCCATAATTTCCATAATGCCTTTAGCGACTTTGAGCCCGGATTGGGCAGCCTGAATGGTATTGCTTATCACATCGATGACACCTTTGGAAGCTTCGCCCTTATCCAGTCCGCCATTCTCCGAATGCTTGCTATACATATCGTAGATGGATTTAACGGCCATAATGGTGCTTTTTACAGCAGAAATCGCTTCCCCTACCGTACCGGTATAATCGCTTACCGACGAGGAAGCGCCGACACCATCGGTATTGCCGGTGGATTTGGCAGCTTTATCGACCAAGCCGGCGGAGCCGCTGACCATTTTGCCGGTGGATTCGATCATGGATGAGCCGGTGGCTGCGTAGTTCCAGCGTTTATTATGGCCGGTACGGTCGCTGTCTTCAGAGATGGAAAGAGTTTCTCTAATCGCGCTCAAAATTTGAAAAGGACCGCCGATCAAATCCGCTGCAGAGGCAACCGCGCCATGCGATGCCGATTGCTGCGCCAGACTCTCGTCTTGGGTTGTGTCGTAGGCATCTTTGAAATCGTCTGATTTATTGCCGAAGCTTTCACTAAACGCGGTGATGATGCCTGCTCCAGTATCTGCACCCTCTTTGAGCGAGTCAGACGCTGGAGCCGGAGCCGGCGCCGCTACAGGTACTGGCGCTGCTTGCACCGGGGCGGCTTGCGTCGGCGCTGCCTGTGTTGGGGCCGCTGTTGTCGGCGCCGCTACGGCCACTGGCGCTGCCTGCACCGGAGCCGCTTGCGTCGGCGCTGCCTGCGTTGGGGCCGGCGCCGGTGTCGCTACGGCCACTGGCGCTGCCTGCACCGGGGCCGCTTGCGTCGGCGCTGCCTGCGTTGGGGCCGCTGTCGTCGGCGCCGCTACGGCCACTGGCGCTGCCTGCGCTGGGGCCGCTGCCGGTGTCGCCACGGTCACTGGCGCTGCTTGCACCGGGGCCGCTTGCGTCGGCGCTGCCTGCACTGGAGCCGGCGTCGGCGCCGCTACGGCCACTGGCGCTGCCTGCACCGGAGCCGCTTGCGGCGGCGCTGCCTGCACCGGGGCTGCTTGCGTCGGCGCTGCCTGCGTTGGGGCCTCTGTCGTCGGCGTCGCTACGGCCACTGGCGCTGCCTGCACCGGGGCCGCCTGCGTCGGCGCTGCCTGCGTTGGGGCCGCTGTCGGCGGCGCCGCTACGGCCACTGGCGCTGCCTGCACCGGAGCCGCTTGCGTCGGCGCTGCCTGCGTTGGGGCCGCTGTCGTCGGCGTCGCTACGGCCACTGGCGCTGCCTGCACCGGAGCCGCTTGCGTCGGCGCTGCCTGCGTTGGGGCCGCTGTTGTCGGCGACGCTACCGCCACTGGCGCTGCCTGCTGCGGATTCCTTTGAATCATTTGATTCGCGTAAGCTTGGGTTGCGCGATTACCTGCAGTTCGCTGCATCTGCATAAAGAAGTCCCTCGCAAGAGGAGACACCTGAGGCGATGCCATGCCGTTTGTCTGTGAAGCTTGTGATTGCGCAGCCTTCTGTTGAGAATGGCCCGCTGATTTCGATTGGTGCTGGTTACCTTGTGCCATCAGACGTGACTCCTTTATGCAAAATAGTCCTGCAAACGAAAAAGCAACAGGCGAATGCGTGATTCCTGCTGCTCGTACGCGAGAGCTTACTTGCCGCCCCTTTGTTGAATAACGTGAGTTAACTCGTGTCCAAGCAGCTCTTGTCCTTGACGCGAATCCGGGTTATACCGGCCTTCACGGAAAAATATATCATTCCCCGTCGCAAAAGCTTCCGCTCCTAAGGAAGCCGTAAGCTTCGACGCCCCCGAATCATGATGGATGTTTACATTGCTGAAATCCGTATTAAAGGCCGACTCCATCTTGGCTTGGATCTGGGCGTCCATTTTGGAGCCGCTGCCTTGCTTGGATTTAATCTGCGATTCAATCGCCGCCCCCGCTTCAAACGCTCCGCCGTCGGTCGGCTTCATCTGCAGCTCTTCGTCCTCTGACTCTCCGCCCTCGCTTCGCTGAATCGACTCCGCTGACGGCTTCATCTGCAGCTCTTCATCCTCCGACTCTCCGCCTTCACTTCGCTGAACCGTCTCCGCCGTCGGCTTCATCTGCAGCTCTTCGTCCTCTGACTCTCCACCCTCGCTTCGCTGAATCGACTCCGCTGACGGCTTCATCTGCAGCTCTTCATCCTCTGACTCTCCGCCTTCGCTTCGCTGAATCGACTCTGTTGACGGCTTCATCTGCAGCTCTTCATCTTCCACGCCGGAACCTTCGCTCTCCGAACGCTGAACATCAGAGGAGGAAGACCCGCTATTTTCCGAGGCAGCGATCTTGTCCGCCACTTCTTTGCCAACTTGATCAGCCTCTTGTTCATAGGCATCTCCAACAGGTCCTACCGTCAGCTTCGTCTGTACGGATAGCATGCTGCCTACCGCTTTGTTGCCAATCGTCCGCTGTATATTCATGAGATCTGCCCCCGCAGACTGTCCGTGGGAGCTGCTTTTCGTGCGATGGTTGTGTTGCAGGGAAGTATCTGGCTGCCTGTTAATACGCGATTGGTGCATTGGCATATGAACCCTCCTAGAATGGTAGTTCGGAGAAAAATGCCGCCATACGGACGGCTTGCGCCCCCTCATTTTCCGTGTCTGAGCGCACGATGTCATCTTCTTTCACTATATCATACCTGTGTATTTTTGAGGCTACATTTTGAATGGTTTTCGATCGACAATAAGCACGGCAATATCGTCAGATTGGGTAGCTCCGTCTGCGAATCGGTCTACATCCTCTACCATATGATCAAGCAGCATCGATTGCTGACTGGACAGCTCCTTCTTCAACAGCTCGTGAAGACGCTGGAATCCGTACTGCTCCTGCCGCCGATCCTCAGCTTCCGTAATGCCGTCCGTAAACAAAACCACACGATCGCCCAAGCCAAGCGTTGCTTCGTTATCCCCGTACAACATGTCATCCATGACGCCAAGCGGAAGTCCCTTCTTCCCTTTCAGCTGTTCCACTTCCCCGCTCTCCCGTACCACGTAAGGCGGACAATGGCCGCCATCGCTGTACAGCAGCTTCCCTGTGCCCACATCGAGCACACCGCAAAAAATCGTCGCAAACATCGTCGAATCGTCTTTATACAGCTCTTGATTAACGGCGGTGAGCAGCTCTCCGGGCGACATCCCGGGCGACATTTTACCTTTGAGCAAGGTCATCGTGACCGCCATGAAGAGCGCCGCAGGAATGCCTTTATCCGAAACATCCCCTAAAACGAAGAAAAGCTTCTCGTCCCCGAGGCGAAAATAATCATAAAAATCCCCGCCTACCTCCCGTGCCGGACGAATATACGCCCGCGTCTCCGCAATGGCTGCAGCGCGCCCATCGGCATCTGTGCATGCTTCTCCCGCAGAAGCGCTGCGTAGGCTCAGGCCTTGGCGTGGCAGAAAGCCCATTTGAATGTCCGTCGCAATGCGCAGCTCGCTTTCCATCCGCTCTTTGGCGGCCGTCGTTTTCTCCAGCGCATCGTAGAGCATGGCGTTTTCCAAAGAGGCGGCAATCGGAGAGGCAATAGACTCCAGCAGATGCAGGTCACGGTCTGTAAAATGCGCGTCATCCCGCTTGTTCAGCACCTGCAGGACGCCGATAATGTTCCCTTTGCTCACGAGCGGCACGCAAAGCATGCTGCGCGTCGGGTAATCGACTCGCTTGGCGACCTTGGACGACCAGCGTTCGTCCTGCGCCGCATCGTCGATTTTGACCGATTGGCCGGTCTGCGCGACCCAGCCTGCGATGCCTTCGCCGATTTTGAGGCGAATTTCACGGACTTCATCGCCCTTCTCCCCAAGCGCAAGGTCAAAAAACAGCTCTCCCTTCTCCTTATCGACCAAGATAACGGAAGACGCTTCCGCGTTCATGATCCGCGAGGAGGTTTCCATAATTTTGATCAGCAAATCCTGCTTCTGAATCGTCGAATTTACTTCCAAGCTAACGTCGAACAGCTGCATTGTCCGCTGAAGCTCCCTCTCAGCCGTCCTGCGTTTGCGCTCGCTGAGCTGCCAAGCGGTACCTGCCGCCAAACAGACAAGGAAAAGAATACTCGCGACGATATTCATCAAGTACGCCTCCTCTGCGCTTCACCCTTCCACATTGTCCCGCTCGCAGTGCTAAGAAATGGCATGAATCGCATCCGCTTCCTTCTCATAAATCGCAAATATCGAACTAAACCCCGACATATCGAACACTTCTTTGACGTTCTCGTTCATGCGCGCGAGCGCCAGCTTGCCTTGAATGACCTTGATCATTTTGGCTGCGGAGAGCAAGCTTCTCAGCCCTGCGGAGCTGACATATTCGAGTCCATGCAGATCAAAAACAAATTTGCCCTTCCCCTGCTCGACCAGCTTCGCAAAAGCGGCCTCCAGGCTTGCGGAAGTGTTCGCATCCAGTCTGCCGTTTAAGCTGAGCAGCACGACATCCCCCTGTATTTGCTCATGGATATTCATGATATTTCCTCCTTCTGATCTCGCCTTTTGGTCATCATCAGTACATTTTCTTCGTTCAAACGCTCATAGCGGATATCATCCATCACTTTTCTCACAAAGTGAATGCCCAGACCGCCGATCCCGCGCTCGTCCATGCTAAGATCAACGCGCGGGCTGGACTTCAGGAGCGGATTAAAGGGAACTCCGCGATCTGTCAGGCGAAGCTCCCAGCCGTCCCCAGCGACTCCGATATCAATGCGGATGGCATGCCGGCCGCGTTCGTCCGGGGGATGCCCGTAGAGAATGATGTTCGTAACAAGCTCGTCGCAAACCAAATTCAATTGGAATAACGTTCGTTCATCCATGCCCATCGGTTGTGACAAGCTTCTTAAGAATGCGCCGAGCCGATCCAGTTCTTTTAGATCGTTGCTTAACACAATGCTCTCCAATGACACAATATCCCCTCCCCGCTCATCCGTTTATCCGTCTATCCGGCTTAAGCCATTTTCAAAAGCATGTTTTCCAGCAACCGGACGCGGGCGCTTGAAGCATGCAGCAGCCCGATGCCGATCTCCGGGTACAACCTCACTAGCCGGGAAAGACTTTCCCCCTGCAGCGCAAGCACACGCACTTCATCGAAAATAACTTGCGCCGTAATGGAGGAAGGCGATCCGTCTAAAGCGGTCGTTTCTCCGAACGCCTGCTTAGGTCCAAGAACGCCGATCGTTCCTGTCTCACCGGCACCGGTCTCATTGCCAAGCTCAACATTGCCCTCGATGATTAAATACATCGCCGTGTTGCTGTGCCCGCGACGCAATAAATACGTCAGGTCTTCATGCACTTCTTCCGTAGCAATACCGGCGATTAAGCCCAGTTCGTCGACCGACAAATCGGCGAATAACGATACCTGCTTCAGGAAAATAACTTTATCGAGCATGGTCAAAAACTTGCGCTCTTCTCTCATCTCATCACGCTCCAGTGAACTTCGTGCGTAAACCGCAATATCTTTCAGCCACTCGTCCGGCCATGCGGAGGCTTCTTGCAAGAGCGCAAGCGGCTCCGTCATCGCCGTATCGCTGGCGACGGTGCCCTGCTTCAACAGCTCCAGCAGCGCCAAAGCCAGTTTGCGGTCTCCGATCCCCTCAGCCAGCACTTCAAGGGCATTATCGCGAACCTCTTCGCTTTCGTCCTTGGTGGCTTCGCGGAGTGTCGCGACAATCCGTTCGTCGACGAACTTGGCCATAACGGCCCAAGCGCCGCCGACTAGCGCATTGTGCAGCTCCGCGCACCTCTTGCCCGCGAGCTCGGCCAGGCCGTTCATGCCCAGCTCAAGCAGTGCTGCCGGTAGGGCGCGCTCCTGCGTAGAAGCCAGCATACGGCTTACGCAAGGATCGACGAGCTGCGTTTTTAATTTATTTTCATCCAACAGTTCGGCAAGAGCTGTAACCGCTGCGTTCCAGATAAAAGGATTCGCATGGTTCACACTGCCCAACAGTGCCGGCAGAGCTTCCTCGCCCATATCTACCAAAGCCTGAAGTATCGCTTTGCGCAGCTCCTGATCCGCCAGCGGCACCATGTTCAAGAGAAGCGGAATCGCTTCGGCATGGCGAAGCTTGCCGAGACAGGCAGCAGCGGCAACTTTGACCGCAGGCCGATGATCATCAAGCAGTGAGAGCACCCAAGCGGAATAGGAGTTCAGCTTCAGATCCGCCACGGTATGACAGCCATACACTGCCCATTCCCCGCCGTTATCCAGCATTTTGATAATCGCCTCGTCACAGGCTTGATAGCTTTCTTCGCTTTCCAGCGCGTAAAGCGCCTTAACCCCTTCATGCACCACTTTAGGATGACTATCCAGCAGCTTGACGCGAATGAAGAAGTGCGACTGGCTTCTAAGGTGCGTAGCTTTTGAAATCAGTTTTACACTTTCAGCGCGCACTTCCGGGTCCTCATCCTCCAGGAACGATGCGACCTGTACAAGATCCTGAATCGTAACGCTTTGAAGGTTCATCGCCCGCAGCACCGCAATGCGGATTCGCGAGCTCTCTTCCCCGATCATCCCGATCAGATGCGGCAGGAACGCGGAGTCTTTCGCTTTGCCAATCACTTCGAGCGCCAGCTCCCGCACGTAATCGTTCGGATGCTTCAAGTAATCAAGCATGGCCGATAGGGCTTTGGAGCTGCGGATGCCCCCAATGAAGGACTCTGCAATGTCGGACAGATCGGCGTGCAGCGATTGAACGCTTTTGACCAGCTCGCGGATGTACAAATGTCTTCCATACCAAGCGACAATAACAAGAATGGCAGCTAAGCCCACGCCTACCCAAGCCAGAGGCGGCAGCTGAATGAGGCCGAAGGAGTGCAGCAGCGACAGCAGCGAGCCGATCAGAATACCGCCGGAAGCCGCTACGCCCTGAGCAAAATAACGGTAACCGTCCCGCTTCGAGATGGGCATCATTTTGAAAAACAGCTGATAACAAGGCTCTGCTATGTAGTACAGCAAAATGTAGAAAACGGCATAGGAGCCTGAAACCATCGCCAATCCGAGCGACTGATTAACAAACAGCGCCGTGAGTCCGAAGCCTCCGAAAAATAAGAACGTGATGGCCAGCAGCATGTTGCTTGCGCCCAGCCAATTCATTAAGCGAGTGGATACCGTTTGCAGCAAAAGACAGAACGTAAATTGAAGAGCTGTAATTAAGCCGTAAAAAGAGGTTAAATCCCCCTCCTTCGGAAACTTGGCTTCCGCCGCGGTAAAATACTGATACTCGATCATAAAATACACCGCCGGCATCAGCGTCATCAACGCTACCGCGCACAACAAGAACGGACTGCGCAGCATCTGTTTAGCGTAATAGCCCGCTGGCAGCTGCTGATCTTCCTCAGCGCCGCCCGGTGCGCTCTGGTTCTTAAGCCGCAGATCTTCTTTTAACGTCAACGGGACCAGATAGCGCGCCAGCGCCTTTCGAAAAAACAGGAAGCCGAACACCATCAGCACAGGAGCAAGCGCATAGACGGCTTCCGTGCCGAGCAGCCTGCCGATTTGGTGAGCGATCAATCCGGCGGTTATTCCGCCTGTCGTCGTTGAAGCAATGAACACCGGCATCAATCTCTTCGCCTGCTGGGTAGGGCACAAATCAAATGCCGTACTCCATAAGAGCAGCGTCAGCTGTCTGACGACAAAGTTGGAGGAAAGAAACAGAATGGGATAATAGTAGCGGAAATCGACGCCGCCCAGTTTAAAGCCCAGCAGCACCGCACCGTTCAACACCAGCAGGCCGATCATCATCAGATATAGCGTCGTCATCATGCTGGCCTTCGGCAAACGATTGGCGAGCTTTGCCAAAAGCCAGCCTTCCAAAGGCATGATAGCCGCTTCGACAATATAGATATAGGGCAAATACTGCACGCCGAATCTTTGGTTAAAAAGAGCCATGAACGCTGTATAGTTTAACGACTCGGCAATTCCGCTAAAATAAAAGACCGGCAGCATCATCCACAGCTTTCGGATATCTTCAGGGCGCAGTCCCATCCATCTGGTTAAGCTTCCTTGCATATCATCAGGTCCAATCTATCGATTCATTTGTCTTCTTTATAGAAGCGTTTTGTAGAAAGCTAATCTGGCTTCGCCTTCATAATAATAATTCGGATAAGTGCCGATCAGTTCAAAGCCGTTCGCCCGGAACATTTTTTGAATGGGAACATATTCGGGCAAATCACAAGTATACGTTAAAATATAGCGCCCCCCGGCCTCCCGGGAAAATGTCTCCAGAGCTTGGAACAAAATTTTCGCAAAGCCATGCCTGCGGTAGTCGCGATGCACGGCTAGGTAATCCCATAGAAATCCGCCGGATTGATGCTCGTTTTCCTTGCAGCTGGTGACGGCAATAATGTCCCCGGCATCATTTTCGATAAACCAATGCCGATGGTTGCGCTGCGTCAAGCTGAGCAGAGGCGCATTGCGAAAATGCTCCAACTCCCCAGGTGTATGCCGCTGATCGTCAAAAGATGATGCGGATAAATAAAACTCGGTAATGCGGCGTGCGTCTTGCTCATTGGTTAGCTCGTGCACTTGCATGTCTGGTTTCGCCTCTTTCATCAGGAAACTGATAGTGTGCCATTCCACTCTGCTGTCGTACCGTTCTGGAAATACTCATCGCAAATATAGAAATAAAGCTGTGCCGCCTTATCCTGACGGTTTTGCTTGATGACCATCAAGAAAGCTTCCCGGGCATCATAGAAACGGCCTACCTGGTAGTAAGTGACAGCCTGCTCGAATAAAACCTTGGTTTTCTCCTTCAGAGTCCGAATCGTATCCGGATCGCCCTGATAGACGTCGAACAGTCGAAGCGGCTCCTTCACCCCTTCTACTTGAATCAATCCCAAGTTTCGGAATTGAAAGCCGGCCGGGTGCTGCAGCGATTGCACAACATGATCGGTAATGAGAATCGACGCGCCAAGCGGTTCCGTCATTTTCTCCAGCACCGTCGCTACGTTCACCCCGTCGGAGATGACATTGCCCTCCAAACGCTGCTCCTCCCCGATGATTCCGAGCCGAAGCGGCCCTTTGTGCAGGCCAATGCCGAAATCGAGCGGCGAATAGCCGACTTTTGCCCGATGCGAGTTGTAAAGATCCAGCTCCTTGCGCATCTCGATGCTCGCCTGCAGCGCTTCATCCGCCGCATTCGGGAAAAGGGCCATGAAGCCTGCGCCCAAGTACTTGTTCATGAGGCCTTGATGGTTGCGGACATAAGGACCGAACCGGCTAAGAAACGAATTGACGAAGTTGAAGTTCTCTTCCGGCGTAAGCTTTTTGGAAAGAAGATAGAAGCCACGGATGTTGAAAATCAAAATCGACATATTTTTCTCCACCTGATCGCCCAGCTCCACCTCCAGAATGCTCTCCTTATTCAGGAACCGCAGAAACTGTTGAGGAACGAAACGATAGTAGGACTGGCTGAAGTTCTCTACCTTGGTGATGTAATCCCGGATGCGCGCCGCCATCGTATTGACGCTGTCGCCCAGATCAGACACCTCATCCCGCGTGTTGATCCTCACGACCGTATCCCAATTGCCTTTGGCAATCTCGCCGACACTGTTGCGCAGCTTTCGAATCGATGAAAGCAGCACGTACGTCATCAAAACAAGCACAAGCAGCAAACCTACGGAAATGAGCGCAATATTGCGGATAATCGATTGCAGGACGGCTCGGCGATGCTTGAGGATGCCTTCCAGGTTTTTGCTTGTTTCGAAAACACCGACAATTTTACCCGCTGAGTTCGTAATAGGCGCAATCGCATAGCGCCACTCTCCGGAGAAGTCCTGCCACTGTCCCGTAGCCGGCTTCCCTTCCAGCACAACCTGCTGGTTCTCAGGCGTTTGTTGGAACGGATTAAACATATGCATACCGTCATCGTCTTCCAAAATCCGATAAATGACGCCATTTTCATATTTATAAACAGCTTTATAAAAGCCTTGATTATCATCCCGGGCGTTATTTTCAAAGACCGACTGAATTTTTTTGCGGAAGGATTGATAGATCGCGCCATTGTAATCCAGCGGTGAAGTCAGGCTCTCCAGTTTATCGCCATCGACCAGGTTTTGACCGTTTTTGGCCAGCAAAATAAGCTCGCTGAACGTTTCTTCTTCCATTTTCTTGGAGAAGCTCTCGTAAATCACCGTGGACAGCAGCACCATGGAAAACGCAATAACCGGCACCAAAATGAGAATCTGCTTCATCATCAAAGGAAGACGGCGATGCAGCAGGTTGAAGAATATAATTTTGATGGCATACAGCCCAAGCAATAAGGCCGCCACGGCGATCGACCAGAGCACATACGCACTGGTTCTTGCCGGCTGGCTGTACAAGGCTTCTACAATCGATGGAGTTATTGTCCCGTCAGGCAGACGCCGATTAATTTGCGCCGGTTCTACAATAATTAGACTGCCATCCTGCGCAATGGAGCTCGTCGTGGCATCGAAAGCAAGCTCTACTCCGCTCGCTTTGGCCTTCTCCTCGGTAACAAGCCCCTCGATCGTATAAGGCTGCAGGGGATCGAGCCGTGAAATCATTTTGTTGTTAAAATCGATGAAAATCAGACGTCCTTGATTGTCCAGGTGCATGCTCTCCGGGAAATTGCGCCTAGTGCGGTCCAGTCCCGGGAGCGGATAAACAAGCTCGGAACGCCCGTCGCCGAAGGCGCGATAAATTTCTCCGCTGCGCGTTGAATAGTAGATATCTCCCGGCTTAAACCCGTCCGCCTCGGAGACATATTTATTGGGTGGAAGTTTTACCGTGAAGATCAGCTTCGGTTCGGAGGGCTCATCTTTGATAATCGGAGATTGGTAAAGCGTCAACTGCTGTACTTCATCATTGAAAAAATAGACCGTTCCATCGTGGACCTGCACATTTCGCAAGGAGCCCAGTCTGTACCGCTGAACCCCCGAATCGTTATATTCCTGCGAAAACAGGCTGCGGTCAAACTGCCCTTCCGGCGTATAGCGAACGATCTGCTCGGATTTAACCGCAATGCCGTACGGATCAAGCAGCGTACGAATGGTGTAGAGATACCCCTGTTCGTCGACAGCCATATCGTTAAAACGGTACACTTCCCCGTTCTTTCCGGTCTCGCTCGTAATGGAGTATTGCAGCACACCCGCCCCATTCAGCTTATGAATGGTTTTCTTCGCGTTATCGATGACAAACAAATTGTTATGCCCATCCGAGATCGCCTTCGATAAACCGTCGAAAGGCTTGCTCTTGTGAAAAGGCCATAGTGTGAAGCTTTCCCGGTTTAACCCGAGGTACGTTCCGGCAGCACCCAGAAGCAGCAGTACGAGCAGCAATGCCGCAATCGATTTCTTCATCGCCCTTTAATCTCCTCTTAATTTGAAATCTGAATGATTTGCGTCGGTGCGTTCCAATCGACCTGCAAGCCTAAGGACTCCGCTATGAACCTTAACGGCACATAGGTCCTTCCTTCAAGCAAGTAAGCGGGCCCATCGATTTGCACAGGAGCGCCATCTATATAAGCTTTGTCATCATGGATGCGGCTCGTGATCGTGCTGTATGCTGTGCTTACCGTTACCGTGAGACTGCTTTGGTCCCAATCCACAGCGGCACCGAATGATTCCGACACGGATCTTATAGGTAAATATGCCTGCCCGTTTATTATAACAGGCGGAGCAGTGAATTTGATGAAAATATTAGGTGAAAGCACGTTTTCTGCCGGAATCGGTTGAATGGCGACCGGAACTTGGCCTGGCTTGGAGCCAGAGGCTTCAGAACTAGAGGCAGCGCCTGAACCGTCAAGTTCAAAGGCAGGTCCTACGTCTATGGATGTGACAGCCGACAAAGACGCTGAAATTTCAGCCAGAGCCTGCTGCTCCTCCGGCCCATACTTGGCCTTCTCCTGCTGCTGCAGCTCTTTCAGCAGCTTCGCCACCTGCTGTTCAAGCTGCGGCTGTACGCCGGCCTCTTGCGGCAGCTCCGCCGCAAGCACCTGCACGGCGTCCAGCTGCGCGAACAGCAGGTCCTTCTTCGCCGTCGCCATCGCCTCGGCGACGGCCCCTATCGAGCGGGTCAGCGTCGCGACCCGCTCCGGGTCCCCCTGCGCCTGCTTGCGCGCAGCCTCCAGCTTCCGCTTCGCCTCTTCGAGCGAAGCCTGCCCTGCGGATACGCCCGTTTGCGCATCCGCGAGCTGTGCCTGCGTCGCCAGGAGCTGCTGCAGCAAGGCTGCAGCAGCTTCCGGCTCGCCGGCGGCGAGGGCTTGCTCCAGCTTCGACTGCTGGAGCTCCGCCTGCCCGGCCAGCGCGTCCTCGCTGGCCGCATCAATCCCAGGCGCCGTGCTGCCTGGGGGGATTTCACCGCCCGGCGAGCCTGGCGGTGTCCCGGTCTCTGCGGACAGCGCTGCGATCAGCGCGTCCGGGTTGTTCACCAGCTCCATCTGCCGGAGAGCTTCCAGGCTATCGCCTTTCTGCAGCGCCTCCAGCATCCCGAGCCGGGCCTGCGCATCCTTGATCTCGACCGCAAGATCGGCGATCTCGTTCAGCTTCATATCTTTGACGGCCGCTTCCTTGGCGGTCTCCAGCTTCGCCATGTCCTGCTTCAACGTGTCGATCTGCTGCTGCAGCTGCTCAGGCGTTTGCAGAGAAGCAATCGAACCGGGCTTGGAAATTTCGACAGTAACTTTCAAAGCCGCTGCCTCTTCCTTCGATAGCGCAGCGGAACTTTTCGGATCAGCCAGTACGCTTGGATCTACGGCATTATCCAGGCCGAACCAGACTGCCCCCGGCTCATCCGCTTGATAATAAATTCCCTGCCCAGATGCCGACATCGTTGCCGCAGCCGCATTGTAGGCTGCCGGCGTCAGCGCATCCAGCTGCACCTTGTAGGAGCCGATAATTACGGTTCCCAGACCTTTTTCCTCCACAGCGCCTGTGCTGCCTGCGTTTCCGCCAGCCGATGCGTCATCAAGGATTGCAGCCGCCAATTGGCCGGCATCGCCTTTTCCCTCCAGCAGCAGTTCGCCGAGCGGTTTTCCCTTGGCGTACAGCACAACCTTGAGGCTGTCAATTGGACTGAATTGGAGCGTTAAATCGCGCACCGCTTTATTGATTTTGGTGCGTTTGCCGACAGATCGGCCGTCTTTGGTCCATACCGCATACTCCGTTGCGCCCAGCTTTTTGTTCACCGTCACGCTAAAATCACTAAGCAGCGCGCCCACAGCCGGCTTCAATCGCCAAGTGCCCGAAGGCGCCTTAAGGCTTTGCGGTTTCACGGCAGCAAGTCCGTCATCCAGATTCCGATAGGGCAGAATGCCTTTCGTCAACGTTTTTTCCACGGCTCCGCCGGTTTCGATATCCAGCTTGCCAAGCGATGCTTCATAGCTCATTTGCGCCGTCAAAATTTGCTCGTCCGCCTTACTTACCGCTTCTTGATAAGCCGCAAGCTCTTCGGTTTTCATCAGGCTGAGCTTCACCTTCTGGGCCGCTTTATCCAGTGCGCTCACCGCACTGTCTTTATCGCGCAACGCCTGCGCGTAACCTTCCTCCGCCCCCTTCGCTTCCATATAGGAAGCTCTCACGGCGGCAATAACCCCAGCTCTGCTCTCCTTCTCTTGAAGCGCAGCTTTGTTCTGTTCCATGGTGGCAATGGGCAGCGCAGCCCGCAGATCGTCGAGGTAGCGCAGCCCGTCAAACTCTCCTTGAAGCAGCGATTTCGGAACAGGAATCAATCCGAGCAGCAGAAAATATCCTTCCCAATCCTTCTGGACCTGCGAAAGCGTCGTTTCATAACTGGCCAGAAACATCTCCATGTCGATATCTTTGGCCTTATACAACCCGTCCATGACCTTCATGCGGCTGCTCCCAAATTTGGAGCTGTACAAATCGCGCACCGTGCTCAGTTTATGATCGGATAGCCGCCGATCTTCCGTATCCTTGAGCAAGCTGAGCGTCGACTTGAGCGCGCCGTCGATATAGCTTGGCAGCTGCTTCTGGCCCAGATCCGCGTAATCCGGCTCGAATGACAGCTGAACCTTATTTTCCATATCCAAATTCAGCAGCTTGCCCAGTGCCAAACGACTCGATTTGGCCGTCAATTGGGCCTGTTTATAAACGGACGCAGCCTTCTCCAGCGCCTTATCCGCCTTCTCCTGCTCGGCGCTGTCCGCCAGCCCGAATTTCCGCTTTTTTATAACCGTATCCACAGCCGTCTTAGCATCTTCCCACTTCTTGCGGGCGTTCTCTTCCGCTGCTCCGTCCTGATAAGCCGTCAGATAGGCCTTCTGCACATCGAAACGAACCGTATTCATCGATTGGCGCAGCGTTTCCTGGGCGATATAGAGCTGTTTGTCAGCCTCCGGCACCTTCATGCGGGTCGTCAAGTCCTGGCTCAAATTACGAGGCTTGGCAAAAGGACCGGATGCCTTCGCTTCCTCACTTTTGACCGCATGCTGAGCTTGCTCCAGCTCTATCTTTTTCTTCAAAATATCCGATCTGACATCCGCCAGCGCAGGACTCGTTTTCAACCCCTGATCTATCGCTTCTCTCATGGTCAAAGCCTTTACTGACGCAGCTTCCGCTCCCGGCCCCAACGCCAGAACCGGCGCTGTTGACAGCAGCATCGCAAGTCCCAGTTTTACTGCTTTTAACCTTGCCACTACAATCCCTCCGCTCGCTTGCAACTCTTCTTTTATAGTACAATATCTCCCTCACTCTCGCACCCATCTTTTGGAGAAACTTAGCGAATAGAATCGAATCTAGTAATTGATTGATGGTTATCGTCTTTTCTAGTAGTATAAAAATTGACAATCAAAAAACATCGATAACATTTCATACATAAATGAAGGAGAGACAAACCATGGGAAACCTCGTTTGCGGGGGTGCGATGCTGCAGTGCTCCTTCGGTGCCGCGCCCAGTTCGTTAATGGTGCTTCCGACGAATATGGCCATGACCGCCATGCCGATCGCGAACATCATGGATAACAAGCCGATGGTGAACATTTTACCGTTCGGGATGTGCAATTCGATGGCTAATCCTACGGTTGCCGCAGCAACGGCGGCGGCGTTAGGCGTGCTGACTCCCATGCCCTGCATTCCTCTAACAACGGCGCCTTGGGTTCCAGGATCGGCTACGGTGCTCGTCGCAAACATGCCTGCCCTGAACAACTCCTCCAAATGCATGTGCAATTGGGGCGGCGTCATCCAAATTCAGCAGCCCGGACAAATGACCATTCAAGTGCCTTGATTCATTGTTTCAAAAATCGAACATCCTTCTAGGAGTGAAATCATTTGGAGATTCAGCCGATCAAAACCCTTGAAAAAGTGCTAAAACCCGTCGTCGCACCTTTCATCGGCCATGTCATGAAAGCCATCCTAACCGTTGGAAGGCTGCCTAAACTCGCGATCATCAAGTTTCAGCAGATGCTAAGGCGCATGCTGCAAACGCGTGAAACCTCGTTAAAAAATTACGTGCTGATCGGCTCGTACTACGTCTCCAAGAGATTGCTGCTTTTCATTACCTTGATGATTCTCGTCTTGATCTTTTTTATCTTCATACGGCCCCCGGCGATCGTGAATAAATGGCTGAACCGGGTGCCTGTCCTTCAGGAAAACACATCTAAACTGAGCGGATTTTCCGGAAACGGCAAAGTGGTGGGCGCCGAAAAAGATGCCCGCTACACCGGCGATTTGATTGACGGTCTCTATGCGGGAAAAGGCAAGCTGTATCACAAGAACAGCGTTCTTGCCTATGAAGGCGATTTTGAAAAGGGGCAGAAATCGGGCGCAGGCTCTCTCTACGACGAGCATGGCTCGCTGCTGTATAAAGGGGCTTTTGCCGGAGATGCTTACAACGGGGCGGGCACTTTGTACGATACCAGCCAGAAAGTGCTGTATATCGGCGAATTTCAAAACGGCAAGTACGGCGGGGCCGGAAAATTGTTTGCCCCAAGCGGCGACCTGCTCTACGAAGGCGCGTTTAACGGCGGCCTTTACAACGGGGCAGGCAAACTGTTCTACTCGGGCGGCATCGCACGATACGAGGGTGAGTTTGCAGCCGGTCAGTATAACGGAGCCGGCAAGCTTTTTGATACGAAGGGCCAGCTCGTATACGAAGGCGGCTTCCTGAACGGCAGCTACTCCGGTGAAGGCACTGAGTTTTATGCCAGCGGCCTGCTGAAGTACAAAGGCCAGTTCCTTGCTGGCACGTATGGCGGCGAGGGCACCGCCTTCGATGAGAAGGGCGTGCCCCGCTTCAAGGGCACGCATGTGAGCGGCGCTTTGAACGGCGCCGGAGAAGCGTATGACGAGTTAGGCAAACTCGTCTACAAGGGCGATTTCAAGGCCGGCGTCTATGACGGCCTTGGCACGGTATTTGACGCAGACGGCGCGCCGCTGCTGCGGAGCTTTTTTGCAGGCGGCCAGGCCAGCCTGCAGAGCTTCCTCGGTTTGTCCAGCAAGAAAGTCGAAGACTTGCTGGGCAAACCGGCCGAAGTGACGCTGCAGGATGCCAGCGTCCTGCTTGCGGGCCAGGAGGCGGCGGTTGACGCCTCCGCGGGAGTTGATGCGGCGGCTGGTGCGCCCGCATCAGGGGCTGATCCGGCCGCTGGCGCAGGCGCGTCCGGACCGACAGCAGCAGCGACGGCTACGGCTACGGCGAGCGTGAAGCTGCTGCTGAGCTATCCGGCCTACCAGTTGTCGCTGCTGGTAGAGCCGTCGAAGGGCAATCCGAAGGAGGCCGTCGTCACTTCGCTCAGCATTTGGGGCTCGAAGCCGCTGGCGCTGCTGCAGCCAGCCATCGAGACCGTCAAAAAGCGCGGCGAGCCCAACGATGCCGGCTACATCGTGATGGAAACCGAAATCGGCGCCGGGGATGGCACTTACACAAACAGCTACTACAAAGGTGATTACCTCTTCACTTTGACGCATTTCAACAAAACCAAAGAAGCCCACCTGCTGCAGGTGAGCTCTGTGAAATAGCAACAGCCGGGAACACTTAGGGGTGTCTTCCGGCTGTTTTGTATTTTAGGGCCAATCGGCCATACCCACATGAATCCAGTTCCTATCAGCAAACCGCAACCACCCACGCATTTCCCCCTCGACCACTATCCCGACTAGCACATCATTCTGAGTTATCTACACTAAGTATCCAATACTCTCTGACCTAGCTACTCCAAGTAATCATCTCTTCTCTGCCACACCGGCGCTCGGATCTTACATTCGTCCGATGTTAATCTTGTCAATCGGCACAAGATTTTTAGCGGACACACTAGCCCTTATGTCTGCTATTCGGCCTAAAAAATGCGGCTATCGGACTTGAGAGCTTCTATTCGCTTAATTGATGGTTGTTTAAATAGTCTCGGGAGGGAATAGCGCCGTGTGTGTCCGTTAAATTCTATTCCCATTTTAAACAGCATGAATAGAGACATCTCTGTCCGTTAGACTCAGTAGTCTCCATAGTGGGGATCTGATTCTTACGATCCGATCCCATATGCCTAAGTAGTTAATGTAAAATGTACAGTAACTTTTCAAATAAAAGGCCTTAAAAATGAAAAACCTGCATCTTGTACATCAAAATTCCGCCTCATCGCCCAAAATGGCGAGGAATCGCGAAATTTGATGTACTTTTTGCAGGTTTTTACCCGTAAACGGGAAATAGGAACAGATTTACTGTACTTTTTACATTCACCCAACCGCCTAAGGCAAAGCCAGCTTGCCCATAATCGTCGGACGCTCCGCGCCGGTTGCCGAAGGCAAGTTGTTCGGCACGCCGTGAATGAAATCGTTGCCGAGCAGAGCGAACAGAATCGCTTCCTTAGCATCGCCGGAAATACCGAGCTCATCGGAGGTAAGGATCGCTTGCTCAGGGAGCAGCTCCTGCAGCATGCTCAGCAGTGTACGATTGCGCGCACCGCCGCCGCTCACGATGACTTCCGCCATGTGATATTGCGGGAAGATGAAATCTTGGTATGCGCGGGCGATGGAATGCGCTGTGAACGCCGTCGCCGTAGCGACGATATCTTCATGGGCAAGCCCGCGCTCCAAGGCAGCTTTGAGCCATGCCGCGGTATACGCTTTGCCGAACAGTTCGCGTCCCGTTGTCTTGGGAGGAAGCTGCGCGAAATAAGGATGAGCCAGCATCTCCTCGAGCAGTTCTGCATGTACTTGCCCGCAAGCTGCCCACGCGCCATCTGCATCATAGGACAGCTTGCCCCCTGACAGTTCATAAACAACTTGGTCCATGATCATATTGCCCGGACCCGTATCAAAAGCGATGAGGTCGCCGGCACCCGCTGCTGCTCCCGTCCCTTGAGCCGGAATCGCCGTGCAGTTGCCGATGCCGCCGATGTTTTGCAGGATGCGCCCTTTGGCCGCATCGCGGAACATAATGAAGTCCCCGTACGGCGCAAGCGGTGCGCCTTGGCCGCCGACCGCCATATCGGCGGTGCGGAAGTCGCCGACGACCGGACGTCCCGTCCGTTTGGCAATCACAGACAAATCGCCGATCTGCAGCGTCGACTTGGGCAGGTAAGGATCTGCTTCATCGGCCACCGGAATATGCCACACGGTCTGCCCATGGGTGGAGATGAGGTCGATCTCCTCGACCTTCATGCCAGCCGCAGCGGCAGTTTGCAGAACAGCGTCAGCGAACCGCTCGGCAATGGCAAAGTTCATACCGCACAAGAGCGCGACATTCGAATGGTCGATGGAGCACAGCTGCTTCAGCTTTTCGCGCACTTCTTCCTCATAGGAGAAGCTTTCAAAATGAAGCAGCCGGACTTGGGCATCGACGCCGCAGCCGTGGATACGGACGATGGCAACGTCGATGCCGTCCAAGGAGGTGCCGGACATGATACCTGCTACGGTCAGCGAGGTCTGGTTCAGAAGGGTACGGAGCATCACAGTCCGCCCTCCCATCTCCAGCCTGCCGGGTAGCCGGAGCCTAAAGCAACCGGCAACCTGCCCTTCATCGCCAGCTCGCCCAATAAGCATTTGGTTGTGCTTTGCAGCGCCAGCGGACGGCTTTCGTAAGCGGCGACGAAGGTAGAAACCTCCGGCAGCTCCAGCAAATCGTACGGCACGCGCAGCGCGACGACGACAAGCGGCTTGCCAAGCGCCTGCAGGGCGCGCACGAGCTCGACCTGCGCCGGATGGAATCGGGCGTTGTACGTCCCGATGACGATCTGCTCCGCTTCTTCAGCCGCTGCCAGCACCGATTCAGTCAGCCCGCCGACCTCGGCCAGCGGCAGCACGCGGTCGAGCACGTCGAGCCCGCGCTCCGCGAGCGCTGCGCCGAGGCTTGCAGGGCCGGCGTACGCTTCGTCGACGCCGGACGAAACCGCTGCGGCCACGGTGACCGCGAGCGTCTTCACGCGCTTCAGCGGCAGCACCCCCTGCTCGTCTTTGACGAGCGTGATGCTGGCTTCGCTGAGACGCTGGGCGACCGCGCAATGCTCCGCGGTCCCTACTTCAGCCGCAGAGCCCGTCTGCGGCACGAACAACCCGCGGCGCTCCTTGAGCGCGAGCAGCCTTTGCACCGACGCATCGATGCGCGCTTCGCTTATGCGGCCCTCTTGCACGGCCTGCTCGATCGCTGCGATAGCGCCGAGCTGACGGTCAAGGCTATGGCTGATCAGCACAAGATCAGCCCCGGCTTCGATCGCCGTGACGCTTGCCGCGACGGTGCCGTAATGCTCGGAGATGGCGTGCATCTCCATGCAATCGGTCATGATGACGCCTTCGTAGCCCAGCTCCTCGCGCAGCAGTCCGGTTAATACGGACTTGGAAAGTGTCGCAGGCAGCTTCTCGGCCTCGAAAGCCGGGAAATAAATATGCGACGACATAATCGCATCAACGCCGCCTTCAATAGCTCTGACGAACGGCACTAGCTCCAAAGAGCGAATCCGTTCTTGACCGTGTACAATCGTCGGCAAATCCAGATGCGAATCCACGCTCGTATCGCCGTGTCCCGGGAAATGTTTGGCCGTCGCTACGACATTAGCGTCCTGAAAACCCTGCACTGCCCGTTGGCCAAATTCAGCGACCAGCTCCGCGGACTCCCCGAAGGACCGCACGCCGATAACCGGATTGTTCGGATTGTTGTTCACATCAAGCACAGGAGCAAAATTCAAATTAATCCCAAGCGCTCTAAGCTCTTTCCCCGAAATGAATGCAGACTCATACACCGCATCGGCATCTACTCTTGCATTCGCACTTGTACTTGTACTTGTACTTGTACTTGTACTTGCACTTGTACTTGTACTTGTACTTGTACTTGTACTTGTACTTGCACTTGTACTTGTACTTGTACTTGCACTTGTACTTGCTCCTGCATCTGCACTTGCATTCGCACTTTCACCTGCGCTTACACTCTCACCCGCACCCGCAGTTCCCGTATCCGACGCTCCCAAAGCCCCCGCCGCCAGCGCCATCTGCCCAGGCATCAACGCAACGCCTTCCGTAATACGGGCGACCATTCCACCTTCTTGATCGATAGAAACCCAAAGCGGCAAAGTCCCCGACTCCGCTGCGATTTGCTGCAGCTGACCGGAGAGCTCAGCCACCTGCCCGGTCTGCTCCACGTTGCGCGCAAAATAAATGACGCCACCGATTTGATGCTCAGCGATAAGCGCTTTAAGCTGATCCGTGACTTCTGTGCCTTCAAACCCGCAAAGAAGCATCTGACCGATTTTCTCCCTAAGCGTCATGTCCTGAATTTGTTTCATTCTCCATCCCTCTCCCTCGCAAAAAAACCTCTATGCGTACATTAGCTCTTTTATTTTTGGGTCTGTTTCCTGGTCTGTTTCCTGCTCTTGCTCTTGCTCTTGCTCTTGCTCTTGCTCTTGCTCTTGTTCTTGCTCTTGTTCTTGCCCTTGTTCTTTCTCTTGCTCTTGCTCTATCCCTGCTCTACCCCTAATCCAAACGATTCAAAGCCATCAAAACAGCCCCACTCGCTGCATCCTTTTTAGCCTTTATACAATTCAAATTCGGATACCGCTCATTCAATCTCTCTACGAAAGCGTCCCGCACATAGCTATTGTTCAGCAGCACGCTCCCGGTCATGGCCAGACTCCCTTGCTGCATGGACAGCTTTTCCACGACGGGAACGGCAATCTCGAACAGTGATTGGGCGCTTTTGGCCGCAATAGCCAGCGCCGCTTCGTCTCCCTGCGTGCAAGCCACTGACAGGATTGGCGCCAAAGCCGCAATGTCCTTCTTGTTCGTTTCTTTGTTATACACAAAACCGATGATCTGCTGCACCGTCGTGAATTGAAGCTGCGCATAAACCATTTCGGTAATAACGGTCTCCTTTATTCTTCCATCCTGCGCCCGAACCAGAGCGGACAGCAGATCGCGACCGATGCTGTAGCCGCTGCCCTCATCGTCGATGAGGTGTCCGTAACCGCCTGCACGGTGAATTCTTCCGTCCTCATGTTTCCCGTAACAAATAGATCCTGTGCCCGCAATCAGAATAATGCCGTATTCACTGTCATGCGCGCCGCAAAGCGCGGTCTCCTGATCGCCTGTAATAAATACTTTCCCTTGGTAGCCGCACTCCCTGACGTTCGCCTCCAAACGCGCAGTTACGGTAGGATTGCTAACTCCTGCCGCACCGATCACGATTTGCCCGCAGTTCCCGAGCCCCCGCAGACGCTTGCGATTTCCTCAAAAATTTCTTGAAAGCTGCGCCGGATACTGTCCGCATCCTGTCCGTTATAATTAATCGCGCCGGATGTAAAGGCGTGCACCACGAGACCGCTCTCGTCGGCAACCGTCACCGCCGTTTTGGTACCTCCGCCATCCAGTCCCGCTACGTATCTTTTCATAGGGTCACATCTCTTTTCTGCCGTTTATTTCTATTTGTATAAATGATACTGCTCTTTCATCTGTGCAAAGGCACGGCTCTCTTCCCGGAACTGCTGAAGCAGCGCCGGAACATCCACGCCCTCTTGGCGATAGACGTTATCCCCGCCCAATAAATCCATGAAAGGCCGCGACCCTTCCCGCAAAGGCGGCAGGAAAGCGAACGGCTCATAATTGTTCTTAATCGTGTACAACAGGGTAACCCCCGTCTCCAAAGGCTGAACGGCACGAGTATCCAGCACATGAATCTGAACGCCGCTGCAGGATTCTCCTTGATGCTTGGAAAAGCTCGGTTTAAAGTAAACCGGCCGGAAAACGACGCCAGGCAGCCTTAATGCGTTCATTTCATCCGCCAGCTTCTGTCCGTCGATGAACGGAGCCCCGATCGCTTCGAAAGGAACCGTCGTTCCGCGCCCTTCCGACAAGTTCGTGCCTTCAAAAAGACACGTTCCGGGGTACAGCAAGGCCGAATTAAACCTTGGAAGCCCTAAGGAAGGCATGATCCACTCGCGTCCGGTTTCCGGGAAAAGCATGTTCCGCTCCCAGCCTTCGCAGCGAACTACGTGCAGATCGCAATGCCAGTTCATTTGATCGTTTGCCATCATGGCAAGTTCCCCGACCGTCAGGCCATAGCGCACAGCCAGCGGATAATTGCCTACAAAAGATTGATACTCCGGCTTCAAAATGTTCCCTTCCACGCTCACCCCGTCCAGCGGGTTGATCCGGTCCAGAATGACAAAAGGCTTGCCTGCTTTCGCACAGTCTTCCAAAGCATAAAGCATCGTATAAATAAATGTATAATAGCGGGTACCCACGTCTTGTATGTCATAGACAACCATATCGACTTCATCCAGCATCTCTTGGCTCAAACGCTTGGAATCTTTGCGGTATAAGCTATGTACCGGGACTTGCGTAATCGGGTCCAGATACGTTTCCACCAATGCGCCGGCCGCTTGATCTCCCCGCACCCCATGTTCCGGCGAGAACATTGCTGTAAGATTGAAGTTCTCGTGCAAAATTTGAATCGTAGATACAAAATCTTTGTTCAATCCCGTCGGCGCCGTAATCAGCCCCAGCCGTTTCCCTTTGAACAGATGGGCATACTGCCCGATACAATCGATACCGTTAAGAATCATCGCTTTCCCCTCGCCCCTGTTTGATTGAAAAAACCTCTACCCGAGCCTTATGTTGGATAAGCGGCTGCGTGCAGAGGTCGGATACTGTCTATAATTCAGTTTTGAGCACACGCATATTTTCTTCCGGAATCATGAACGTTTGTGCATATTCTTTTCTGGCTTCAAGGCCGCGGACTCTCATCAAATGTTTGTAGTATTCCAGATATTTGAACGACTTGCTCCCTGTTACGAACCAATGCGTAGACACGGCCTTCACCCATAGATCAAAAGCTTCTTCGTCAAAGTCCACATACACATACGGACGATAGTCGACCGCATCCTCCCAGTTCTCGGCATAGTACAATCTCTGGGCAAAATGTGCCGGAAGCTCCCGGTCGAACGTCGGCAAGGCGGCGAAAAAGCGGGCATCGTTCACGATGCGGTGCGTTGTCATATGATCCTTGTGCATACTGTTCTTCCAATGCGTAATGATGACGTTAGGTCGAACCTGACGAATGACATCGCATACACGGAAGCGCATCTCTTGGTTATCCTGCAGTTCGCCGTCCGGAATATCGTCGAAGACGAACGCTTCCCCGCCCAGCATCTCGGCAAATGTTTTGGCCTCTTTCACTTTCTGCACGCGATATTCGGCCATATCTTGTCCTGCCGGAACGCCGCGTTCGCCTGCCGTTAGTGCCAGGGTCGCAATGCGATCCCCCTTCAAGGAGTGGCTTGCCAATACGCCCCCTGCCGTTAATTCGGCATCGCCCACATGGCCGCCGATGGCCAGAATCGTTAACTTTTGCTCGCTCATTTCACACAAACTCCCTTCTCATGACAGAAAATTGTTTGACGGTTGTAAAGCCTGCCTTCTCGTAGATCCGGATGGCCGGATTCGTACTGCCCGTGTAGAGCGACATATATTCGGTTCCGATGGAGCGGAAAGATTCGCACAGCTTAAAGAAAAGCAGACTGCCCAGACCATGTCCCTCATGCTCAGGAAGCACGCTGATACCCGCGAAATAGCCGCGGCCGTTGTCCTGACGAATCACCGGACCTGCAAATCCGATGACTTTTCCTTTATATGCAGCAATGACGACCGGCACACCATCTGCCGTACACTGCCCGATTTCCTTTTGCCATAAAAGATTATTAAAGCCATTAAGCATTTCCTTAACGCCGTTATGCTTTTCCTGATGAAACAATTCCACCGTGTACCCTTCGGCTGCCGCTTTACGTTCCTTGGCTCTTACATCGTCCGGGATGGTGAAACCGTCCAGCTTCAAATACATGGCGCACTCTTTGGCGCGTTCCACATATCCGGCTTGGAGCAGAAACGCGTATAGCTTGCTTTCAATCGGCACTCCAGGAGCATTGTTATGCTCATGCTTCGGAGTCCCGGGTATATACCACGGCAATAACATCGGATTAAAAAATAAGACATCGCCTTGCTTTTTCCCCAGCTGCCTAAAGCGGCGCTCCAAAGCGTCCAGCATGCCTTGATAATGCTCATCTGTTTGGAAGCCTTCGGCTAACACGATGCAGGTGATGTATCCCGCCGCTTCCCCAAGCGGCAGATCGTCCCCTGTGCAGCCGCAGGCAAAGCCTTTAACCTCATTTTGCTCTAGTAAAACAAAAGCATTGTGTTCATCGAAATAAGGGTTCGCCGTAAAAATACGCTCAAAGGTTTGCTCGGTAAGCTCCTTGTAGCCTTCTTTCACGGCTTCCTCATTCCATAAGGCAATAACGGACTGACTATACTCTTGATCCCAAGACACAATCATGCTGAAGTGATACCTCCCCCACGCGCGGCTTGTATTAGCCCTTCACCGCTCCAACCGTTACACCTTCTAAGAAGTACTTTTGCAAGCTAAAGAACAGAATAAACATTGGCAGTGCAGAGATCGTAGCACCCGCCATCATCGGCGCGATAAACGTCGTATTGGCGAAGCGGAAGTTTTTGAGTCCGACCTGGATCGTCTGCATATCCATCGTATTGGTAACAAGCAGCGGCCAGAAGAATGTGTTCCAGCTGTCCATGAAGGTTAGAATCGCCATTACCGCAAGGACGGTTTTGGACAACGGCAGAATAATTCGCCAATAGATCGTGAACTGGCTGCAGCCTTCGATTTTGGCGCTTTCCATAATCTCGTTCGGGATGCTGCTCATAAACTGTTTAGCCAGGAAAATATTATATACCGTAACAATACCGGGCATAATTAACGCGCTGTACGTATTTTGCAGTTCGAACACGTTAACGACCAGAATATACAAGGGAACTTGCGTAACTTGGTAAGGAATCATCATGGAGACAAGCAGTACGGCGAACAGCACGCCTCTCCCTTTGAAACGAAGTTTAGAAAAGGCATATCCCGCCATACTGGCAAAAATGACATTCGACACCATCACGGTAGTCGCCACGATTAACGAGTTCAATATCCAACGATACGAATATTCACTGTAATCAAAGAAATATTTGAAAGAAGCAAAGGTAAACTTGCTTGGTAAAATGGAGTAGCTCACCGCTCCTGCCTCAACCGGGTCGGCAAAGGATGAAATGACCATGAAATAGATCGGAAATATCGTCGCCAAAGCAAAAAGTAGGAGGGCGATAAAAATGATTGAATTTCGAATGGTTTTTACTCTAGGTTTACCTGCGTGATTGCTGTATAAAGCCATTTTTTTATCCTCCCATTACAGGGATCTTTGAGCGGAGCTCAAAGTCTCTCCGTACTTAATACTCGACGTCTTTACCTACATATTTGAACTGAATAACCGAGATGCCTGCGATAATAACAGCTAGAATCAGCGATTGCGCCGCGGCTTTACCGAACTCGAAATACGTAAATGCATTGTTGAAAATCAGGAGACCAACCATGGTCGTCGCATTATTCGGACCGCCGCCCGTCATTAGGTACGCGTTCTGGAACACTTGGAAAGATCCGATAACGCCCGTTACCAAAAGGAATAGCGTAGCTGGTTTCAACGAAGGGACAACGATGTGCCAGAGCTTCTGGAAAAAGTTCGCGCCATCCATTTCCGCTGCTTCATAATACGTATCATCAATACCGAGCAAACCAGCCAGGTAGATGATAATGCTTGTGCCATGACTGGACAGCCAAGACATCAGCACCAAAGAAAACATCGCCGTTTTGCTTGAGCCCAACCAGTTCTGATTGGAGATACCGAAGAAATGAATCAACTGATTCAAAATTCCGCCTTCCATCGGATCGAAGATCCAAAGCCATACAACGGATAAAGCAACACCGGAAGCAACAACAGGCAAATAGTATACGCCTTTGAAAAAGCCCTGCGTTTTCTTCCTGAGCGGCAGAATCAAAATCGCGATCACCATGGACAAGAATAAGTTAACAGGTACGGTCAAAACCGTGTATACGACGGTATTGCGCATAGCTTGCCAGAACAAGCCGTCTTTCAATGTAGAAGCATAATTGGCGAATCCAACATAGGTAGAACCAAGAGGCTTGTATTCTTGGAGACTGATGATAAACGCGCTTACGACCGGGTATGCGGTGAACATCGCAAAAACGACCAAAGCGACAGCAATAAATGCATATCCCCAAGCACCTTCTCCTTTGATTCCCCTTCTTTTCATCGGTTTAGCGATATTCGTAGCCATACTGTCAAACCCCCAAACCCCGTTTCAGAAAACCCGGATTAAAATAGTTCGGATAGCCGTGCAACCTGCTTCACGACTATCCGAGGTTAATAACCTATGATTAATCTTTCACAACGCCGTCTGCGCCAAATGCAGCAATCGCAGCGGTTTTCACGGCTTCATACATCGCTTCAGGCGTAATTTCCCCAGCGATTAGACCTTGAAACTTAGGCACGATAACTTCTGTTTCCAATTTGATCGCTTTAGCCCCTAATTCAGTCGGGATATCGGAACGAGCCGGTGTTGCGTGTTTCAGCATGTAGTCAACAGCCGCAACGTTTTCTGGGCTTCTCTCGATTTTCAAGCTTTCAGCCGCTTTTTTAGCGGATTGCGTGATATGAGCGGAGAACAGATCGTTGTTTGTTACTGCAGCATTTTTACCGCTAGCTAAGAAGTAAGCTGCTTTTACGACATTTGCTTTGTGCTCGGCCGTAGGTTCTTTCTTGCCACGGAACGTCATGTAACCGTCAACCACGGTTGCGAACGATGGCTGCGCGCCTTGGAAAGTCGGAGCCGGCAATACAACGTAATCAACAGGGATGGAATCTTTCACAGCGCTTGCATCAGCTGCTTTCAGCTTCGCATTGTTTGTTTTTGCGGAATTTTCAAACACCGCAAGACCTTTACCCGTGATCATGGTTTGACCTGTCAAGAACATGTTCCAACGCTTACCAGCGTCAACGGAGCTAAGCTCTTTCGGCATGGATCCGTCATCAATCAGTTGACGAAGATCTTTCAGAAGGCCCAGGTAGTTTTTGCTAGTGTATGCGTATTTCAAATCTTTATTAAACGCGTTCGGCATGCCGGCATTTTTCGCCATGATACCCAAATAGTCTACCGCAGCAACGCCTTTCACTGCAAACACGAATCCGTAGCGCGTTTTGCCGTTTTCAGTTACGACGCCTTTCTTGATCGCTTGACGGAACTCATCATACGTCCATCCGTTTGTTTGCACTTTTTTCCAATCGATTCCCGCTTTTTCTAAGTACTCTTTATTTCCGCCCAGTGCGTGTACTTCCATATACGCCGGGAAGCCGTAAAGACCTTTACCGTTTTTCATATAGTCAAGCGGAGCTTTATCATAATCATTAATCATTTCAGGAGTCGCTGCGTCCGTAATGTCCATGAGCAAACCTTGCTGCAAATATTTCGGGATACCGTCAGAACCTCCGAACGCAATGTCCGGCGGGCTGCCCGCATTGACTTGCGTATCCAGCTTCTGCTTCATATCTTCCCAGCTAGCCGGCTCGATTTTCAAAGTCAGATTCGGATACAAGGCATTGAAATCTTTCGACATTTGTTCGAAAGTCTTTTGGTAATTCGGTGAAACCGGCGGCAGTAAAGCCGTAATGGTGTCTTTCTCCGTTGAAGCGGCAGCAGATGCTGCTGGAGCAGAAGCTGCAGGAGAAGCAGATTCTTTCGTACCGGAATTGCCGCTGCCACAAGCTGTTAAAGCCATAGTTAAAGCTACGACGGACGCTAATACGGGCATTTTTCTTTTCATGAAAAACAGACCTCCTAATAATTTCAGTTATTTACACAACTTGAACAAAGGTACGTATGGCTCTTTTCAAACTGCCTTCGCTTTGCACCAGCGCTTGTTCAGCGTCAGCGGCATTCATGCCTGTTTTGATCATCATAATCGCTAATTTGCAGTTCATGGAAGCAGCTTCCAAATGGGTAATCGCCGTGACATCGTCAACTTCTGTCGCTGCCTTAATGATCCGAACGGAACGATCATATAATTTGATGTTGCTGGCCTTCATGTCAACCATGAGGTTGTTATAAGTCTTCCCTAGTTTGACCATCGTACAAGTCGTAAGCATGTTTAGAACCAGCTTCTGTGCTGTCCCCGCTTTCAAACGGGTGGATCCCATAATGACTTCCGGCCCGACGACTGGCGCGATACATACGTCACTGACAGGCGCTAATTTGGAACCTTTGTTGTTCACAACGCCGATTGTCGCAGCACCGATTTCCTTCGCCTTTCTCAAAGCGGCAATGACGAATTGCGCGCTTCCACTGGCGGTAATGCCGATAACCGCGTCTTTGTCAGTCACTCCGCACCGCTCAATGAGTGCGACCCCCTCCTCTGCGTTATCCTCAAAACCTTCAACTGCAAATCTTAGGGCCCCATCGCCACCGGCGATATGACCTTGCACCAGCATGGCATCTACACCAAAAGTAGGAGGACATTCAGAAGCGTCGAGCACACCGAGTCTGCCAGAAGATCCGGCCCCTACGTAGAACATTTTGCCGCCATTTTTCAGTACATGATGCAAGATGTCAACCGCTTTCATAATTTGCGGTATTTCCGCTCCTACTGCGGCAGGAACCGTAGCATCTTGTTCATTCATCAAACGCAGCATTTGTTCTGTTGTACATTCGTCGATCATCAGTGTTTTCTCATTTATCTCTTCCGTAGTCAACCCCGACAGATACTCATCCATAGGTCATCCTCCTATCCTGTTTGTTTCTTAAACTTTCTAAATTCATACTAGCGAAAAATTTCATCACGGTCAATACTTTTTGAAATTTTATTTTATTTTACAAAAAACTTTTGAATTTTTATTTTAATTTACGACAAAAAAAGACAACGACTTTTTCGTGCTTAGCCGCTGTCTTTCTATTCATCTGCGATGCTTGCTGCTGGCAATGATATCGTGCGTTTTGGACAAATATTTCTTGACCTTCTTGTATTCTGCGCTGGCTACGCCGGCAAAAAGAATATCAATGACGGTCAGCATCGCAATGCGCGAACCCATCGCGCCGCTGCGAATGGTAACCTCCGGCGTAGATATGCTAAGCACGATATCCGCCTTCTCTGCCAGCTCGCTCTTGTTGTATTTGGTAATCGCAATGACGCAAGCCCCGTTCTTCTTGACAATATCCAGAGAATCGAGAATTTCCGTCGTGCTGCCTGAATTTGAAATAAAGATGGCCACATCCGTTTTGTCCATAAGTGTCGCGGCCGTGAGCTGGCTGTGCCCGTCGATGTAGGTATGGCACATCTTGTTTATTCGCGAAAATTTCTGCTCCGCATCAATGCCGACAAGGCCCGAAGCGCCGATCCCGAAGAACACAAGGCGATTGCTCTCGCGCAGCACCTTGACGGCACGGGCGATTTCATTTTTATCGATCACACTTAACGTATCTTCAATCGATTTACTGTTATTGCGGGAAATATTCGAGATGATGATCGATAAATCGTCCCCCGGCTGAATATCGGTATACTGGTCCTTCTGTTCGTCATCCATGGAGCCGATTGAAGCAGAGATACTGACGATGAAATTACGGTAACCTTTGTAGCCCATCGTTTTGCAAAACCGCAGCACCGATGCGTCACTGGTTTTCGTCAGTTGAGCAAGACTCTTGATCGATAAATGAGGAATCTCTTCTAAGTTCTCTAAGATATACTCTGCTACCAGTTTCTCTACGGGTGTAAGGCTGTCCTTCATATCCCGGATTTTGATCAAAATATTATCGTTAATTGACATCGCTCTTCCCTACTCGCCATATATTATCCCAGCTAAAATTACTATCATCATACGAAGATTTGTTTAAAATTACAAGATGATTCTCTCCTATCGTAACGGAATCCAATTCATCCATCAAGAAATTTTATTTCAAAATAAATTTATCAAACTAAAATTAAATTCCAATTTATATTGCAGGCTTGAAGAAGGCGGTGCTATAATAACAGCAAGATTGAGATGACTTGAAAGGGTGAGAACACGGATGAACAACAAGTTGAAAATTGCGATTATCGGCTCAGGAAGCACCTACACGCCGGAGCTTATTGAAGGCATGATTAAGCGGAAAGATGCGCTGCCAATAGAAGAACTCGTGCTCATGGACATTGATGAAAGAAAGCTTCACATTGTCGGAAGTCTATGCGAGCGCATGATTCAAGCCTCCGGTATGCCATGCAAAGTGGTCATGACACAGGATTTGGATGAAGCGCTGAAGGATGCCAGCTTCGTTCTGTCGCAAATTCGCGTAGGCAAGCTGCCTGCCCGCGTGCTCGATGAAACGATTCCGCTCAAATATGATCTAATCGGTCAGGAAACTTGCGGTATCGGCGGATTTTTCAAAGCGATGCGGACGATTCCCGTTATGCTTCATATCGCGGGGCGCATGAAAGAGCTGTGCCCGGATGCTTGGCTGATCAACTTCTCCAACCCGGCGGGCATCATCACAGAAGCTCTGCTGAATCATTCCGATGTGAAAATGCTAGGTCTCTGCAATGTTCCTTATAACATGTTCAAAAGCATTCGCGAAACATTGCAGCTCGACCATCCGAGCTTTACTTATGTCGGCCTGAATCATTTGAGCTGGATTACGTCGATCGAGCAGGATGGCAAGGATTATGTGAAGACTGCGCTTGAGATGGGACTTAACAGTGAAACGATGAAAAACATTCCTTCCAGCGGCTTCAGCAAAGAGGTCATTCAAATGGTCGGAGCGATCCCTTCCTCTTATATGGAATATTATTACTATAATAAGAAGAAGCTGAATCTGTTAAAAGAAGCTGAATTGACGCGCGGCGAGAAATGCATGCAAATCGAGGAAGAGCTTCTCGGCATTTATGAGGATTCGGAGCTTCATTCGAAACCGGAGCTGCTTTCCACTCGCGGAGGCGCGAATTATTCAGAAGTTGCGATCTCTTTGGTGGATGCTATCTATAACGATAAACAAGAGGTTCATGTTGTTAATCTGCTTAACAACGGAGCGCTGGACTTTATGGAAGACTCCGATGCGGTTGAGGTTTGTGCCGTGATCGGCAAGGATGGCGCGAAGCCAATCAAAGTGAATGATTTTGGCAACCGTCATATCATTGACTACATGCGTATGGTTAAAGCCTACGAGCGTGAAACCGTAGCGGCTGCCGTGAGCGGAAGCGAGGATGCGGCTATGCGCGCCATGTTGATGAATCCGTTAGTCGGCGATTACAATGCGGCTTACCAATGCTTCCATGAGCTGAAAGAAGCTCATAAGGCGTATCTCCCGCAGTTCTTCGCCAACGAGAAATAGCCATGATCATGAAGGAACCTAACTATATCATCGGCGTCGATGGCGGGAACAGCAAAACCGACTACTTTTTGTTCGATATTCAAGGAAACTTTATCGATCACATTAACACCGGAACCTGCAGCCATGAGCAGTTCCGTGACGCTTACGAGAGTTCATACCGCGTGATGAACGAAAACATTCAGGAGCTGCTTTCGCGCAACGGTTTGAAGCTGGAGGATGTTTCTGCCGGAGCTTTCGGACTGGCTGGCGCAGACATCCCCTCGCAGAAAGAAAATTTGCGCGGAGTCATCGAGCGCATCGGCTTCACGCACTATGCGATGGACAACGACTCCTTCCTCGGCGTAAAAGCCGGCAGTGAGAAGGGCTTCGGCATCTGCTCCATCAACGGCTCCGGCGCATCGACCGGCGGCATCTCGCCGAGCGGCCGCCGGCTGCAAGTCGGCGGCGTAGGCAGCGAGCTGTCCGGCGACGAGGCCGGCGGCTTCTTCTTAGCCCGGAAAGTGCTGCGGGCTGTGTACGACGCCTTCTACCGGATGGGCCCGGAAACGGGACTAACGCAGCCGGTCATGGACGAATTGCAAATTCCGAGCAAGGAATTGTTCATTGAATTCGCTTTAGATGGCATGCTTAAGCGAACCTTGCCGACAACGCGACTCGTGCAAATTTTGTTTGCCGCTGGCGATGCGGGGGATCCGGTGGCTCTGCAAATCATCGACAACACAGCCAAACAGCTGGCTTGTTCGACGGTTGGCTGCCTGCACAATCTGGATTTCGAGCCCGGCCAAGAGGTCGATCTCATACTGGCGGGCTCCGTCTGGGTCAAAGTCGAAAGCCCGCTCCTGCTCGAAGGCTACAAGCAGCACATTGCAAGCTTAACTGCCCACAGCTGCAATTTCATTCTGCTGCAGGTTCCGCCTGCTGCAGGCGCCGTCCTTTGGGCGCTGGAGCTGGCGCAAGGTCGCCCCGTCGATACGGCGACCCGGGAGAAAGTGATTGCCGCGGTCGCACCGCTGCTATAATGAAAAGGCTATTCCTCAACTTTGGCTTGGGGGATTGCCTTTTTTTCACTCCTCCTGCTAAGCTAGCTACTTCAAGTAATCAAATCTTTCCTCTCCCGCGCAGACACGCGTACCACACTTTAACACTTTCATGTTAAAATAGGTTTTAATTCTTTATTCTACCAAAAAGTGAGAATAACTAGTGTTATACGAAAAGGAGTGACTAATGAAAAGGCTATTCATCTACGCATTGGTCGTTATAACAAGCTACATGACCGGAGTTATTTTTTATAAAACAACCATGTATTTACTAGCCATACCTGAAACAAGCGAAATTGATTTACTATATCCTTGGATAACCGTCTTTTTTCTTTTTTTTGCTCTTCCGATGTATTTTGTAATCATCACTCTGCTTCGCTTCATCAAACCTCGTTCAAACCTGATAAATAATTTATTAAAAACTGTCATGTTGTTAATTTTCAGCCTTTTTAGTGCGCTAATCGTCCCGTTTATGTTCGGTGGTTTTGGATATTTAGGCAGAAGTGAATTTTTCTTTTCAGAATTCGCAATTCTACTTTATTCATTTTTTGCAGGTACCTCCTTGCTATTTTCTATTTCTTCATCAGCAGCCGAAAAATATCTGAGCAACATACAAGGATAAACGACTTCGTCGTCCTCTTAGGACGAGCGCGTTTGTCAAGGTAGATGCGAAGCAAAAGTATAAAACTTATCCTTTCTTATCTACTAAAAAAAGGGCTACCCCCACGTCTTCGACGCAGCAGGATAGCCCTTAAATGCAATTTTAATTATTAATCAAATTTGCTTGCTGAAGCAGCCTTCTCATCATTGCTGCCGTCTGAGCGCGGGTCACATTTTCCTGCGGCATAAGACTTTGATGATCTCCTTGAAGAATGCCGTTCGATACTGCACCCGCCATGGCTTGCTTAGCCCAGTCTGCTACAGCTTGATGATCATTGAAGCTTTGCAGCTGCTTGGCTGCCTCTTCCGCTGTCGTTTGACGAAGCTTGGCAAGCTTGGAAGCCTGATTCAAGATTACGGCTGCTTCCGCTCGCGTAATGGTCTGATTCGGACGGAAAGAGCCATCCTCATAACCGCTTACCAACTGATAGGACAGCGCCGTTGCTACCGCGTCGGCATACCAATCTCCGCTCCGAACGTCAGAAGGCAGAGCCGCGCTAAGTCCCCGCTTAATGCCAAGCGATCGAACCATAATAGATATAAATTCCGCTCGTGTAATCGATTGATCCGGTGCGAACGATTGTTCATTTACACCTTGGACAATGAGTCGGGAAGCCATGTCATTAACATCCTGCTTGCTCCAATGCGTCTCTACATCGGCAAATTGTTTGGGACTATAAACGACGGCGTATGTGCTGTTCGTCAAGCTGTTAATAACAGCGTAGTCATGGCCGTCTTTTGTCGTAATTTTCGTCGGTACATGTGAGAATGAACCATCCGGGTTCAAGACAATCCCCGTCGAGATTTGCGAAGCTTGCACGCCTGCCGGAAGCATGATCATTCGCTCCACGTAGTTATTAAAACGCTGTACATCCACTGACTTGTCGCCCAACGAAGCCGTGACTTCAAAATTGACAGGCTGTGCAGCCATATGAACGCCGTTCTCGGCTGCTGTCTTCTGCATGCTATCAAGCGTTTCTTTGGACGGCAAAGCGATTTTCACATTCACAATAATGTCCTGCAGCTTGATATTGCTTCCCAGCTTAGAGGAAATATCATCAATTTTCATTTGGCTGGCAGGAAGCGTATACGAAGCGCGGTCGGTCTTGATTTCGAGTACGGCTTCCTTCGTTTCCATCAGCTTTACCATTTGACCTGTTAATTGACCGACGACCGTTTCACTGTTCCCGGCCACTGGGACGGTAATCACTTTGATTCCCTCTTTCTCCAGCTTGCCGATGATCTTGCTTTGATCCAGCTTAACGGTAGTAATCGTACGATTTCCGACTTTTTCAGTAGTAGCTTCCGCTAATTTGTCCTGTTTCACGCCATCTACGATAATGGTAATCCCGGGATTGCCGGACGTTGGTTCCGTACCTGTCGGAGCACTTTCGCTCGAATGCTGCGAGTTGCCCGAAGGTGAATCCCGGTCAGGGCGCGCACGGTAAACATTCACCGTATAATCTTGCTTCGTTACGCCGTCCTGCGCTGTCACCCTAATGATAATTGCGTTATTGCCCGGTTTCAGCACGATACTCTCCGAATCCGTACCGCTATTCAGCATCACACCATTAACACTGAGCTTGGCTGAAGGTTCATAAACGGCAGCGTTCACAGTAAGAGAAGCGACGTTCTGACCCACAGAAGCCGTATAAGTTGTCGTTATCGGTGAAAACAGGGGTGACAACGTGCCTGCACTTGTCGATAAGCTGCTTAATTGTGCGTTAGTTGAAGGCGCACGACTGACAACAACGGTGTACGTGTTCGTGTAAGAGCCGTTTGCCGCTGTCACCTCCACCGGTATGGCATTGTCGCCGGTTGCAAGGGCAATCGGTGCCGAAGGCACACCGCTCACTGCTGGCGCTCCATTGATTGTAAGCGTGGCATCAGGGTCATATAACACCGCCGTTACACTCGTCTCATAGACAGAATGACTGACACTTTGACGATAGGCGTTGTTCCCTGCTGTAAAGGCAGGAGATAACTCCCCGGTAGTCGTCGATAGTGCGCTAAGATCGGCCAGACCGGATTGGCCTATAGTTACAAGTGCTCTCATGTCGTTGCCTGAAGCATCTGTTACGTTAAGTTTTTCCGGGTTGGAAGCATCCACGGACAACAGCGTGCTGCCGGAGGGAATGCTGCTCTTAATCTTGAAATGAACCACAAATAGTTGTTGAGCCGCGACAATCGGGAGGTCGCCTCCAGAAATATCAAACCATCCCATCCGAATCCATCCTGATGTCGAATTAATGGATGCTTGGAAGCAGCCCTCCTGGTCCTCTAGGCATGCCGTCCCGGAAGCATTGCCATACGATGGCGTCACGCTCACCGCTTCCAGCACATTCTGATCGTAATCCAGTTGTAAGCCATAGGCTGCAATGCCCGGATACGCGGGGGTCACCGTTACAGGAATGTCGACCTGCTGACCGACCGTTCCTTGAACCGATGGGATGGAGAACTGAACGTTTGCCGGAGCCCCCGCCATCACTTGAACGGGGATACTTTGGCTGATACCGATCAAGAACAGCGTCGCACATATCCACATGATCACTTTGTGAAAATTTTTAATTATATCAGGCATGAATTGACCTCCGTATCCATTCTGCAAATCCAATTACTACGGTGTGAAAGTATTAAATTTCTTGTAAATCGCTGACCCCATATTTGTTTTTGTCCAATGATTCAACGCAAAAGTCGTCATACCGCCCTTGGTCCCTGATTTACGGGTCAGGATTCCGCCTCCTGGCAAAATCGACGTGGCGCTAGTTGCATTCGGTGTTCCCAAAACATCAATTACTTGACCGTTCTTTTTCAAAATAAGAGCTGTCGTTACAAACGTATTCGGGTCGTACATCGATATATCGTCATTGAAGTACGTAATATTCATAAGATCAAACGCATCATAAAAGATAGAGTCTATCATGATAAAAGGCACTTTGGGAGATATAGGAAAAAGAGCTCTAGAATACGAGCGGATTGATTTGGTAGCTTTCATATACTGCTGTACTTCCACTTCATAACCGCTCGCTTTATCTGAAGGCTGTCCGTTACCTGGATAATAAATCGCTAGGGCTATTCGGCCATTTCCTCCATCCAAATACTCCGAAAAGAAAGGATTTAACGTCTGGGGCACCGCTGTAATCTTCATACTGTTCGAAGTGGCGGCAACCCCTTTCGTCAGCGCACTTGCCTTCGCGGTGACACTAAAATTCGTAATATCGCCTGAGAAGACGCGCCAATCATGTTCCAGTAGTAGGTAAGCTTTGCCGCTGTCAACATAGGCTAAGGCAATGCTTAATCCGGGAGGCGCATTGTTCAACTGAAAATCCGATTCATCTGCCGCAGCTTTAAACGTATCGCCGGTCACGCTGAGTGTGATCAGGGCCGCATCCAGATTGTTTTCTGTTAACGATTCAGGGTCCGTTTCAGCCGTTAACGTTGTTGCTACCACGACCGCAGACGTTGTAAACGACCAGGCACTGCTGCCCGTGAGGCCTGCGAACGAATTGTTGGAAGCATCGACGAATGCCCCCGCATCCATTTCCACATAATAGTCCGTCCCTCCCACCAGGGTTGGAACTTTGATCGTCACAGTTTCGCCGCTGATCGACACATTCGCTGTATCGGTTACTAATCGTTTGGCAACTTCGCTCTGATCCGAAGTCTTGCGTAGCCTCACATATTTTCCGCTCACTGCAGTAACATTCTTACTAAAACTCACCGTAAGGGACGGCAGAGACGCATCGACGGACATGGCACCTTTATTCGGCGTGAGAGCCACAATCGCCGGAGGCGTTTTGTCCCAAGTCGTGAAGGTCCAAGCACTGGTACCCGTTAGTCCGCCAAATGGATTGCCTGAAGCATCCGTGAAGGCTCCCGCTTCGATCTCTACGTAATAGCTCGTGCTCTCGGCCAACGGAGGAAGGGAAACCGTCACCACCTTGCCGTTCACATGGATGGAATTCGTATCGTTCGCCGTATAGGTAGCAAGTGCAAGATGATCCGCAGATTGACGGATGATCACCTGTTTGCCGCTGATCGCAGTAACATTCTCATCAAAAGTCATGCTAAGCGATGATAGTGCCGCATCGACGGACACTGCATGATTGCTCGGCGTGAGCGCTGCAATCTTCGGCGGTGTTTTGTCCCAAGTCGTGAACGTCCAGGCACTGGTACCCGTTAGTCCTGCGAATGGATTGCCTGAAGCATCCGTGAAAGCTCCCGCTTCGATCTCTACATAATAACTTGTGCTCTCGGCCAACGGAGGAAGGGAAACCGTCACCACCTTGCCGTTCACATGGATGGAATTCGTATCGTTCGCCGCATAGGTAGCAAGTGCAAGTTGATCCGCAGATTGACGGATGATCACCTGTTTACCGCTGATCGCCGAAACATTTTCATCAAAAGTCATGCTAAGCGATGATAGTGCCGCATCGACGGACGCTGCATGATTGCTCGGCGTTAGCGCTGCAATCTTCGGCGGTGTTTTGTCCCAAGTCATGAACGTCCAGGCACTGCTGCCCGTTAGTCCACCGAATGAATTGCCTGAAGCATCCGTGAAAGCTCCCGCTTCGATCTCTACATAATAACCCGTGCTCTCGGCCAACGGAGGAAGGGAAACCGTGACCACCTTGCCGTTCACATGGACGGAATTCGTATCGTTCGCCGCATAGGTAGCAAGTGCAAGTTGATCCGCAGTTTGGCGGATGATCACCTGTTTACCGCTGATCGCAGAAACATTTTCATCAAAAGTCATGCTAAGCGATGATAGTGCCGCATCGACGGACGCTGCATGATTGCTCGGCGTGAGCGCTGCAATCTTCGGCGGTGTTTTGTCCCAAGTACTGAATTTCCAGGCACTGCTGCCGTTCAGGCCGCCAAAAGGATTATGCCAGACGTCTTGGAACGCACCGGCTTCAATTTCCACATAATAGTCCGTGCTTTCCTGCAGTCCTGTGACAAGAATGTCTATTTTATTGCCGTTGATCGTAATTTTAGTAGTGTCGTTCGCTGCATAGTCTGCCAGGACTGTGTTATCAGACAGTTTGCGAATTTGTATATGTTTGTCCGTAGCGGTTATGTTTTTGCTCAAAGTGATGCTGAGTGCCGACAAGCCTGGATCCACATTGACCTGCTCGTTAACCGGAGCCATTAATGTTGCAACCGGGACCGAAGTATCCTGTACCTTGGCGCTTGCGGCACTAATGACTTGTTTCCCGGCTGGACCACCTAGCTCGACAGGGGTAACGCCAAAGAACAAATAGTTGCCCACATCGGATTCTCTAACCGTGTAAGTAGAGGAAACAGCCCCCGCAATCGGCGCTTTATCACTGCCGTCCGCCTTACTGCCAATGTACCATTGCAGTTGTTTCGGTCCTTCCGGCGTCTTCTCTACATCGAAATATGTGTAATTCCCCGTCAACTGTTGGCCAATTTCTGCTCGACCGTCAAGACTAACGCTGCGAGCGATAGGTACATCATTGATATCTCTAAAAATTGCCGTATAATTCAAGACATCCGATCCGCTGCCCGATCCCCCGACATATAAACTAGTCAGTGCTACAGCGTCTGCATTCGTAATAACGCCATCCCCATTAATATCCATCATCATGATCTCATCTTCGCTTACGAACACTTTGCCGCTAAGGTAACGAGAGATGAATAACGCGTCCGCAGTCGTCACAACGCCATCGCCGGTAAAGTCGCCAAGCTTATTGATCTCCACCTGAAACGTATCTGTAACGAGATTGCCCTGAGTATCGGTTCCGCTAAGCGTAAACACCGGCGTTCCCGGAGCGTTCACTGTAATCGTGGCCACGAATCCGTGTAATGATCCGGTTGCCGAACCGGGATTGCTGGATACAAGGCTTAGTCCCGTACATCCATTAAATCGATCGGATACGTTGAAGTTGAACGTCGATTGCGTATCCGCCGCAGAATCGCGCGGGGCCCAGCTCATGCTATTCGTAAAAATAGGTTTGACTTTCACTGTCTGCGCTTGAACCGGCAACGAAAGGGATGCAAACGGAACGGCCAACGCCATGGCCCCGGCAAGCATGCCTATTTTGGCGGCTAGCTTCCAAGCTTTATTTTTTTTGACAAGGTGCATGATCAAATCTCCTTCATGACATAGTCTCCATTCGACAATAATCGAGTTAATTATACAAATACACAATAAACAAGGAATAAACAAAAAAGAGCCCCGGCATCAAAATTGATTTCCAGCGGGCTCTTTCTATTCATTCATTTAAACTTGTAATCAGGTTTTTAATGCTAGGATTGGGCTTCGTTCCGAGCTCATGCTGCAGCGCTGCTTCCAGTATACGATATTGTCGCAGCGCTTCATTTCTCCTCCCAAGTTCTATAAACAAGCGGATCATTTCATGGCTGACGTCTTCCCGCAGAGCATCCAACTTAAGAATTTCGCCAAAGTAATGCAAGGATTTTAGCGGCTCGCTCCTCTGCAGATGGAGTCTGGCAGCCGATTCCAGAAGCAGGATATAATTCTGATCGAGCTGACGCATTGGAGCGCTCGCCCATTCATAGGCTTTCCCTTTTAAGAGCTGTCCCGTATACAGCGCTTCCGCTTGTTCGAACAGTTCGGCGTTGTTCGTAGGGGCCAGTCGACTCTTCTTTATTAACCGTTCCAACTCATACAAGTCGCAATAAACGCTGCTCTCATCAATCCGAATTTCGTTTCTGTCTGCAACAATACAATGTGCCGCCTTACTGTCGCTGATCGCTTTGCGAATATAGTACAAGGTCGAGTTCAGATTCTTCCACGCCTTCTCCGGTTCCAGGCCGCTCCATAAGGTATCGATGATTTCTTCCCGGCTGACGGTTCTCTTGCAAACAAGAAAAGCAAACAGCTCTTCGGTTTTCGGGCTTCTCAGCTTAATCTGCGCTTTGTGCTGATCTTTACGATACAACTTCAGGCCATTTAACAGGTGAATCGCTATGGAAGGTTCAACAGATGAGACTCGCAGTTTTTTTCTGATTTTGTCCAATGTTTTGGACATTCGCTGGGTAGTTACAGGCTTTAATAAATAATCTATGGCGCTCACATCGTAGGCTTGTAAGGCATAATTGTCATGCCCGGTTACAAAAACCACGTCTAGAGAATCATCGAGTTCAAACAACAGGCCGGAAAGCTTCATTCCGTTAATCTCCGGCATAGAAATATCCAGGAAGGCAACGTCGACCGGATTGGATTTCACAAACTCGTAGGCTTCCACCGGGTTCAGAAACATACCGCAAATCTCGATCTCACCGCTATCGATGAGGATATTTTTCAACCTTTTTATCGATAATTCCTCATCATCTACGATAATGGCACGAAGCATGCTTTAACCTCCAATCTGTCTGGGCGGGTGTGCAGGAATGGCAAAGGAAACCTTCGTCCCTACTCCTTCCTCACTTTCGATCCGAATATCTTTTCCGTAAAGAAGCTTGATACGCCGGCTTATGTTCCACAGTCCAACGCCCTTCCTTCCCGTACCCGTTAACCTTATTTCCTCAAGCTTGCTCTCGCTCATACCGCATCCGTTGTCGGCTACGACGAAGTTGACCATGCCTTCTCCGTTCAGTTTTACCGATATATGGACCGTACCTCCCCGAAAATTGGACATAAGGCCATGCTGTATCGCGTTTTCCACTAACGGCTGCAAAATAAGCGGGGGAAGCCCGATATCCAGATTGGCATCCACATCGTACTCCACTTGTAATCTGGAGCCAAAACGTGCCTTCTCGATATTGATATACGCTTGTACCAGCTCCAGTTCGCTCTGAATCGTGGTTAGCGCATCCAATTGCTCGAAATCGAAGCTGCTTCTCAAATACTGCGAAAGCTGGAGGGTCAATTCCTCCGCCTGTTGAGGCTCATCCATACAAAGTGCGGCGATGGAGTTAAGCGCGTTGTACAAGAAATGAGGCTTGATCTGGGATCGCAGAAAAGCGATTTCAGCTTCCTTCGAGCTTTTTACGGAAGCTTTCAATCGGGTTAGGCTTCTAACTCGTGCCATGAGCTCTTCGGCTTCAAACGGCTTCCCGACAAAATCGTTCGCCCCATTCTCAATCGATAAGATCATATCGGTAACTCTATTTTTAGCCGTCAGCATCAGAACCGGCAGTTCGAAGGGAGAGAACCTTTCCCGAATGGCTTGCAGCACCTCAAAGCCGGACATGCCGGGCATCATCATATCCAGCACAACCAGAAAGAAGTCCCTGTTCTTCGATAGCTCATCCAGCGCCATCTGTCCTCGATTCACAACAACAAAGGAATATCCCTCCAGCTTGAGCAAATTAATCATGGATTGGAGGTTGGCGAAATCATCATCCACCACGAGAATAGGCTCGTCCTTATCCCCCTGGACATAGATGGGATACTCGGGATAGGAGATATTTACATCGATCGGCGAACGTTCATTTTCCTCGGCGAATCTGTTGCTTTTTCTCGAAGCCGTAACGGATAGAGGAATGGTGAAACGAAATACCGATCCTTGTCTCTCCATAGAATCTACACGAATTTGACCGCCGTGAAGCTCTACTAATTTTTTCGTTATGCTTAATCCGAGACCCGTTCCCCCAACATTCTTAGTTTCCGAAGGATCACCCTGTTCAAAGGCATTCCATATGCGAGCCTGCATATGCGGCGGAATCCCGAGGCCTGTATCCCTCACACGAACCTCAATCATGTCGCGGATCACCTCAGCGCTCACTTCTATGACACCCTGATCTGTAAATTTGACAGCATTGCCGATCAAATTATGTAAAATCTGTATCAATCGGTTGCCATCCGCATACACCGCAGGAATATCTTCGGAAACTCCGTTCACAAGCAGGAGCGGTTTCCCAGCCAGCAGAAACCCGTGCATTTTGATCACGGAATCGACGACAGCTCTCAAATCGATACTGCTCTTAAGCAGAGCAATATCACCGTGCTTCATTTTGGAATAATCGAGCAATTCGTTGACCAAATGAGTTAATCTTTTTCCGCTGTCCATGACCACAGCCAAATTCTGTGCTTGCCTATCCGGCACCGGTCCCTCTACTCCCTTGAGAAGGGAATCCGTTATGTTAACGATGGCATTTAAAGGCGTTTTCAGCTCATGCGATGTATTGGAAAGAAAATCGTCTTTGATCTTATCTAGTTGGAGCAGCTGATTTTTCATATCATCTATCGTATGATAGGCCTCGAAAAAACGAATCGCGATCAATACGATAAGGATGGCATTAAAGATAACAATATAGAATTGCCCCAGCCAGAGATTTTCTTTGAGCGAGAAGGCCAGCATGATGACATCCAGCGAATACAGATTAATACAGAGAATAGCCATGAATAATAGGAAGGACTTCAAGCGACCCTTTTCGGCGCCTCGGATATAAAGCACGGCAATTCTCAATAGCAGCCAAATAATCATCAGCTCATAGACGAAAATAATATAAGGCTGAATCACCATATACACACGAATCGGGAGAACAGCCACCAGAAGGAGATAACCGCCCAATACTATACTGACAACTTGAGTAAACTTTAATGAGACAATACTCTTTTGTAATTGGTAAAAAAAGATGGTCAGGACGATGAAGCTCAAAAGTGAACAAATGTCTTTTATTTTAAACATGAGCTCGAAGGATATTCCATCTAAAAATAATAAGAGAGGCCGCTCCCCGATCAAGCCGTTAAAAATGGCATAAAGCGAGCAAACAATTGCAAATATCAGCAAGGTAGTATCCCTTTTTCCATATAAAGCTGCCGTCACAAAACAGATGATATAAATAAGAGCAAGGGTGCCGAGAATAGCAAACGTGCTGAATTCATGGGCTATGTTCCTCTGAAGGAGCTCCATCATGGCGGTCTGCTCGCCAAAATAAATCGACATCGGTATGCCTGCATTTAAATAATCATAGTTGGCAACTTGAATGACAATTTCGACATCGCCTTTCTCGGCAGCAAAGAAAACGGTCTGCGGAACATTCCCTGATCGGTAATCCGCTGCCGACATTGCTGGTTTTCCATCCTCGGCAAGTTTTTGACCATTAACATACATCGCGCTGGAAAAACGGATATTCGTTTTCTTTAAAGCAAAACTTCCACTGAAAGGCACATGTTTCAGCATAATCCGGTAAGTGGCAGAACCATAAGCAGGCAAAGGGGAACCGTCGATTCGTTTACCATTCCATTGCGAGGGTACTTCCATAAATGCGGTGGGCATGATCCTCGCTGCGCCGCCTTGCTTGAAATCGTCGGGGGTTAATAATTGATTCCAATAAAATTCCCATGTTCCGTCCAGCTTGATAATCTTATTCTGCTTATAATTCCACGCTGAGAGGTCCATGACGCCATCCCGGACTTGCAGCGTATTCATTTGTTTATCATTATCCTTAAGGATAGATAGCGGGATTAACAAAAAAGAAATTAAACCAATCAGGCAAACAATCAAAGTCCTTTTGAGCACAAATTCCCCCCTTTAGCACAGATAAAATCCCTTGAAAGCCCTTATATTCGACAACTTATTTTCGATCCCCTCCAATAAACGACAAAGCGATCTCATTGCAAAAAAGCACACCAAACTCCGTCCGATACCCAGAGCAACTGGAAATCACGAAATTCGATGTGCTTTCTGAATGTTACCCCGCCTTCGCAGCGGCTGCTGCTGCAGCCGCAGTCGTCTTGGCCGCCCGCATGGACGCCAGGGCATAAACGACCAGCGCCGCCCAGATCAAGGTGAAACTGATGAACAGTACCGGCGAGAACTTTTCTTTAAACACAAACACGCTTAGAAACAGCGTGATGGATGGCCCGATGTACTGGATGAAGCCCAGCATCGACAACGGAAGCCGGGCCGCCGCTTTGGCAAACCACAGCAGAGGCAGTGCGGTCGCTGCGCCTGACAATAACAGCAGCACGAACGATACAGTCGGCAAGGACCACGCCGATTCATGATGAGTCAGATGCAAGTAGACGATATAAGCGACAGCTATCGGAAAGACGATCGCCGTTTCCCCGGCAAGACCGATCGAGGCTTCGTAGGAGACCTTCTTTTTCACAAGGCTGTACACGCCAAAAGAAGCCGCCAGCGACAAAGAAACCCACGGGAATCTGCCGTAGTCGATTGTCGCAACGAGAACGCCCGCACCTGCCAAAGCAATGGCCAGCCATTGACCGCGGCTCGGTTTCTCGCTCAAAAATACAACCGCAAGCATCACATTAAACAACGGCGTAATATAATACCCGATGCTCGTCTCGATCACATGGCCGTTATTGACGGCCCAGATGAAGATGAGCCAGTTGGAGGAGATCAGGATGGAACTGGCCGCAACCACAAGCAGCGTTCTGCGGTTTGTAAATATTTTTCGCAGCTGCTCCATTTTGCCCCGACCGACCAGTAACAGAATAGCCATAAAGACGAATGACCAAATGACGCGGTGAGCCAAAATTTCCCCGGCGAGCAGCGTCCCGAACGACTTCCAATAAACAGGCAGCAAGCCCCACGCGGTATAGGCCAAAATGGCGTACCAGAGCCCTTTTTTCATAACGGAATCCTCATTTCTATGTCTATTTACAGAATCCTATGATTCCAGCCGATTCATCCATAGGTCAATTTTGCATTGTCCTATTGTAACATAGAGTGTCACTTCTGTCCGTATGGAACGTCCTTTTTACAAAAAAATAAACCCCCGTTTGACGAGAGTTTGAACAAGTGAACGTTCTATGATTGTACTACCCTTTGACGGAGCCCGCCGCAATCCCTTCCACGATCCGGTTGCTCAGCAGCATGAAAGCCAGCAGGATCGGCAAAATGCTGATCATTAGCGTAGCGCCGATAGCGCCCCAGTCTGTTGTGTATTGGCCGACGAAATTTTGCACCCCGACCGTAAGCGTTTTGTATTTTTCCGAGCTGATGAACGTATTCACGAAAATGAACTCGTTCCAATTGTAGATCATGTTAATGATCACAGCCGTAGATACAACCGATGCCGTCATCGGCAGCGTAATGCTGAAAAACATCCGGTTCACCGAGCACCCGTCCATGACGGCCGCTTCCTCCACCTCACGCGGCAGCGTGTAGTAGAATCCCAGCATGATCATAATCGTAATCGGCAGATTGAAGGAGATATACGACAGGATGATCGACAAGGGATGGTTGGTCAGATGCGTTTTCGAAAAAAAGCTGAACAGCGGAATAAGCGTCGAGTGAACGGGAATCATCAATCCTACCATGAACAATCCAAGCACAAACGATTGCAGCTTCCACTTCATCCGCGTCAAAGCGAAGGTGACGAAGCTTGCCAGCAGCACCGTAAACGCTACAGATACCACCGTCATCCAAACACTGTTGAAAAAGTAGTTATTGATATGGCCCTGCGTCCACACCTTCTCGTAATTTTCCCAACGCAGCCGTTCGGGGAACGCCATTGGCGCCAGATTGAAAATCTCTTCGTTATTTTTCAATGAAAACAGCATGAGCCAAAGCAGCGGAACCACCTGAATCACGGCGACCGCCGTTAGCACAACATACAGCACGCTATACCCAACACGCTCCGGCAGCTTGCTCCGTATCACCTGATGCTGCGCTTGACGCTCTATCGTTTCGGTATTCATCGGAATCAAAGCCCCTTTCGTTACGAATATTGGATATTGTCTTTGGAAGCCGTCGCTTTGCGGATCAGCCACGTCACAACGAGACAAATCACGAGCAGGAAGAAGCCAATCGCGCTGGCATAGCCGAAATCATAGCCTTTGAACGCTTTGCGGTACATGTAGGAGGCCATCACTTCACTGGCTCCGTTCGGGCCTCCGCCTGTCATGACATAGATCAGGTCAAAATACTTCAGCGACCCTACAACCGCAAGAACCACGGTTACTTTCATAACTTCGGCGATCAGCGGGATTCGTATGGATAGCGCAATTCGCCATGGGCTGGCGCCGTCCATGCGCGCGGATTCGATCAACGAAGATGGAACGTTTTTCAAGGCTGCGTAGTAGATCAAAATATAGAATCCCGCGTACTGCCACAGGATAGGAATGAAGATCGCGTAGAGCACAATCGATGGATTCGAGAGCCATTCAGGCGTATGTTGGACCCCCAGCGACATCAGGATATGATTTAGCATCCCGTTCGTCGGGTGGAATATTTTCAACCAGAGTTGGGCGATGGCCACGGAGGACAGCAGCATCGGAATTAAGTAGATTTTGCGGAAAAAGTTCGCTCCGCGCAGGTTTGCCGACAGCACCAAAGCGACCAGCAGGTAGACAAGCAGGCTTAGCGCCGAGAAAATCGCCAGCAGGAACGAATGCTTGGCACTGCTCCAGAACAATTCGTCGCGCAGCAGCTCCATGTAATTTTGCAAGCCGATAAAGCTCATTTTACCGACGCCGTCCCACTTCATTAATCCGTAATAGCCCGTCATGACGATCGGCATGTAGATCAGGGCCACAACCAGAAGCAGCGAGGGAATGACGTACAAAGCGATCATCGATTTGTTGGACATGACTTTATTCATAACCCGCACTTCCCCTTTCTTCCCGATAAAGGAAAAGGACATACCGCCGCATCGTGTCGGGATATGTCCTTCCCACTCGTTTCGTTGTAGTTACTTGGCTTCCTTGGCCAATGCTTCTTCATGCTTTTTCGCAAAATCTTCCGGCGACACGGCTTTGCCGAACAGCGCTTGAATCATATTCAGGTGAACCTCAGCGGAGGCCGGTTTCATCTGTACGTCAGCGAATAGGGTGATATTGCTCGCTTTATTCAGTTCATTCAGTAAGTCCATATACATTTGCGGAAGCTTCACTTTGGACGTGTCTACTTTCGTCGCAGGAATGACGCCTGCTTCGGAAATCGCGTGTTCGCCCCACTTTTGTACGAAGAAGGAGACGAATTTCTTGGATTCTTCTTTGACCTTCGAGTTGTTCGCCACGAACAAGCCTACGCCCGGTCCGCCAACCCAGCTGTCCAGATTCCCTTTGCCGCCATCGACGGTCGGGAATTTGAAGAAGCCGATTTGGTCTTTGAACGCTTGCGGTACATCTTTGTTCGTTGTGTAGTTCGGCAGCTCCCACGTACCCATCATGTACATCGCAGCCTTGCTGTTCATGAATTCCGCTTTGCCCTCATCGTTGGAAAGACCGTTGAAGCCTTTGTTGAACGCGTTCATATCCACGAGCTGCGTCACTTCGGATGCTGCGCGAATTAAGCCAGGATCGTTGAATGAGCCCGAGCGGTCGATCGCCTTCTTCAACGTTTCCGGTCCGCCGATGCGGTCCGCCAGGTACATATACCACAGGGAGCCGGTCCAGCGGTCCTTGTTGCCAAGCGCGATTGGCGCGACGCCGCCGGCGCTGAGCGTTTTGACAACATTTTTAAACTCGTCATACGTTTTCGGAGGCTGCAGGTTAAATTTCGCAAAAATCGCTTTATTGTAGTACACCGGCACGATGTTCAGCTCGACGGGAAGCCCGTAGGTTTTGCCGCCGAAAGCATAGGCGTTTGTCGTTCCGTTGACGAATTTATCCTTCAGATCTCCTTGCAGCAGGTCGTCCAGCGGCGCAAACATGTCGCCCTTCACGTAAGGGTCCATATAGCCTGCCGCCCATGTGAAGCCTACATCCGGCAGTGCGTTGGAAGTGGAAAGCACTTTCATTTTATTTTTATACTGCTCATTCTCAAGCACTTCTTGCTCAATCGTCACATTCGGATTGGCCGTTTGGTATTCTTTTATGATATCGTTTACAATTTTATTTTGCGTGGCGGAGTTTCCGGTCGGCCAGAGGTGCATCATTTTGATCGTAACTTTCTTAGCCGGTTGTGCGCTTTCCCCGCTTGCTTTTGCCGTCTCTTTAGCCGGCTGCGGTGTGCTGGAACCTTGGGTAGAACTGGAACTGGAGCACCCGGATAGAACCAAACCGAGACTAAGCATCGTCGTCATTGTCCATGTAAGCGTTTTTCTTGTCATGCGCTGTTTCCCCCTCAAGCTTTTTGTTTGCTACGAGTTTTATTGTAGCGCTTTCATTACAATGGCAGGGAGTAACAGTTATCGGGAAATATACCACAATTTTTAGGTTTCTATGTGCTCTTCGGCCTCGCTCGCCTGCTTGCGGTATTGATTCGGGGAGACCCCTTCGTACTCTTTGAACAGCTTGATGAAATATTTCGACGTCTGATATCCCACCTGCTCTGAGATGTCCGCAATCGTCTGCCTTGTCTGCAGCAGCAGTTCCTTCGCTTTCTGAATTCTGCTTCGTGCGACGTATTCACTGAAAGTAAAGCCCGTTTGTTCTTTAAAAAGCGCGCTGAAATAGCTCGGATTCAGATGAATATGCCCCGCCACCTCGCTCATGCCGAGAGGCTCCTGGAGGTGCTCCTCCACGTAAAGCACGGCTTGCTGAACCGGTGGACTGTAATTCATGGAGACGGTTTTGGCCTGCATCAGCCGGGAATCGACCATTTTCTCCATCGTTTCCACGCGTCCGCGTTCTTCTTCAATCCGCAGCGCCTGCTCAACGGCTTCTACAAGCTTGCTCTTCTTGATCGGCTTCAGCAAATAGTTAACGACACCTAACTGAATGGCTGTTTGCGCATATTGAAAATCGGGATGTCCCGAAATGACGATCACGACAGGCTTATGTCCTGAACTGCGCGAGTCCTCCACAACCTGCAGCCCGCTGATCTCCGGCATGCGAATATCCGTGATAAGCAGATGCACATGGCGGGTATTCAGCACTTCCAGCGCTTCGGTCCCATTGCTGCTGCTCAAAATGTGATAGCGGCCGACCGACCAGGCTTCGAGCGTTTTGCGAATGCCCTCTCTCGTTAGCGGTTCATCGTCAACGATCAAAATCGTTTTGTTTGGCGGACTCATCGTTCTCCTCCTTATGAATCGGAATATCGAAGCTAATGCTAGTCCCCTGCCGTGGCATGCTTTGTATCGACAGGCCCCTGCTGCCTTCCGGGTAGACCGGGTAATACAGCTGAATGCGGCGCTGCACATTGGATATGGCCATACCCTTTCCTTTGCCGGAAGAAGGCGTGCCTCCGCCTCCGCGCTCCATGGCGCCAAGGATGGCTTGGAGCACTGCCTCGCTCATGCCCGGACCGTCGTCGCTGACGGTGATTCGCAGGTCCGCAGCCTCCACGGGCGACGGCTCTACGCGGATTGTGATTAAACCAGGGTCTGTTTTCCCCTCCAGGCCATGCAGGATCGCATTTTCCACCAACGGTTGGATTAGCAGTTTGGGGATATGAACGTGATTATACCTGTCATCTGCATCGATTTCCCATACCAGACGCGAGCCAAATCTCACGCTCATAATGCTCAAATACCGCTTAATATGCTCCAATTCCTCCCCCATCGTCACCCATTCGTCCTTGTTCGGACTGCCGATGACATAGCGGAACAAGTCGGACATCGCAACAACAAGATCAGCCAGCTCTTCCTCGTCTTTCTCCTGCAAGGACCAGTACAGAGCCTCTAACGTATTGTATAAAAAATGGGGATCTATCTGCGCTTGAAGCGCTTGCAATTCTGTGCGGCTTTGAATCATTTCTTTCTCATATACCAATTTAATGAGTCCGTTGATATTGTCTACCATTTGATTGTAGGTCATATTCAAATCGTTCAGCTCTGTGGTGTACGATTTCGTAAGGTTCGGCGTCAGTACGCCTTGCCGGGTATTTCTCATGGCCCGCATAAGCCTTAGAATCGGCCGCGTAATCATCATCGAGAGCAGGAACGAGAGGATAATGAACAGCACCGAGCCGATCGCCCCGGATACGATAATCGCCCAGCGCAGAACGGAAATGCCGTCTGTGACGTCACTTACCGGATACAGGATCATGAGCGTCCAGCCGGTTTCTTCAGAGGGCTGCTTAACAAGAATGTAGCGCTTCTCTTTCACCGTTACGGTCTGCGAAGATGTTTGCATGAGTTCGCTGATATCTTCGGTGATCTCGCCATCCGTTACAACTGGCCTTGCCGAGCTGTCCGCCAGCACTAATAATTCCGGGTGGCTGCCGGCATCCGCCAGTTGGCTTTGGAAATCAAAGTAGCTCCGATTGATTCGTACAAGCAAATACCCGCCGTTCGAAAACCAACGGTCAATTAAGTTAATACGCCGAATCGCAAGAACCGTCCCCGGCTCCTTCGGGTCATTCCCGATCCAGACCAGCTTCCCTTTTTCCTTGTCCGCCTGTTCGATCCAATTGTGATCTACCCGATCGGAAAGCTTTTGATCATCCAGCGGGAACAAGCGCACAAAGCCGGTCGTGTAAAGCTCTACATTGCTGACGCCGCTGTATGCTTGGATGTGGTTGGCGATTTTCATCAAAGCCTGCCGCTCGCTGAAGCTGACCTCTTTTCCAAGCACATTAGAAAGAAACAGCTGCTGCAAGTACGTGTCATTGACAGCCTGCAGCGTTAACGTATCAATTTGCGTAATGATCGCTTCGAGCCTGCCGTTTGCTTGCGAGGCGATCTGCTTCATCTGCGTTTCCGCCTTCGTATTCAGGAGCGTGGATACAGAGTTGAACGTGATAATGCCGGCGCAAATCAGCACAATAATCATCACGGAAACGAAACCGGCCAGCATCTGATTGCGCAGCGTATTCCAATTAGCCACCTTCTGCCACAAGCGGGGGTTCCCCTTTTCATTTGGATTTATGCAAATGGTTCTTGCCAAATCATACTACAGACGCAAACAAAAGCCTATCAACTTTCGTAGCGGATGAAATCCAATAAACTTGGGCTCACAAGCTATCGCCCTCTAACACAATCATGAAGACCGTCTAGGCAATAAGCCTGACGGTATGGGCTGTAATTCCGCTTTAGGCCCTCTATGTTGTACTTTGTGCAGTATAGAGAGCGTATTTCCGCCTCACCCTCTTCTATGTTGTATTTTATACAACGTTTTGTGCAGAACCCCGCAATTTTCGCGCCATTTGCGCTAAAATGATTGTATTTTGTGCAACGAAGCACGGGATTGCAGAAGATAAATCGCTTTCATATTGTACAAAGTACAACGTAGAAAGTAGGGAGAGAAGGGGTGCTTGGCGTGTAGAGGTCACTTTCGAGTAGTATTGTTGCTTGGTGGGTAGAGGTCACTTCCAGCAGTAAAGTTACTTGGCCTGTAGAGGTCATTTCGAGCAGTATTGTTACTTGGTCTGTAAAGGTCACTTAGAGCAGTATGGTTACTTGGTGTGTAGAGGTCGATTCGAGCAGTATGGCTACTTGGCGTGTTGAGGTAGCTTCGAGAAGTATAGTTACTTGTCTTGTGGAAGTCACTTCGAGCAGTATGGTTACTTGGTCTGTAAAGGTCACTTCGAGCAGTATTGTTGCTTGGTCTGTAGAAGTCACTTCGAGCAGTATGGTTACTTGGTCTGTAGAGTTCACTTCGAGCAGTAAAGTTACTTAGCCAGTAGAGGTCACTTCGAGCAGTATGGTTACTTGGTGTGTCGAGGTCGATTCTAGCAGTTAAGTTACTTGGTCTGTAAAGGTCACTTTGAGCAGTATTGTTACTTGACCTGTAGACGTCACTTCGTACAGCAAAATTACTCGGCCCATAGCACTCCGGATGCCAATAGGCTCCCTAGCATGTGGACACCCCTCAAGGTAGAACTCCCAGCATTGGTTGGGTCCCATAACGCAGAAACCGAAAAAAAGCAGGCCGCCATAGGCGCCTGCCATGTTTCCTCTACTCTTCATCCCGATAAAAAAAATTGGGCAGCTTCACTTCATTGCTGTAATGCTGGTGGAAAATATGCGTCGTCGCCGGAGAAAGCGGCGGAATGAGCCACGTCCAGTCGCCTGTGACTTCACGGTTCGCCCGCTCCTCTTTCTCCTCGAACCGCTTGAACTGCCGCGCTGCGGTATGATGGTCCACGATGGCGACGCCTTGCGATTGAAAGGAATGCAGCACAGCCACATTCAACTCAACAAGAGCCCGGTCTTTCCATAGGGAGGCGTCGCGCCGCGTATCCAAGCCCATCACAGAGGCTACTCGCGGAAGCAGGTTATAGCGCTCTTCATCGGCGAAATTCCGCGCTCCGATTTCTGTCCCCATATACCAGCCGTTAAAAGGCGCCGCCGGGTAATGAAGGCCCCCCATTTCAAGGTACATGTTCGAAACGATCGGCACCGCGTACCACTTGAGGCGCAAATCCGCGAATGCCGCGATATCCGGATGCGCAATGTTCACTTCCTTGACCAGCCCGCTAGGTATCTCAAACCATTGAGGCGCATGATCCCCCATCTGGAGAAGCAGCGGCAAGACATCAAAAGGCGTTCCCGCCCCCTGCCATCCGAGAGACTGGCATCTTGCCGTGATTTGCACGGATGCCGGATCGCCCACGATCCCATCCTCCGTTTTATAGCCCGCATACCGAATCAGCTGCGCATTATGAATAAAAGCCCCAGGTACGGAATCCCGCGTTGGAGGAAAAATAGTGATGACCGGGCGGATTTTGCCGTCGTTCGTCGCCATTTCAATATGCCGAAACAGAGCTTCCGCCATCTCATCTTCCGTTTTTACTTGCCGGGCATCCTGCACCGTCAAAGTTTCCCAGAACAATCGCCCGATACAACGATTGCTATTGCGCCACGCCATTTTCGCCCCGTGCTCCAGCTCTTGAAGCGTGTGCTCGTAGGTACCTTCATACTCAATGGCAAGGGTAATTTCAGCAATGCGGGCTTCGGTTTCACTCGCGCTTTTGCCTAATTCGCTATAACATTCTCTGATAAAAGGCACAGCCTTTTCTAACAGTTGATCCTGAACATCTTTCATAGGTGTAACTCCATTCCGATTGGCGAAAGCTCCCGCAGGGCTTCCTTATATCAACTACAATTGAGCGCTAAACTGATCGGGAACGTAGGCAATTTGGGAAACAGCAACAATCGTCAATTCACCCTGCTCCTCCGAATATTGAACGGCATCATCGCCGACATAAAACCAGATCTTCCGTGTTGGCTCATTCTCTAGCTCTTGGAAAATGAAAACATTAAGTTCATTTTTCCATTTCAAAAGCTCCGCAATACGCTCCTTCTCAATCTTCACGGTAAAAATCCATTGGTCTTGGACCTGCTTCCACGCATAATCAACAGGCTGCTTGCCTGTATCGATAAATGCCCGGCCGCCTACCGCATGCTTCACCAAAAATAGTTCCTTCATCACCGCAGCCTCCTTTTATGGCAGATCGATTAACATGAAATGCGTATCTTCTATCGCACGGAGCGCAAGCGCTGACTCCGCCTCCATGCGGGCGCTGTCCATTGTTTCCAAAACAGCAGTATTAGCCGCTAACTTCCCGCTTATGACCATAAGAAAAATGCGCCGATTGTCTCCTTGATGAAACGGCAATTCTTTGCCAGCCTCCAGCTTGCTGAGGTAGATGCTCATATCCTGATGGATTTTCGCTTTATGCTCGCCGCCTTCAGGCGTGACTACGGGCAGCAGGGCATTCGTCATGGCTTCCGGCACATAAACCACATTTTCAAAAGAAGGCTCCGTCCCCCGTTTCGCCGGCATAAACCAAAGCTGGAACAGGCTGAGAGGCTCCGTTTCGGAGGCATTATACTCGGCATGGATCACGCCGCTTCCCGCTGACATGCGCTGAACGCCGCCCGCTGCCGTTACCGCCACATTCCCTAAACTATCCTCATGCTTAATTGCTCCGCTGAGAACGACGCTGACAATTTCCATATCGCTGTGCGGATGCGGTCCAAAGCCCCGGCCCGCGGCAATTTCATCATAATTGCACACGCGCATAACGCCGAAACCCGTATTATTTTCATCAAAATAATCACCAAATGAAAAGCTCTTGTATCCTTTGAGCCAACCCAAATCCGAGCTGTTTCTCGTGTGCGCAGGAAATACTTGTATCACAGCAATCGCCTCCTTTATTGTACTCTTAGCTTATCACATTCGGACAATCGACTTCCATGTCGGAACAGTGGCGGATTGGTTTCAAAATGAAGACGGAGTCCGGACATCGGGCAAGCACGGGGGAACTATGGACCGTTATTTGGAGAAATTAACCAAAATCGTAATACTAGTGGAACTACAGACTCTTATTTGCTCACAGACACCTGCATTTCCGCCCAAAAGAGCACAATAGCGCCCCCTAGGTACCATGAACTCGGCAAAAGTAAGCTATACAACAAAATAGAGGATCACAGTTCCCTCTCCTCTGCCAATTCATAGCAAAAAGGGAGCCCATGGCCCCCCTTGTACTATTCCTCCGTCAGCAGCATCCATTCTGCGTACAGCTGATCCAACTCCGCCTGCACCGCTTCGCGCTCCGTCCAAAGCCGGCTCAGCTCATCCGCCGCGGCAAGCTCCAGCGCCTGATCCAGCCCGCTGAGCCGCGCTTCCTCCTCCGCGATTCGCTTCTCCAGCTTCTCCTGCGCGAACGCAGCCGAGCTGCGAGACCTCCCGCGCGAAGCCGCCCCTGCTCCCGCATCCGCTCTTGCCCCTGCTCCCGCATTCGCTCTTGCCCCTGCTCCCGCATCCGCTCTTACCCCTGCTACAGCATTCGCTCTTGCCCCTGCTCCCGCATCCGCTCTTACCCCTGCTCTCGCATCCGCTCTTGTTCCCGCATCGGCCCTCGCTCCCGCTGCCTGCGACGCACGCAGCTGAGCGCTCTTCGCTTTGTATTCATCAAATCCGCCCAAATAAACGGTGATCCGCCCTTGATGCAGCTCCCATATTTTCTGGGCCAGCCGGTTCATAAAATAACGGTCATGCGTCACCGCGAGCACCGTTCCAGGAAACTCCTCGAGCGCTTCCTCCAACGCCTCCCTTGAGGCGATGTCCATATGATTCGTCGGCTCATCCAAAATGAGCAGGTTCGGCTTGCGAAGCACAAGCAGCGCCAGCCGCAGCCGTGTCCACTCCCCGCCGGAGAGCGAGCTGACCGGCTTGAATACGTCGGCGCCGTAAAACAAATAAGCGGCGAGCCTTCCCCTTGCCTCTCCTTCTTCCATCCGGGCTTCCTCACAGAAGTAGGCCAGGACCGACTTCTTCCGGTCCTCCGGGTACTCCTGCTGCGCCAAGTAGCCAATGTCTACGCGTGCGCCAATTTCCAGCTCGCCTCTGTCAGGGAGCACCTCGCCCAGCAGCATTTTGAGCAGCGTCGTTTTCCCTGAACCGTTATGCCCCAGAAGCATCACTTTCTCGCCATACTCCAGCAAGCCGTTTGCCTGTTGAAGCAGCACTTTATTCCCATACCGCTTACTTACGTCCTCGAACGCAATCACGCGCTTACCGGAGCGGTCTTCCACCTTCAGCCCGAACTCCGCCGCTTTCGGATCAAGGACCGGGCGCTTCAGTTTCTCCATCCGATCCAGCGCTTTCTGCATGGATGCAGCCCGGCGGAAGAACTTCTCGTTTCCACCGATACGCCCCCATTCCGTCAGCTGCTTGATCGTCTCCTTCATCTTCTTGATGACCTTCTGCTGTTCTTGGTAATCCGCGAATTGCTGCAGCAGCCGGACTTCTTTCTCCTTCATGTATCCCGAATAAGCAGTCAAATAGGTTGACGACTCCCCGTCTTCCAACTCCACAATCTTAGTGACGACACGATCCAAAAAGTAACGGTCATGAGACACAATCAAGCACGCGCCTTCATACTGGGTCAAGTACTCCTCCAACCATTCCACGCCAACTAAATCGAGATGATTCGTCGGCTCGTCGAGCAGCAGCAAATCCGGCTTGCCAACCAACTGGGAAGCGAGCGCAATCTTGGTCTTCTCTCCACCGGACAGCGAGTCGAAGCTCCGTCCGTACATCTCCCGGGCTATGCCGAGCCCGCTTGCCACCTGGTCAATTCTGGCATCCAGCTCATAGCCGCCTTCCCGCTCGAAGCGCTCCTGCAGCTGCGCATACCGCCCCAACAGCTGATCGAGCTGACCAGCCGCCGCCGACTCCGACTCCGACATGCGCTGCTCCAGCTCCGTCATCGCGGCCCGGCACTCCAGAAGCTCCGCCAAACTAGCCGCAAGCACATCGTACACCGTGCCGTTCTCCCATTCGGTCGGGATTTGGGCTAAATAGCCGATTCGCGTATCTTTGCGCACAGTCAGCTGCCCTTCGTCCGGCTTTTCCATTTTGGAAATGAGCCGCAGCAGGGTCGATTTGCCGCTGCCGTTTCTTCCGACCAAACCGATTCGTTCGCCATGATGAATTTCAAAAGTAACATCTTCAAGCACCAACTGGGCGCCGTGGTATTTCTTTATATTTTGACCGTTTATAATTAACATCGTTAAGGATCCTCCTAGGTTATGAAAGACCCTAACCTGAACATCCTGAGCATAGCAAAAAAGGCCGCAGGAAAATTCCTACGACCTTTGCGGATAGCTCCGATTGAGGCTAAGGTAGGTGTCTTTGCGTGAGTTGTGAAACCGTATATGCAAATTTGGACAGACTTCTCCCGTTGTTGGCTGCTGCATGAACGATGCCAGCCATCGCGATAGGTAACTGGCTCACACGGTTGTTCACAAACTCTCGATTCATCCTACCTTCACCTCCTTTTCATCATATATATAAAATACTACCATAACCGACGGTCAATTCGCAATCCAAGGCCTTCATCCCTTAAAATAAATCCCATAGCTGCTTGCCAATAAGAAGGATGCAAACGGTAAGAAATAAAGGCCGAACATACGCCGAACCTTTGCGGATCGCCATGCGCGAACCTAACAAGGAACCGCAGATCATTGCGATGCCCATCGGAATTCCAATTCCGTAGTTGATGGAGCCGAGCGCCATGAACGTAGCCAAGCTCGCTACATTGCTTCCAAAATTCAGCACCTTGGCGTTCCCTGCCGCTTTCACAAAATCAAAGCCCAGCATAAGAAAAACGAATATCAGAAAGGAACCCGTACCGGGTCCGAAAAAACCATCATAAAAACCTAATCCGAAAGCGGCACTCCCCATTAGCAGAGCTGTTTTGGTGGAGTACTGGCGGAACGTCGAGCGGTCTCCCCAGTTTTTCCGAAAAATCGTATAGACAGTAATGAGAATCAGCATAACGACGACCATCGGCCTCAAAAAGTCCGAAGGAATTTGCCGCAGCACCGATGTTCCGCAAACGGCTCCCAGCAATGACAACAAGAACAGGCCCTTCACTGCTTTGATATCAATGTTGCCTGATCGCATAAAGGAAATCGTGCTGGTCAGCGACGACATCGTTCCCGCCAGTTTGTTCGTTCCCAAAGCCATCGCCGGAGGCATGCCCGTTGCAAGCAGAACAGGAAGCGCGATTAGTCCCCCACCTCCCACGACAGAATCAACATATGCCGCCAAAAATCCGCCTACGATGACGAACAACAACATTTCTAGGCTCAAGTGTACCATGATAAATATGACTCCCTCTTCCAGCTCAAATTCTCCTACACCATTCTTGCTTCCATCGTGAGAAACAGGATCGGTATGGTGCAGCTATCGGTTTTTTCAGTTACTACTCATTTTCGCATGATGCATCCGTTCAGGCAAGGAAATACAGTAGCAAGGAAGTTGTCCTTGCGCAGGAAGGTGCATCGGCTCACTGGCGGGACGCGCGGGAGTGCCTTTCTGCTTCTAAAAGCGTAAGCCTGGCGATGCCATCTTATCTATATTGTACTTTGTGCAATATTATGGCTATGTTTAGGCCTCCGCGCTCCTATATGTTGTACTCTGTACAACGTTTTAGGCTGAGAACCGTTGGTTTGAGGCTATTCGGGCTAAAATCATTGTATTTTATACAATGAAGGGCTGAAATGTAGGGCGCGGACCGCCATTATGTTGTACAAAATACAACTTAGAGGCGGGAGAGAGGTGTCATGGGAGGCTCCGTGGCGCGTTCGGCATAAGTTAGGCGATGCAAATAAGCATTACAGCAAGGGTCGGGGACTCGATAGGGTATTCCCGGAAGCGTTAAGCTTGTTTCACAGTGCTATCGAGGACAGTGGGGCGGTTCTGCATAGAGTAGACGGTGCAAGTCAGCATTACAGCAAGGGTTCGGGGACTCGATAGGTAAGTAGGCGGTGCAAGTCAGCATTACAGCAAGGGGTCGGGGACATGATAGGGTATCCCCGGAAGCGTTAAGCTTGTTTCACAGCATAATCAGCAAAAAAAGACAGCCCGATGATGATCATCGAGCTGTCCTGTAATCTATGTCAGCAAGCCAGCCGGCACCTTGGCATCCCAATCGCGCGGGACCGGCAGGCCAAGCGCATGAAGCGCGACCGCTGCCGTGTCCATGATGGACAAGCCCGACAAGTCGGCTTCGGGGCTAACGCCAGGCCCGCGGCAGCCCCATAAAATGGTCATATCCTGCGGTGCGTCACTCCCGTGATTGAAAGCGTCCAACCCGCCGCCGCCATGATCCGTTGTAATGATGAGAAGGCTGTCTTCCAGCATCCCCGCTTCTAGCAGAGCTCTGCCGATCTCGCCGATCTGTTGGTCAGACCGCGTAATGGCTTTCAAATATTCCACGGAGCCGTCCCCATACCCATGCCGGTGGCCGGCGGCATCCACATCGTCCAGCTGAACGAACAGCAGCTCAAGCCCGGGATGCGAACGGAGGTAGTCTCCGATAGCAGGAACCAGCGCTTCATCCGGCGCAGCGTATTTTTCCATCCCCTGAATCTCTTCAATAACGCCGGTTATAATCGGCTTCCATGAGACGAATGCGGCCATTGTGCTGTCAGGCCGCGCTTCCTTCAAGATCTGGAATATCGACGGTGTCGGCGAGCCCGCCGGATAGTTCCTGTTCTGCTGAATGTGCACATGGGACTCATGCCGCTGCGGCGTTACCCCATGCAGAAGCGATCCCCAGCACTCTCCGCTGTTGGAAGGATAGGCCGTGCGAGCCTGGCTCGTTTGCGCCCCTCCCGCAAGCAGCACATCCATATAAGGGGTATCGGCCTCGCGGATGAATGTCCCCGCACCGTCAATCCCTAGGATGATGACCCTTTTAACAGCCTTTTTTGACGTCGATGCCATGTCAGTCAGTCCCCCGCTTCCTGTTTAGCCTAAGTCCGGCGCATCCGTCAATGCAATAACCGGCTTCTCGGTACGATGCAGCTCGAAGACGACGATTTCATTGCTGCCCTTCCGCAGTAACGGCGCCGGCAAATACAACGTACGCTGCGGGCCTTTTTCCCAATAACGCCCAAGATTAAAGCCATTGATCCACACAACGCCCTTGGACCAGCCGTCCAAACGAACGAAGGTGTCTCCAGCCTCTTCGACGATAAATTCCCCGCGGTAGAACGTAGGGCGCTCCTGATCCTGATCTTGACTTTGACTTTGACTTTGACTTTGATCTTGGTCTTGATTTTGACTTTGATCTTGATCCTGCCCCTGACCCGCACTCGCCGCCGAACCCACAAACGGAATCGCGCCAATATTGTCCAGCGGCAGCGGATAAATCGTCCAATCAAACAAAAATTGATTGTTAAAGCGCACGCCCTCAGTAATGCCTTTGAAGTCCTTCAATTTCGGCCCGTAGTTAACACGGCCCATGTTCTCGACTACGATGTCCAGCTTTGCCCCTTGGGCAGGAATGTCCAACGGGAGAGGACGCGGGTCCCAGCGCTCTACGGTGCCTTGATAGACGCCGTCCAAGAAAACTTGGGCGCGGTCATGCACCTCTTGCAAGTGCAGCTTTTCGCCGGTTCGCGGGCCAGATACGTGTGTCGAATAGACGATGAAGCCGTAGTTTTGGCCAACCATCTCCATCGGTTCCGGGCAGATGCGCTTAACAGGCACGGAAAGCTGCTCAAGCTGCCCAAGCAAATCTGCTTTTTCCGTTAGCGAGACGAGGCCGTAGCTTTTCTTCGGAATAGGCGCAGGAAATGCCGGGAACTCCTTCTCGTCTTTCTCCAGATAGCGCGCGATGACACTGCGGACGGCGCGATACTTCTCCGTTTCATCCCCACACTCCGATAGGGGTGAATCGTAGTCATAGCTGGTAATCGTCGCTTCGTACTTGTCGCCAAAGTTCGCTCCGTTGTAGAAGCCAAAGTTGGTTCCGCCGTGAAACATGTAGAAATTCACGGAAGCGCCGGCGCGCAGCATGCGGTCGAAGACATCCGCGACATCGCCGGCATCGCGGGTGTGGTGGGGCTTCAGCCAGTGATCGAACCAGCCGTTCCAATACTCCATGCACATAAGCGGTTCGTCTGCACGATACTCGCGGAATTTCTCGAACGCCTCCTCCGGTCTCGAGCCGAAGTTGACGGTCGCCAGCGTGCCGGGAACCGTCCCGCCTTGCAGCATGCCATCCTCCGGACCGTCCGATGTAAACAGCAGAACATCCACGCCGCGCTTGATCAGCCCATCGCGCAAATACGATAAATACGCCGTGTCATTGCCGTAGCTGCCGTACTCGTTTTCGATTTGCATGGCGATAATCGGACCGCCGTTTGTGCTTTGCAGCGGAGTTAATCTTGGGATCAGCTCATCATAGTAGCGGTCTACTTTTTGCAAATACGCGCCTTCCATGCACCGAAGCTTCATATACGAATACTGCAGCAGCCAAGCCGGCAATCCGCCGAATTCCCACTCCGCACAGATGTAAGGGCTTGGCCGGACGATCACATGCAGCCCGAGCTTGCCAGCCAACGTAATGAAGCGCTCAACGTCAGCAAGTCCTTCAAAGTTAAATTCATTTTCCTGCGGTTCATGCAAATTCCAAGGCACATACGTTTCTACGGTGTTAAAGCCGCACGCTTTGAGCTTCAGCAGCCGGTCCTCCCAATATTCAGGAACCACGCGAAAATAATGAATGGCTCCTGATAAAATTTGAAATGGCTCTCCATCTAATAGAAATTGCTTATCTTTGGCTTCTAAAATGGCCACGTTCATCCCTCCGGATTATGAGTGCTATGGATTCATGTTTTGAAACAATCTACCTTCATCATCGCTGAAAGGGGTTCCATTCTCCATCGCCAAATGGATCATTTTCTATACCAAATGTGCCATTTCCCATGGTATGATGAAACAAATGCGAGCACGAACGGGAGGAACAACTTGTGGAACAACGGTCGGAGGATTTATATCGTTTCCCTAATATTATTAATACGCTTCAGGTGATAGGATGCCATTTCGGGTTGAAACCCCCAGGTTGGCATTTCCCCCGGCATCATCACCATTTGTTTGAGCTTCTGTTCTGTGTGGAAGGCGAAGTCGTTCATGAAATCAACCGCGATACCGTGACGATGCGCAAAGGGGACTGGCTGCTGATCAAATCCGGCGTCAGGCATCAATCCTCCAACATCGCCTCCACGGACTATGGCTTCTTTAATGTGCATTTCGACCTGGACGACCCCGAGATTCGCAGCCTGCTTTCCGCTATGCCCTACCGGCTTATCCGGCACAAGCAAGCCGAGCCAAGCAAGCTCAGCTTCTATGTAAGCGAGCTGGAGGCCGTCATGCACCGCCATCATGCCGAACACCGCGAAGCGGAAGCACCGCCGGAGCCCTCCCTCCTGCGCTTCGAGGATAAGCTGCTGCTCCAGTCTTATACGCTGCTCATCATTCACGATGTGCTTCAGCTGTTTCGCGAGCACGGGACAGCTAGCGGGCATCGCGCAGCACCCGATAAAGATCCCTCGCTCTTCACGGCCGATATCGCGCACATGATCGAAGAGAAGCTCTCGCTCGGTCTATGCGAGGAGGCGACCGTGACGGGGGTTGCGAAGGAGATGAACCTCAGCCGCAGCCAGTGCAGCAAGCTGTTCGCCAAGGTGTACGGGCTGTCTCCCCGCCAGTACGTCAGCCAGCAGAAGCTGAAGCTGGCCAAGGAGCTGCTCGTCACGACCCATCTGCCGATGACGGACATCGCGGAGAAGCTGGGCTTCCATTCGGCCAGCCACTTCTCACGGCAATTCCGGCGCTGGACCGGCCAATCGCCGAGCGAATTCAAGCCGAGGCACCATGCCCAAAAAGACGATCATAGCTGATCGCCTTTTCTGAACTGCCCCGGTGTAATTCCCTCATAGCGCTTGAACACACGAATGAAGGTGTTGCTATTGGAAAACCCGACCTTTTGCGTAATATCCGTGATCGTGTCATCGGTTTCCATCATCAGCTTTTTGGCTAACCCGACGCGCTGCTTGTTGACGTAATCGATGAACGTCTCCCCGGACTGCTCTTTGATGAAACGGGACAAATACGGCGCATTCACATCAAACTTCAGCGACAGCGACGTCAGGCTCAAATCCATATCCGCCAAATGCTCGTCAATATAGCTCAGCACATGATCCTTCAGATTCGTATTGTGACTTTTCTTCTTGGAGTCGACGTAATCGCAGACGGTTTTTAAAAACTTATAAATTTCATTTTCAATTTCCGCGAACGATTCGCACTGCGTCAGCTCCTTGATTAACGCATGCTTTTCAACAGCCAGCTCGTTCGGTCCTTGATCCAGATGCTCAATCGCTTTCAAAATCGTGCCGATTAGCTCAAACATGAGCAGCTTGCCCAACTGCAGCGACAGCGTGCCGTCCGACACATTCGTAACGATCAGCTCGCTGACTGCCTCCATGGCCTCCTCGTACTGCCCTGTCCGGATATGATTGATGAGCTGGCGCTCCATATCGAGCGGATAATACAGCTCGTTCTTCGGCCGTTTGATCCGGTCAAACGGAATGATCTGGCTCGGACCGATGACAAATTTGTACTCCAGCGCTTCCAGCGCCTCATCAAATCCATACGGAATCCCCGTCAGCGTCGGATGAATATCGCTGATGCCGATCGTCAGCTGAATATAAAATTTCCCCTGAATAATCCCCTGCGCCTCTTGCGCAACGTCTATTAAATCCTGCTTGCCCTGAGCTTCATCCTCATGCTGAATATTGACGAGAAAAGCGATCATCCCGTCCACTTCCGTCGTAAAGACCGTGTGCTTGCGCCCGATCAGCTCTTCCGTAATGTTCGTCACAATGTAGTAGACATACTGCAGCTTGGACTCGGCATCGCGCGAGGAGCTGTCACTAAATAAAGGCGCATAATCGCCGATATGAAAAAGCAAGACCGCGAAACGGTTCGTTTGGAATCGCAAATCGAACGATTCCATGGCTTGGGCCAGTGCGGAACCGCTTTCCACTCTCCCCTTAAGCAGCCGCGCCAGAAAATGGCTGCGCAGCACATTTTGCTGCTTCTGAATCGTCGTGTTCGCCGTATCCTGAAAGGCAGCGTTCTCCGACATGAAGGATTGCAGCAGCAGGAACTCGTCTTTAATGCCCTGCATGTTCGATTTCACCTTGGGAGACACGAGATCCACCATGCGGCGAATCGGCATATAATGCCTGCGCGTCAACCAGACGGACATCGGCCCCCCGACGAAAATACATAGAAATAAGCCCGCATAAATCCATGAGCGCAACTGGCTAACTTTGGCCGAATAAATTTTCGTAGGCACGATGGAGACATATTTCCACTCATTTTCAACGGAGGAAACGTAGGAAACCGTCACTTCTTCCTTGTCCCATTGCTGACTGAACGAGCCTTCCGCCGCTGATGAAATCCGTGCAAAATCAAGCTCGGCAACGTGCCCAGACTCGCCCGCGATCATGATCGGCTTATTAGCCGAATCCAGAATCAGCACAATGCCGGCTTGGGCCAGCTGAATGTTCGAGATTGCGGCTTTCAAGCGCTCCGCATTCAGCATGACCACCAGTGTCGCCGGCGCTTCGTCGGCATTTTGGATAGGCAGAGACTGCATGTACACCATATCGTCTTCGGCTAATTGCAGAAAATTACCGAAGTAGATCTTTTCCATGCTGTCGCTCCACTTTTTAAAAGTCAGCCCTTTATTATTTTCGTGCAGTAATTGGAAAAGAAGCTCATCTTGATTCATCGTCGAGGTAGTTACAGCGAAATGCTGCTTTTTCATATACACATATAAATCGTTGATATCTCCGTTGGAAGCGGCATAGGAACGCAGTGACGTAATAAGGTCAAGCGTGTCCAGTTTAACTTGGGAACTTGTATAGTCCGATTGATTCACATATTTAATAACTTTAGGGTCCAAAGAGAGCTGAAGCCCCATCCGTTTAATATCCTTAAATTGATTATCCAGGGATTGCTTCACCTGATTGAGCAGTGCTTTATTGGATCGGATCACTTCCGAGTTCAATAAAAGCTGCGATTGAAAAAGCACCAACATCGTGATGACAATGGGGATACAAAGAATGGTTAAGTTCGAATACAGCCAAAAAAGATATACGCTCCGTTTCATCAAGAGGCCCTCCCTACTACTCGTGCTGTATGCGAATTATCCCATCTTTTACCGCTTATGTACATCTACGATTTTTGCAGCATCATCTTTTTTTAGCGTTTTCCCGCCCCAAAGCACCAAAACCCAAATATCCCGCCCTCTTTTCGAACAATCAAAAAGAGAACAGGCCCTGGGAAGTTATTCTTTGATCGCGCCAACCATAACGCCTTTCACAAAATATTTTTGCAAAAAAGGATAGGCAATCAGAATCGGTAAGGTCGCAACCATAATGGTTGCATATTTAATGCTTTCTCCAATCGCTTGCGTATCGTTCGCGTTACCCGTTCCGGTGGTCATGGAATCCGTGCTGTTCTGTACGAGAATCTCGCGAAGAATGAGCTGCAGCGGAAATTTATCCCGGTCATGCAGGAAGAGCATCGCATTAAACCAAGAATTCCAGTGCGCAACCCCATAGTACAGCACCATGACGGCCATAACCGGCATCGACAGCGGCACTACGATCTGGAACAAAATACGCCATTCCCCTGCGCCGTCAATCTTGGCGGATTCCATCAGCCCCTCGGGGATCGCTTCGAACGAAGTCCGCATAATGATCAAGTTCCAGGTGGAGATGGCCACCGGCACAATAAGCGCAAGGTAGCTGTTGCCCATGTGCAGGTAATTGTTGATTAACAGGTAGGTCGGAATCAAGCCGCCGCTGAAATACATCGTGAAGACAATGCTGATCATCAGGAACTTGCGCAGAACGAATTTTCTGGACAGGGCGTACGCGCCAAGCGTTGTAAAGAACAAATTCACCGCCGTACCCAGAATTAAGATCAAGAGGGTATTGCCATACCCGGTCAAAATGTTCGGGTTCGCGATCACTTTCTCAAAAGCGGTTAAGTTAAATCCCAGCGGCTTAAGAAGCGGTCCTGTATGCTGGATTAACAAATTCGAGTCGCTGATAGAGGCCATGAACACGTAGTAGAACGGATAAAGCGTACAAATGATAAGCAATATCATTAGAATCGCATTACCTATATCGAATAGACGCTCAGATGCGCTTAATTTCATCGTTAGTTTCCTCCTACCACAACCGGCTGCCCGAGAATCGGCGGGATATGCTGTTAGCGCTAATAAGCAAAATAAAGTTGATCATCGATTGGAACAGCCCTACAGCCGTCGTATAGCTGTAATCGTTCCCTTGAGCAAGCCCTTCCCGGTAAACAAAGGAGGAAATGACATCGGCCGTTTCATACGTATTCGGATTGTAGAGCAGGACGATTTTCTCAAAACCGACCTCCATCAAGCCGCCGATCCGCAGAATCAGCAGAATCATGATCGTTGGAATAAGTCCTGGAAGCGTTACGCTCCAGATTTGGCGGAATCTGCCCGCCCCGTCAACACGAACGGCTTCATATAGTTCCGGATTGATTCCGCTAAGCGCAGCCAAGTAAATAATGGACGACCAGCCGAGTTCCTGCCAAACCGATGTGGAAACGAAAATAGTGCGGAAATTATCGGCATTGTTCATCAGCGCTGAATCCTGTCCGCCAAAGAACACAATGATCGAATTCACGATACCGCCACGGTTCGTAAAATCAATAATCAACCCTGAGATAACGACGATCGAGATAAAATGCGGCAAATAGGAAACCGTCTGCACGATCGATTTGAACACCTTCTGACGAAGCTCGTTCAGCAGGATCGCAAGAATAATCGGCGCCGGGAAACCGAAAATCAAATTATAAAAGCTAATCAAGAACGTATTGCGCAGCACGCGAACAAAATAATAGCTTTGAAAGAAATCTTTGAAATGCGCAAAGCCTACCCAATCGCTGCCCCAAATCCCTTTCGCCGGGCTGAAATCCTTGAAGGCAATCACAGCGCCATACATCGGGAAATATTTAAAAATGAAGAAGTACAGCACAACCGGAAGTACCATCAGGTAGATTGCGCGATTTTTTCTGATGTCGTCGAGTAAAACCCGAATGGAATTCGCCATGTTCTCACTTCCTTACTTATGTGGTGAATAGGGGGAGACGGCGCTCCCCCCGCTAAAGCTATGAATTAACGTTTGTTATAACGGTCCGTCGCTGTTTGATAAATCTCAACCGCACGGTCAATGTTCATCTTTTTCACTTGTTCAATCGTTTTATCGTAATCTTCCACTTTCGCAGCGCCCATGACCACTTTCGTAATTTGCTCCGTCAACAGAGTGCTTACATCGTTCAGGATCTTCGCAGACTCTTTTGCTTCATCCGTAGAGAGAACAACTGGCGGCAGCATCACTTTATAAGCGTTGTTCGCATATTTGGCATACAGCTTAACCGCATCTTTTTGAGCTTGCAATTGATAGTACTGGTCGTTGTAACGGTCATCATCCAAACCGGAGAAGCCGTAGTTGGCAATAAAATATTTGGCCATGGCTTGAGAAATCGGCAAGTTGTCCGGGTTTTTCAAAATCAAGTCCGTGTACTTCGGCTGTCCGTCAACTTTCGTGTACGTTTGGCCTTCCACACCGAAGTTTTTGAGCATAGCGCCCTCGTCACTATACAGGTAGTCGATCGCTTTTACCGTTTCTGCCGCATGTTTATTCGTGCTTGTAATAACGGTTCCGATATTGTCGTACTCCCATGACGCTTGGACGAATTTAGGCTCGTCGCCTTTTTTCAGAACCGGATATTGCACAGCAGCGAGCTTCGCTTTCGGATCTGTTTTTTGCAGCGCCGGCGTGTACGTCCCGATGCTTCCGCCGATGAAGCCGTAGAAAGCTCCCGCTTTCCCTGATGTGATTTTCGCATCCATCGTTTTCGTGTCATTGGAAGCGAAGTCCGGATCGATCAAGCCTTCTTTGTACCATTTTTGCATCGTCGTCAAATATTGCTTAAACTCCGGCTGCGTAGGGCCGAACTTCACTTTGCCGCCATCGATATAGAAGGAGCTCGCATTGGCAATCGTTGACATGCCGGCAACGCCGTATGCGCCTGCGAAGTCAGCGAATGAAAGCGGATAGCTTTTGTTTAGTGTGAAAGGAATTACGCCTTTCTTCTCTTTGAAAGCTCTTAGCACGGTTTCCCACTCATCGATCGTTTCCGGCGCTTGCAAACCAAGCTCTTCAAGCCAATCCTGGCGGATGACCATCCCGCTGAACGTTTTGTACTGGCCGTATTGACCGACCTTTAAGTGAGGCAGCACGTAAATATCGCCGTTGTCCGCTTTGATTTGTTTGGCGATTTGCGGATTAGCGTCCAAGATTTTTTTCAAATTCGGCGCATTTTTTTCGATCAGGTCATTCAATTTAATGATCGTGCCGTCTTTGAACATTTTGGACGTACCGCCCTGCACGCTGTTCCAGTTCCACAGCATCGAATCCGGCAGGTTATTGGAAGCAACCATAACACCGTACTGCTGAACATCGTCCTGCGGCGTATTTCCGGATGAATGTTGGAAGTCGAAGGTGACATTCGTCTTTTTCGCCCATTCTTGCACCATCGGAAGTTCATTTAAGCTTTTGACGACTGCTTTCGCATTCGGATTCATCGGAGTCCATAGCGTCACTTTCACCGGATCTTTGGAAACGGATGAAGTTGCGGCTGGAGCTGTGCTGCCGTTTGCTTCTTTCGTTGTGCTTGAATTGCCGCAAGCGGTCACTAAGGATAGTACGAGCACGGAGGCAAGTACAGGAAGCACTTTGAATGCTTGATTTCTTTTCATAGAAACACTCCCCTTGATGATTATGGATGAATTGGCGCTAACGCCGTAAGCGGATTAGCCCTGTGAATGAAGCATACATGCCGCAGAGGGGTGCCGTATATCGCTTATTTTTCAGTCGTATTGTTTTCTTAAGAAAGGGCATCGCTTCTATTTGCAGCATCCTCATTTTATGAGAATTCCCATATAGATAAAGGAAAAAACGCTCCCTCGCCGCTTCATGCAAGCGGTTCGGCAGCGATTCTCCGTGTTTGCCTTGATTAGATTTGCCTTGACTATATCTGTTACTCGCCGATCAGCACTTCAATGCCCAGCCCTTCGAGCGTATCAATCCATTCCTTCGGACAACCGCTATCTGTGATCAGCATCGAAATTTCGTCCAGCTTGGCCACTCGGGCGAAAGTCGACATGCCGAATTTGGAGTGGTCCGCAACCAGAATGGACTCCTCCGCCCGCTGCATCATTTTCCGCGAAATAACCGCTTCAGCCAAATGAAAGTCTGTGATTCCATCGACAAGCGAAATGCCGCCGACCGAAATAAACGCTTTATTCACCTTGAATTGATCCAGCATTTGATCCGTAAGCACGCCGGTCGCCGCTTTGTATTCCAGATTCACTTCCCCGCCAATGAAAATAATTCGCCCGCTAAACAGCTCCATGGCGAGATTAAGCACAGGGACAGAGTGGGTGATCAAAGTTACATTCGTATGATCCTTCAGGTAGGGCAAGATCTCCAGCGTCGTCGTGCTGTTATCCAGCATGATCGTTTCGCCGTCCTGCACGATAGAAGCAGCCGCCCTGCCGATCGCCGCTTTCTCGCTCTTCATCATTTGCGTCCGTCTCAGAAAAGGCGGCTCGACCAGTTCCATGCGCATTTTGACAGCGCCACCGTACACCTTGCGCAGCTTGCCTTCCTTCTCCAAGCGATCCAGATCCCGCCGGATCGTTTCCGTAGAAACGCTGAGGAGCTCGGACAAATGAAGAACCTGCACTTTCCCTTCCATCTCCAAATGGTTCAGAATCTTCATTCTGCGATCCTCGAATGTTAACGACATAAATAACCTCCTGCCTATGACCGATGATAGCAACATTGTGATGTTTCATGTTGTTTTCATCTAGTGTATAAGCAGGAGGTTGCCCTGTCAACGCGAGGCGATGAGGAGATTGATCTTCTCGCGCTTCTGCATGATCCACTCCGGATCATGCGGATATTCACTGAAGGTTAGCGGCGTGTCGAGATCCTCTTCGATGAGCGCAAGTGTACTCTCGCGGCCAATGAGGCTCTCCAGCTTTTCAAGCGCCCTCAAGTCTTGCAAAGCTTCATAAAATACGAGCATCCGAATGGATTCAATTGGCCCCTCCTCGCCGGGATAGACAAGGAAAGCGTCTCCGGAAGGAAAAGCCCGGTCGGCGTCCGTCTGGACGAAGGGATTCAGCATTTTGCGCGCATATTGGGAATACCAGAAGTTATACCCCCAGTGAAGGAAGCCTTTGATATTAAATTTGTACAGCTGGCAGCCAATGATCCGGTTGCGCTCGGAAGGGAAGACAAAAAAGCGGTTGGATACTTGCTTATACTGCGCGCAGCAATAGTAAGTCCATAGATTATCTACGCCGCGGCTAATGAATTCATCAATATGATTATTGGCTACAACAGGCGTGTTTATGAGGCCATGCGCATAAAATTCATAATCGGACAGCGCATCGAACGTCGGATAATTGCCAAGGAACTTGCTGATCTGGCTGGCCGCCTTTCGATACGAGTCCAACTGATCTAAAGTCGGTTCATCCGATACATGGAAAAATACGCGATCTCCAAGCCCGCGCTCCTGAATAAACCGATCCAGTTCAGGCAGCAAGGCTTCAAGGAACGTTCCGTATGCCTCTCCCGATGCGTCGGTTTCCCAGCCGAAAATTCGCTTCAGCTGTTCCTGCTCTGTCGCCATAATTTTGGGAGCGAACTGCGCTCCCCACTGCGTGAATAAATGAGAGAACTCATAGTATTGAACCCCGCAGCGTTCACCCAGCGCAATCCATCTCTCCAGCAATGTAAAATCAAAGCGGTACGCCTGCTCATCCCGCTCCACGCCCACTAGCTGCACAGTGGTTCGCTCGCCGCCAACCTCCGTATCCAGAGGAGGCGTAAAAAGCGGCGTTAACAGCATGTTTACGCCTTGTTTCACCGCCGTACGGACATACTGCTCGATTCGTCTCCAGTGTTCCTCGCTAAAAACGTCCACTTGATAATGGTTCGCCAAGCAATCCGTATGAAACCATTCGGTTCGGATTAGCTTTTGCTGCGGCAAAGAAGCGTTTAAGACCTGCAAATGAATGCGCTGCGAGCCGACTTGAGCGCCGTCCGCTGCGATTAGCGCAATATCAATTGGATATAAACCTTCTTCCGGCTCGGCGTGTTCCCGCAAATCCACCGTCACCCAGAAAGAGCCCCAGCATTTGGGGAGCACAATCTCGCCGCCATCCTCCAGCGGCAGCAAGGGATCCGGATACAAGCCTGGCTGTTCGCTGAGCAGGTATCCGTCATGATCTCCAAACATGGTAAGCTCACTCGGAGCGAGTCCTACTTTTCTGACGGTCATGCAAGCGGCCAAAGGTGAAGCGATCTCCAGGCGCAATCCTTTGACCAATTGCTCGGACCGGTAAGCCACTTGAAACGAGTACACCTCGTTCTTGAGCATCGTCGCTCTTTCAAGGGTATAGCGGGAGTCGGGCTCCTGATGAGCGATCACTTTGGCTATTGAGTTCAAGCAGCGCAGTTCAAACTTCGCATCTGACACGGGTGTCGTCTCCCTTCTTATATAACAAAATCAAGTCATATCTTAAAGGTATGAGAATTGTGCCGGATCGTAAATCTACTTTTTTTAACGCCATGTTCATTTCTTGTGATTGGGGGAGACGAAAATTGCGCATTGACAGTTCTGGAGAACCGGATATACAATGGTCAACAAACAACAAAATTTTAATATAAAACCACATGAAAACAACAACCCTAAACCCATGGAGGACTCTATCTATGCAGCGTCAATTATTTTTTCGTGAAGACCGTACCTTTACGATCACCCAATTTACAGATTTGCATTGGAAAGACAGCAGCACTCTCGATCTTCAGACGAGAAAGCTGATGGAAGAGGTGTTGGAGGCCGAACAGCCTGATCTTGTCGTATTCACAGGCGACGTCATTTACACCGGATACGTGACGCTGGGCGAGCCTGTCTGCGAACAGCCGCTGGAGGCGTTTCGGGAAGCCGTCCGCGCCGTGGAATCCCGCGGCATTCCGTGGGCGGTCGTATTCGGCAATCACGATACCGAATCCGTGATTTCGCGCGAGGAGCTTATGCAGTCCGTGCTCCAGTATCCGCACACGGTCACACAGCGCGGCTCTCGCGATATCAACGGAGTGGGCAATTTTACGTTGTCCGTTCAGGATGCCAATGGGCGAGACGCCCTTGCCCTGTATTTTTTTGACTCGGGCAATCTCTCCCCCGTGCCGCATATCAAAGGCTACGATTGGATTCGCAGCGATCAAATCGCTTGGTACAAGGAAGCTTCAAGAACGCTCGGCTCTGCCAATGGAGGACAGCCGTTGCCTGCGCTCGCTTTCTTCCATATACCGCTGCCGGAATACCAGCAGGTCTGGTATACCGCGACGTGCTATGGCAATAAGCTCGAAAATGTGTGCTGCGCCCCCGTCAACTCGGGCCTATTCGCAGCCATGGCGGAGATGGGCGATGTGATGGGCACGTTCTGCGGCCACGATCACATCAACGATTTCTGGGGCGAGCTGCACGGCATCCGGCTTTGCTACGGCCGGGCAACCGGCTACAATACATACGGCCAAGAAGGCTTCCCTCGCGGCGCGCGGATGATCCGGCTTCGCCAAGGCGAGCGCAGTTTCGACACTTGGCTGCGGCTGGCGGACGGCACCGTTGTGAGCGAGCAGCCCGAGCATACGCCGGGCGTTTAATTTGAACTCATTTTGTTTGGAGATGATGGCTTGGTTATCGTTTCAATCTTACTTGTCCTAGCTTCCGGCTTAACCCATGCCATTTGGAGCTTATTCACCAAAAGCAGCCGCAACAAAAGCGTTTTCCTGTGGTCGATTATCATGGTCACCACCGTGATCCTGCTTCCTTTTCTGATTAGAGAATTATGGCTTCATCCCTTATCCTTGGCTTCTTACGGACTTCTATTGTTGTCTGCGGCTTTGCAGAGCGTCTACGCTCTACTGTTATCACGCACCTACAATATGGGGGATCTGTCGCAAATCTATCCGATTATGCGGGGCACCAGCACTTTATTCATTCCTATTGTCGGCGTTGTGTTCCTGAGGGAATCCTTATCCGTATACGGCTGGCTCGGGCTTCTCTGCATGGTCGTCGGCTTCGTTTCTCTTAGCGGCATCTTCACCGGCAAAAAAGCAGCCTCAACCGCATCCATCAAACCGTTCCTGATGGCCCTTTGCGTAGGCTTATGCACGACCTGCTATGTCTTCGTCGATAAATTGAATCTCCAGCATATTTCGGCCATCTCCTTGCTCGAAGTGACGAATATCGGGTTCGTTGCGGCGCTGACGCCCATCGTCATCGCTTCCAAGCAGCTGCGCATGGAATGGAAGCTGAACAGCCGCATTATTTTGCTCGGAGCTATCCTCAATCCCGGATCGTATTTATTGTTTCTTTTCGCCATGAAATATGCGCCTGTCGCCCATATCTCGCCGATCCGGGAAATCGGAACCGTATTTGCTACCATCCTTGGCATTGTCATCCTCAAAGAAAAGCAAGGCAAGCTGCGGATCATGTGCTCTATTTTAATAACAATGGGTATCTTGCTGATCGGATTCTTTGGTTGACTTTCATTTGTATGGGGTTTATGATGATGTCAGTGAGCACTGACATTGATTCGGAAGAGGGATTGCCATGGACGCTACCGGCAGCAAGCTTGGCAGCAGCGATAAACTGCTGTTATCTGCACTTCATTTAATCGCGGAGAAAGGCTATAACGGAGTAACCACCTTCGAAATCGCCACCGCGGCAGGCCTCAGCGAGAAAACTTTATTCCGCCATTTCGGCAGCAAGCAGAAGCTGCTTGAAGCTGCTTTTGACCGCTATCACTACGCCGAAGAAATGAAGAAGCTGTTTGCCGAGAAGCTGGTATGGGATCTTGAGCAAGACCTGCTTCTCGTTAGCAGAACGTATCATGAGATCATGAACCGCAACCGGAAAATGATTCAGATCTCGCTCAAAGACGACGGGCAGCTGCCCGGGTTCCGCGAGCGCACGCAAAAGCATCCCCAGCAGTTATTGGAATTTCTAACCGATTATTTCACGACTATGGCAGAGAAGGGCAAAATGATTCCCGACAACCCGGAGCTTCACGCCTTCTCCTTTATGATGATGCAATTCGGGGCGTTCATTAACGATCTCGACAGCCGTACGAATTACTCCAGCATCGCTTTAGAGCCATTTGTGCTAGAGAGCGTTAAAATTTTTGCTAGGGCGCTGCAGCCCTAGTTTTTTTACTCCCTATATGTCAGTCAGTACTGACAGTCAGACTAAAAAAGGAAGTGATTAGCGCATGATGAACGCAATGCCGAATTCAGCCGGGGCTGACGCCCAGCCTCAGCAAAACGGCCATCATAAATTAATGCGTGTTTTGATGTTCACACTGACCATTTCCATGATGACCGGTGTGATGTTCAACATCGCGCTACCTAAGATCAGCATGCAGTTTTCCCTTAGCCTTTCGCAAGTGAGCTGGCTCTCCTCCGCTTACATTCTGATCTACGCGATTGGCTCCGTCACCTATGGGAAGCTGGCAGACCGCTACACGCTTAAAAGCATCGTCACTTTCGGTCTGCTCGTATTCGCTGCCGGGTCTCTCATCGGGCTGACTTCGCAAACGTTCGCCATGGCCCTCACGGGCAGATGTTTGCAAGCTGCAGGAGCTGCGGTCATTCCCGCAATTTCGATGATCATCCCTATGCGCTATTTCGCTCCCGAACGCAGAGGAGCTGCGCTGGGCATGACCGCTGTAGGTCTTGCTTTCGGCAATGCCCTTGGCCCTGTTGTCGCGGCTTTAATCGTAAGCACCGTTCATTGGCGATGGCTGTTTGCTGTGCCTCTGCTTGTTTTGACGGTTCTTCCTCTCTACCGCAACTATTTGAAAGAAGAACAGCCCGGGACCGCGGGCACCTTCGACTGGCTTGGCGGCATGCTGTTGGCCGTCACGATTGCCTTGCTTTTGATGAGCGTTTCGAACGGGTTGTGGCTGTTCCTTGGCGCCCTGCTCGCTTTAGGCTTATTCATTGCCCGAATCAGCAAGGCGAAGGAGCCGTTTATTGCCCCGAAGCTGTTTCGCAATACGAAGTATACGCTCGGGTTGACCATCTCCTTCCTCGTTAACGGCACCTGCTGCTCGCTGTATGTGCTCAGCCCGCTGCTGTTAGCCGACGTTCAGAAGCTGCCTTCCCTTTGGATCGGCTTGATGATGGTCCCTGCAGCTGCTGCGGCGGCTATATTCGGGCGCAAAGGCGGTAAGCTCGCGGATGCCAGAGGCAACGCCTTTGTCGCTTATTTGGCTGCCGGCCTACTGGTCAGCTGCTTTATGCTGCTCTCCACGTTCACCGGCGGATCTCCGCTGCTCATCGCCGCTTTTCTCATTCTGGGCAACGTGGGACAGTCCTTCCTGGTCATCGCCGTTTCCAACTCCGTGTCGAGAACGCTGCAGCCGGAACAAGCAGGCGTCGGCATGGGCATGCTCGCCATGGTCAACTTCATTGCGCAAGGCATCGCGATCGGGATCTACAGCAAAGCCGTTGACCTTGGAAGTGTCAGCCATATTTCAGGCTGGAATCCGCTGTACCACTATGCTGTAGGCTCTATTTTCAGCAATATTAGCCTTGTGCTCGCGGCTTTGCAATTGGTGATTTTGATTGTGTTCTTTTTTACGTTTGGCGGAAGACGCCGCGTTAACCCTGCCACTAAGGTGGCTTCTGTTTCTGGAACCTTCAAAGAATCCTTGCGTTGAACCGGCATTTTGAACGTAGAAGAAGCCGCTCCATCCCGAGCGGCTTCTTTCGTGTTTCTGCTATTAACGTGCGTTTGGAAAAACGCGTCTCACCGTCTCCGTAAATTCCTGGAAGAATCCGCTGATTGGATGGCCTGCCCGTACATCGGTTACGTATTTGTTCACGCGGTCCACAAATTCCGGATTGGTGGAAACATATACTTTTTGAATATTGGGATCTGTCGCTTTGACTTGCTGGGCGATTTGATGTTCCATGTCAGCCGTAATCTGACCTTGATTGGCATTTGTTACGGCAGCAACATACGCATTATTTCCTGTCACAAGCACATTGGCTTGCTTCACGCCGTTTAACTTAACAATCTGATCCGACGCCTGTTTGGCGATTTGAATGCGATTATCCGCAGCCGTAGTTGCCAGAGGCCTGACCTGGTTATGTTGATTATGCTGGTTTTGCTGCATTTGAACACTTTGCTGCTTGACCTGATCTTTTGCTTTATTCGCACAACCCGTGGAGAGAATCGTCAAAACGCCTACAGTTATCACGATTCCTGCAGTGGCAAGCTTCTTTTTCATCTGCATTGGACTCATAGCACCTCCGAAAATAAGCTGCCCTTAATATGCTCACTATCATCGTTTTCATTCTTAATTATTAATTGGATAGTTGGGGGACCCTATATGTAAGGATGTAAACGTAGCCCGCGGCCAAGTCTTGGTCTAAAACAATCTCTTTGTCTTACCCCGTTTCGGTTAAAAGAGTCCTATGTCTCGTCGCGTTTCGGACACAACGGCCGTTATATTAACGATAAGCGTCATGTCTCTCTGCTGGCGGACACTAGCGTCCTTATTTGCCAATTCCGGAGAGAAATCAGTCTCCTAGTGAGCAAGTAACAGCGCAGGTGTCCGTTACATGTGCGAAGAGGTTCTTTTCCATCGAATAAGAGCTTCTCAGTCCGTTAGCGAGGGCAAAAACTGCGCGAATACATCTCAAGGATAACCGACTTCGTCGTCCTTTTAGGACGAGAGCGTTTGTCAAGGTAGATGCGAAGCAAAAGTATAAAACTTATACTTATCTACGAACAAAAAAAGAGCTGCCACTCAGGTCTTTTCAGACCTTCGAGACAACCCTTCCTTATATATTCCCAGCATAAAGGGGAACTAGAGGACGCTATTTGGACTCCATGAGCCGCTTCAGGTTCATAAGGGAGCCTACAGGGTCTTACTTGCCCTAACCGGCCTCCAAACTGCTGCAAACCTGAAATATAGCGGATCAGAGTTCCCTTTGATTGGCCAAATCACGGCTTTTGCGGCAAATAGCGGACTATTTGTTCCCATTAACAGGAACGCCATCAGCTCCAGCCTGGCCTCTGAGCCAGCTCCGCCTGAGAGCAGCTACTCCGCGTCGCTCCCGGCCGAAGCCGCTTCCCGCAGCGCAGACAGCGCTTCGTCCAGCGAGCCGCCACCTGCGGAGCCCGAAGCCGCGCTCGCCATCTCAGCGCTGTACGCCCACCAGCGCACGCGCACATCCGACGGCTCGGACGTCTGCTGCACCTTCACGCCGATCCGGAAAGTGCCCTTCTGCGGATAGGCGATGGTGCCGATCTTCACTTCCGGCGCATCAGGCTCAAACTCGGTGCCCTTGAACACATCGGAAGCTCCGCCATATACCCGCTCCCCGCTGGACAGCATGTCGGAGAAGGCATCGCCGCCGCTCTCTTCCAGGCTCGTGATGATCAGCACGTTGCCCTCGCCGAGTCCGTGCGCAATCTCGCCGGAGAAAAAGCTTTTGGTTGCCTTCCCAAACGGCGACACCGAAATCTTCGTGAACGGCTCCACAGGTATGGTCACGACACCGCTCATGATGCCGGCAATGCCGCTTCCCCCGCCGGCCGGAATTCCCAAATCAAAAGAAAGCTCGCTAATCGCTTTATTGTAACTAACCTTGAACTCGGGAGGCTGCCCCGGAGCCAATGTTTTCACTTTGGACTTCGTCACAAACTGCCCGGATGTCTCATCACTGTACTCGCTCGTTTGAGCAAGTCTGTACATGACCGAGGAATTGTACACATATTCATCGAACGGCACCTGCTCGACACTCTCAATCACATAGGTCGGCCCCACCTGGATCAGGCAGATTTTGGCCAAGTAAATACAAGGCTCAGACGGTGCCTCCAAAGAAGCTTCCAACGATTGCTTCACAAAATCCGTCATCAAGCGTTCCCGCACGGCATCGCCGATAATTTGAATCTCGCCGAAAGCCTGCGCATGCAGTTCCAGCTGCTTGTCGTCCAGCTTCAAAACAGCCGTGCTCGTCTGCACGCCGACTGTCGCCTTCACGCCCACGCTGCTGTCCGCCCGCAGCAGCACCTTCATTTCATATTCGCTCTCTTGGCCATCCTGCGGCTCTTCGAACACAATCGAATTACCTTCTATCGCCTCTACGCGTTCCGCCGCCATTTCATATTGGAAGGAAAGCCTTCCGGCCTTCAACGTCTTCTCAAAACGCAGCTTCATCTCAAACAGCTGACCCGGATTAACATACCGAGGCGTTGTCTGAAGCACGCGCACATGCGCATCTTGGTAGAGTACAACCGTTTGGTCGGTCAAATTCGCCAAAGGCAGCTTGGCAGGGTCCGGCGCATCCTCACGGATAAAGAGCCGGTAGCTTTCCAGCACGCGGTTATAATCATTAATTTCATCCGAGCGAACGGAGGAATTGGCTACGGCGTGAACGGGCTCTTTTTCCTTTTCATCATAAGCAATGCAGAGGTATACGTTCTTCGCGTACTCGTTGTTGCTGAACCCGTCCATCATCGAAAGCTTCAATGTCATCGGTGAAGGCACGACAATTTCCCGCCCCAGCGCATCGATCGCAGCACCCATTTCCACAGAAACCGACTTCTCGTCGACGGCGACAACCTGCAGACCTGTAAGCACACCGGACCCGTGCAGGAGACGGTTCATCATTCTGCGCTTGTCATTGAAATATTTTTGCTCGGACTCAAAATCTCTGACCGTCAGCAGCTTTCCATAGAAATACCGGTTGCGCTCAAACGGGTAATAGCGTGTTTTTTTCATAAGTATCCCCTCACCTTCCAAGGCTCATTTCGTTTATTCGATTTCTGAATCCAGTTCCAACCGGGTATGTATATCCATCCGTTTATCGCGATCCACATCGATCAGCACCGTATTGTAAGGCATCGAGGAACGCTGGTCGAGCGTCAATAACGTAGGCTCAGATAAGTAAGTATTAATGCCCAGATACGTATGCATATCCGCGTACATCCACGGCTGCAGAACGATCAATTTGCCTTCGGTGTAGGCGGGTTTTTGGTCTTCGATAATCTGTTCAATCGTCAGGCGCTGTGCATCAGTCCGCACCACTTCGGGCTTCAGCATAATGCAAAAGCAGTAAGGATTATCCCCGTACAATTGGGCAAAAAGCTGCCGCAGCTCCGACGTCTCCTGCATCTGCTTAAATTGGAAATATTCAAGCAAAAACGGTTCAGAACCCGTATAAATCTTCAGCATATTGATTAAGCCCTCGCGAGTGCCGCGCAATTTATACAGCTCAGGCGCCTGCTTCATCAGCTCTCTCAGCTTCTTCTCGCCCCATGCCTCATGATCCGTGATCGCCAGCCACCTGCCCAGCCATTCCAGATACGTTCCCGATACCGCATCCGGGTCGAAATTGGCGGAAATATGGTCGATTTTATCCTCCATATCATCAAAGAACGTGCTGAACATCGCCAAAAACCGCTCCAGAAACGGGCTGTGCTCCTCATCCTGCTGATACATCGGCGGCAAATAATCAATCAAGGATGTCCTTGGATAATAAACCCGCAGCTTTCTAATGAAAGGCGACTTTTGCTCGCTGCCGATCAGCTCCATTTTGAACCAGAGGTAACGGCCCTTGGCATTCAACAGCGCATCTTTGGGATTAAGGATCGGCTCGGACCATAAATCGCGCGTAGCCGCCAGCTTTTCCCGCACGCCAATCTCCGGATCGGTCATGTAGCTTGTATAGTTTACATAGTCGCCGGCAATCAACCCTTCGCTTTCATCCGAGGCAAAATAGGAAAAGCGAACCTGCGTCTCCTCCGGAATGTCGGCTTCCAGGCGGATTTTATGCCACTGCGTTTCCGTTTCCGTCGTATCCAGATCGCCCGAAAAATAGACCGCCTCCGGCAATTGGGTCCCCTCTAGGAGCATCGTCCGGTCCCGAAGGTCGAGCAAGCTAATCTGACCGCCCATCCGGTCAAACACATACAATCGGTTCCGGCTATCGTGCACCAGCGCATCCGTCCGTCCCCGGAAATTCGCAACTTTATCGAAAAACTCGCCGTTTCCGCGATATTTGAGAATAAACCGCTCGGTCACCCCTTCTTGCTGCGCGTATCCGCTGTCCCCTATATAGAGATTATGATTCGTATCAATGGAAATGCCAGCAAAGCGTCCTTCCTGCTCCAGCTTAAAATGCAGCGTCTCCCGGCCGTCCTCATGGAACACGGTGATCGTTCTGAGCTGCGTATCCAGCAGCGCCAAAGTGCCATCTGCCGCAGCGGTGAAATACCGCCCATGCAGCGCAGAAACATCGACCGCTTCTTCCATTCGGTGGATGTCATGCTCATAGACGCGCACGACCTCACCCGCGGAGTTCCACTGGAGGATGCCAATCCTGCCGCCCTTGGGGACCTGCGGACTTCCATTCATACCAACCGCAATATCCAACGGAACCGTCGTATAAAACGTTTGTTTGCTTGCTAGCTTTGAATTGACGGAAAGCGGATAGAGCTCCAGCCCCTTCCAGTCGCCGACCGCCCACATCGTCTGTCCGTTTGAGAGGGAGTACACAGCAATTCTGCGCTCCGTCGACCGCTCGCTGTCTGCAATGACCAGCAGATCCGACATGGAAGCCAGCTTCGCCAGGTGGCTAAACAGCCCGTGCCCATGCCGAAACAACGACTCCAGATGACGGCTTTGCTCGTCATAAATCCACACATTCGCAGCCTCGTCCAGCAAAATCAGTTTCCGCCCGGCACCGACCGTCATCTCGTGAATCGGGTGAATGCCCTCCAACTCGTCTGTGCGAACGATGCGATGAATGCTGTACTTCTCGGTCTGCCGGATCGAAAGGCCCGTTTCTTTCATATCGATGTTGGCTTCGCAGCCTTGCTCCCAATCAAGCGGTTTATTCAGCGAAAAAAATGTTTGCCCATCCTGCATCGTTCGTCACCTCTTTTCTTTGGTCATATCTACAAATCGGTCTGACTAATCGTCTCCACCTCGTGATTGCCGGAATACACCAACGCATAAGGAGGTATGTGGATATCGCCGGCGCCATCCTTGTGAAAGCCTGTGCCTTCGGCGTCCAGCCAAAGATCCTGCACATAAACCACGCCTTTAACCCTGGAAATAACGCCGTATATATCGCCCTTGTACACCGTTCGGCCGAAGCGCCAGCCCTCCGAGCCCTGCCCATGATCCATTGGCTGAAGCAGCAGTCTTAACTCTTGGTTGATGCGGCGCTGTTCGTTTTTGTACTTCGGCTCCATGACCACCACGGCATGCACGGTGATTTTAATATATTCCGCCGGAATCACATGGAGCTCTGTCGTCAAAAGGCGGTGCCGATCCAAATGCCCCTTGATCGTTTGCAAAAACCCCTTGCTCGCCTTCGGCTTATCACTCTCGCTGTAAGGCACGACCGCGACGGTCATCTGCGCCGGCGCTTTGACTTTGGGATAATCCCGCATGCCCGGCTTATACAGCGGAATAGCCTTCACCCGCGCGACGCGCAGACCCGGCGTCGCCTTCGCGATGCGCTCGTAGTCATCGCCGGTCACCGCCCGCGTCGGCATATCGAGCTCGCGCCGCACGCGCAGCTTGGCCTGCGTGAGCGTCTCCGCTTCCAGGCCGCCCCGCGCCGGGAACGGATTCGTCACGCTCACGCCGGGCTCCTCCGTGAAGCCGGTCACGAGGCCGTCCTTCACGTTGCCCCGCTCGCCCCCGCCCGCCTGCAAAGCCAGGAACCGAATGTTCGGTTCCACCGACTTCGGCGGGACAAGCCCTGCTTCGTTATTGCCGAAGCGGATCGTTCCAGCTTCAGCGTCGTAGACGTAATGCCTGTCCGTGGACTTCGAATTATCGAAGTCATCCACGGACTGCCAGTCGTCCCAGACGACGCTGTGCGACCCGCGCTGCAGGCGTCCGACCTGCAGCAGCATGCTGCCGGGCTTGAACGTCCGGCCGCGCGCGAGCTCAAAGGTCTGCCCGGGCAGACCTTTGCTGCCCCCGACATAACGGCCGTAGTCGAACTCGGCCGTATAGGCAATGAGCCGCACCCGCTTCGCGCCTTGCGGCGGGATGCTGCCGTTCACCCCGTCGCCGAAGCGCAGACGGGTCGTGCGCCGGACCGAATCCTGCAGCAGCAGGCAGACGAGATCGTCCGGTCCGTAGTCCTCCAGCTCGGCTACAATGTGCCAATCGCGCCAGCGCCCTTGCTCGTCCTGCACCTGCACCGTGTGCAGACCGTTATAAGCAAGATACGTGCTAACCTCGAAGCTCTGATCCGGTTCGCCGGAAGCGTTGAAAGCCGTTACCTCGCTAAACGTTTCCTGCTCCGCCGCACGGACGCTGTTCAGACTCACCTTCTCAATTTTGGGCGACAGCTCGTAGCCGTCCTCCTCCAGTGTACAGCAGATCCAGTAGCGGCTGCGGTCATCCGCAGGATACAGCGCCATCGGCTTCATCTCCGAAGTGATGCGGAAGCGCACTTCTCCGCTCTGCGACAAATGTACCGTCGTGTCGATAACCCCTTCAACAGGCAGCCAGCTTTCCCTTTGGCCAGACTGTCCTTGCCCCTGGTCTTCTCCCGCACCGGCGAACGACCATCCTACCTTAGCGGACGAAATAATCGGTGTGGCTGCATCTTTTTGATGACTTACGCGGACCGGATAACGGTCATACAGCTGAAAGGACAGCGAAACCTCCGTTTCCACCGGCAGCGCCCGATCAAATCCGAGATACAGATGTGCGCCTTTACTCGCCTCTGCCCCAAACGCGTAATAAGCGATTTTCGCCTGATTATTCGAAGTGAAATCGCCGGCGGCAGTTTCCGTGCGCACCAGAACCTTTTCCAGCGTTGAAGAAACAAGCTGCACCGTGCGCAGCGTCTCGAAACGCTGATCCATCGCTTGCAGCGGCGTCCCCTTAGGGAGCACAAGCTGCTGCTGCACGTTAGCAAAGGCCACATCGCAAACAGCCGACACCGCTTCACGCGGACGAATGCCGAGCAGCTTCAAAAACTTCCGCTCGTTCTTCTCCGTAACCCTGTTCAAATAATACTGCTGCATCTCGGTCATCCATGACATCAGCTCCAGCAGCGTAATCCCCGGGTCATGCTCATTTTCATCCGTCCACTCGGGAAAAAGCTTCGGAATCGACTTCCGCGCTTCCAGCACCATCTGTTCAAACATGCGGTCATCCAAATTGGGAATGGGCAGCACTTGTGCTCACCTCCTTCAATAATAATTACAAAGCGTTCACGACCACCTTGTGCTTTCCGCTCACAATAATGCCGTGCGGAAGTGCCGGCAGGCGATTCACATCCAGTTCGACACGCTCCCCGTCCTCCAACTTATAGACCGTCATGTAGAGCTTCTCCACATGGCTGATCGTTCGAATCGTTTTGAGCAGCGCATAAAAAACCGAAGGATGAATCTGCTGGCCGATTGCCCAGCCCTTGCCGTCGAAATTTCCGGTCAGCGGATCCAGGAAGCGAGTCAGCTTCTCCACCGCCTGTATTTCCGTCGCGACGACAGCATCCATGCCTTCAACCGCCACGATCGCCGCAACGGATATTTCCATATACACCGGCTCGATGACGTGCAGCCGCTCCGGGAAAGCAACGAGACTCGATGCTCGCTCGATAATGTAACGCTCGACTTGTTTTTTCAGTACAGGAAACGCAAGGCTTCCCTGCTGACCTTCCTTCGGCAAAATGACGAGTGTCATCGCGCCGATCTCCTTTTGCATATAAACGTTCCGGTTTGCGATGCAGCTGACTTTGGCGATGTTCGGATACGCTTCGCGGGCGAGCCATTCATAATCTTTGGCCGATACCGCACGGTCCCGGTGCTTCAGCATTTCGGGTCCGCGCTGCAAGGCCGACTCCAGCTTCTCGGCTTCGCAGCCGCCCGAGGCCGGCTCCGGGTTGTACACCTCGCCAACGAATGCGATCGAATCCTGCATCTGATTAATTTCCCGTGCGCCTACATTGCCGATTTGTCCCGCAGTGACCTGATACGTCACTTTCAGCTGCTCCAATCCGCCCTTGGGCGGGTGCATGCCATGAACGCCGTCGCCTACACGAATGCGGCCAAACGTACGGTCTATCATATAATGCCGGTCCCGGCTGCCCGAATCCGTCATGTGGCGAACGGGGGTCCACCGAACCCACAGCTGAAGCAGGTTGCCTTCCGAATCCCGGCTAATGTCCATCAGCGGCATCCCGGCTCTCTCGTATTCGGCGATCTCCTCTTCGGTCACAAACTCCGTTTCGTCGACCCATACTTCCTCAGACACAATACCGTTTCGGCTCAGTTGGTATTCGGTTTCTTCCAGTCCTTTGGCTTCAGGCACTTCCCCGATAATTGTCTCCTGCTGGAGGACTTGAACCGTGTTCATGTAGAGCCCATGCACGATAGGAACCTGAATCCGCCGCATTGTCTCATCATACTTATCGTCGCGGTTTACAGCGCGAATCCAGAAGCCATCTTTGCCAAACAACGACTCTCCGGCAAAATCGGCAGGGCCGACGAACTGCACAGAACCGCTCTGCGTCAAGCCGTTCGTTTCATCGATCACCTTAAGCGGCGCCCATTCGGACGGATGTCCCGGCATTAAGCCGGCACGCAAATACTCCCATTCCAGCAGAGGCAAATCCTGCTCGGCGAAACGCTGCTGCTTCACCGAAACGTAGAGGGAAATAGGGCCTTTTACAGGCGGCGAATCGAAACATAAGTGCAGTGCCGGATGGCTGCCCTCCAGCGGCTGAAACGGCTCAAAACCGCCCTCCAGCTGCCTGCTGTGCCGGGTTCGATCCTCAAACACCGTATTATTCAGCGCCAAACAACGCTCGGCAGGATAGAGGCGATCCTCATACGCATATGTCAGCGAGACGTCATCCATCCATGGGGATAAATAAACCGCCTGCGCCACATACGCATTTTCGATATGCAGAATTCGCGCTCTAATCCAGTGGTTTTCGTTGCCGTTCACATAAGTAGCTTCGAGATCAAGCGGACAGCGGAAACGGATGTCTTTGCGCACTTTCTGCTCCTGCGGGTAATAAAACAGCTTCTCCGCTTCTTTTCCCGCCTCAAGACGCACCCAGGTTGTCCCGTTCCAATACTCCCAAGCGACCTGCAGCACCGTAACATGGACGACGGGCGGTTTATCGAACTTGGATTTTTTCATGACCATTTTCCAATCGATATTTTCCGTCAATTCCGCGCCAAAACGGTTCTGAACCGCCGAAAGCCCAAAGCTCAGCTGAATGTCGCCGTCCTTTTTCGTGAACACTTCCTGACTCCCGATATAGAAAGAGCCATAGAGGGCAAACTGATCGCCAAATGGATAAAAACCGTCAGGATCCGCAGCAATATCATTGTAAAACATAAGATCCGGCCGAATGCCGCCCCTTCCCAAACTGTCGGCATAATCCGTTTTGAACGCAATATGATCCATGGACATCCGGCTATCCGCCAGCGTTTTCCCGCCGCTCAGAAGAGGCTTTAAACGGCACTGAATCCAGCGTCCCGCCCTACCGCCAACTTCCCTCTCGGCTAGCTCCTCTTCCTGATCTTTCGACAAAATGACTCGGTTGCCCTTGGCCTCTACTTGGTCAAAAGCCATCCAACCGTCCGCAGTAGCATACAGCCACTCGGTTAGCTGCGGGTCTGCCAGTTGACTGGACATGGCCAGCTCTTCGAATCGCCTTTTGGAGTTGCGGAATTCGACTTCGATACGCGCCGTATTATTCAAGGTGAAGAGAGCGCTGTGTTCTAAGAAAATAGCATGCTCCTGCAAATTATCGCCCTGCAAGCCGAAAAGCGCCGTCGGGGCCGCCAAACCTTGCCTGGAAGCCGTCAAAAATGGCTCCGCAATGCGAATAATCTTGTCCTGTTTACGGCTCGTCACGTAAGCATCCGTGATCAGGGCAGGCGTCAACAGCGTGCTGCGCGCGGTTTCATACAACAAATTGCCGCCTTCGGCTGCAGCCGCAACCTGTGTGCCGGCCAATATAAACACCGGCTCCTTCGTGCCTTCGTTCAGGGCAAAAGTCAGATAACTGCTGGCCGGCCTTGCCGGAAGCAGCGTAATATCGAACATATTGAGGAACGAAATAAGATTTTTCGTCGGAACCCGGTTCAAACGCTTGATATTGTCGTGAAACATATCCGCAAACATGAGGAACAATGCCGAACCCGGGTCCGGGTTCTCAGGCGTAAACCGCCATTCCGGCGTATAGTACGGCGCCATTTGCCTCATCTGCGCGATGAGATCGGGTATTTCTCGGGGATCAATTTTGGGAGGCTGCATCGCTCAGCTTCACCTCCTCTCTTGCACGTATCGTCATCGTTTCCGCTGCCTCTTTCTATTTGGAACCTTCATATAAGTAAAAAGGATACACTTGGTTAAACAAGTTGTTGGTCGTACGCACCAGGTAAGAAATGCGAATCATCACTTTCCCCGGATCGTCCGCCTCCGGCACGGCTTTCACGTCCACCTCATGAACCCTCGGCTCCCAGTTCCGGATCGCCTCTTTAATATTGCTTTCGAGCAAATGCAGCGACGTATCGTCCGTTAAGCCAAAAATAAACTCCTGCACGCCGCAGCCGAAGCTCGGACGCATGACCCGCTCTCCCTGTGTAGTGCCCAAAATAACGCGGATCGCCTCCGCGATGTCTTCTTCATACTCGGACATCCGAATTCGCCCTGTTGCAGGGTCAACCTGAATCGGGAATTTCCAGCCTCGCCCCAAAAATGCTTCCGACACCCGGACACGCTCCCCCGTTAGTTAATTTTGACCAAACTGCCTTTAATGTTAATGATGCCGTCGGATTTCAAATCCAGAGTGGCCCCTGCCTTGAGCGCCATCGTCGCAGACGCTTCTATGTTGATTTGCGTTGATTTAATTTTGATTTCTTTCGAGCTTTCAATCGCGACATCGCCTTTGGCATTCAGGGTAATCTTCGAGGTTTGGCTGACGACGGAAATCTCATTGGCCGATCCGCCTTTGATCAAAATTTTATTATTTCCGCTTTGATCCGCAATTGAAATACTGTCGTCTTTATCCTTCAGCTCGATAATTTGGCCCTTTTTGGTTTTGATCGTGATGCTCTCGTCACCGCTCTTATCGTTGAACGACAACTCATGGCCTGAACGCGATTTGATTACCCGCAGATCGTTTTTGTCGGCCGGCGTCGGCGGCTTGTTCTTGGGATTCCACAGCATGCCGATCACGAAAGGCTGGCGAAGCTCCCCCAGATGGAAAGCGACCAGCACTTCATCATTCACTTCAGGGATAAAAAGACTGCCCATCTCCTTGCCGCCCATCATCGTCGCAATGCGCACCCAATCCGTTTCAGTTTCCGTTTCCTGCAGCGGCAGCTTCAGCTTCACTCGCCCCAATTTATCGGGATCGTTATTGTTCGTCACAACCGCGACCATGACACCGCCGATTTTCTGAGAGGCGAAATTGGACACACCGCCTAGGGTGATATCGGGAAGTTTGAACATTATACCGCATTCCCTCCTAACTGAAAGCGCGTCGTGTAGCCTTCATCATCAATCAGATGCGTTGCGCCGGTCACATAATAAGGCTGATTAAATTTTTTGCCTACGCCGTCAAGCTTGATATACCGTCCAGCCCGAATTTCAGGAATCCCGATACATTCCCCGGAACCGCTGATCAGCTTCATCGCATGTCGATTCAAAATCGCCGTTGCATAGGTTTTGGCCTCTTCGAGAGAAGTGACATTGGTGTAAACATGTTCCACGAAATCCCCTTTGGCAGCGAGTATATCCTTGCCTGTCTTGGAATTCCCGCCCAGCTTCGAAATAACGGCCGACTCGCCTTCGATGACTTTAAGTTCCTTATTGTCCCAGGCTCTCACCTTGACGCCGGTGATTTGCTCAGCCAGGTTCATATCGATCGTCAAGCTGCGCAAAGTTTTGCCCATTTCCAGCGTCAGTACCGGCGTCATCTCCGTTAGAGGCTTGCGAAAATACAAATGCTTGCCCACTACAAAGAAATCATAGTTAACCAAATTCGCTAGATTTTGAATAAAATGATAGTCATTAATCTGGCTTTGCGAAATAGCCGGATATTCCGTCGTCGTCGCATCGACGTGCACTTGGGCGCCGTAAGTTTTGGCAATTTCCTGGACAATATCACTATATTTCTTTTTGTTCCACGAACGGGATTTCGTCCCTTTCATCATCAAATACGAAAGATCCATGCCCCGCACAATGAGCCCCGGAGCTCCGTCCTCGGGAAAATCAACGACAACGGACGTAATAAAGCCTGAAAATACCGGAGTAAATTTATCTACATAGCCAAGGCTGATGTCAATCGGCTTCCCCAAGGCTAAGTCGCTCAGCCATTGAAAATCATTCTTCGTCACATCGTAAGCGTTCGTGATCCGAAACGAGAAGGAGTCTGCCGTCCCCTCTATGGACGTTTCCACGCGGATCGTGGAAATCGCTATATTATCCGTGAGCTTCGCTCCATCTACGCTAATTAAATACGCCGGAGAGAAAAACTCTTTATACTTTTTGGCCAAATCATCATAGGTAAAAGAGCTGGATTCTAAGCTTAAAGTTGCCATCGCATTAGTCCAATCTAGGGACAGCAATGCGGCGTCCCGTTACGACCTTAAGCGGGTTATCGATCTGATTGGCTTTGGCAATCTCCCGCCATAAGCTTGGATCTTCATATTCATGAGCCGCAATCATCCAGAGCTGTTCCCCTTGCTTCAGCATCTTTTGTTTCGTCCGATCCGCAGAGTGGCGGGGAATCGTCTGAAGCTGCTCTTTCTTGCTGTGCCACGAGCGGAACGTAACTTTCAGTTTGGCGCGAACCGGCACACCGGTATCGAGAAACATGGTGAACTGCTGGTTCACCTTCTCGACGACGCCCTTGAAGTCCAGGGAGCCCCACACAAAGCGGCAAATCGGAGGCGCATGCAGTTCCTTCTCCACATCCAGAAGACCGGAGATTTTCTTCGTATGCTCACGGACGTCCGTCCCTTTTTCGTACGTATCAAAATATAAATCCATCGCAAGCGTCGTCGTTCCTCCGCTCACGAACTGACCGATTGGCATGGACAGACCCGGCACGGTTTTCCAAGAATAGCTGTTGGTCGTATCGAGGGTATATTCACCCGGATTGAACAAAACTTGCACATTCTCTTTGCTGTTTCCCTTGTCTACGATGATCATGGCTTTCTTGAGTGCCACAGGTGTCAGTCCTTTCTTTTGCATGTATAAAAGTCACGGTTATAAAATCAGAGTATAAAAATCACAGTTCTAAAATCACAATTCTAAACATCACAATCCACGGCGCTGCCGCTCGAATTTCATTCTTTTCTCGATCTCGCGGAACACCTTGTCTGCGATCTTGGCGACATCCAGCTGCGGCAGCTGCTTCATCAGCTCCTGCAGCTGTTCGCTGCTCAGCTCCGGCGCCGCTTGCGGAACGGGCGCTGCCGGGGTTTGGGCCTGGTCTGCGCTTGCTTTGGCGCGCAGCCAGTCCATCTCCAGCGGCGCTTGCGCTAACGCGCTGTGCGGCTCTTCTGCTGCTGGAGCATGCTTATGCTCCAGCGCCGGAGGCTGCGAGGCCAGGTGTTCCTGCCTCGCGGATGCGGATCTGCTGCCTATGCGTGGCAGCAGGGTGGTTGGCGCGCCTGCTTGCTGCGCGCCCTGGCGCTGTCCGCCGGTGATCGGCTCACCGGCGGCTGTGAACTGCCGCTGCACCCTTGCGGGCAGCGCGGCACCGCTTGCAGCAGCCAGGCTGGCGCTGCTGCTGTGGTTCAGGCTGGCGCTGCGCTGCGCGCCAGCCGTTACGGCGGCGGCTCTGCCGATGGCAGCCGCCTGCGTGAAACTGCCCGTCCCTTGGGCGGGCAGGAGGTGTACAGCTGCGGCAGGCGAAGCCGCAGCGCCTGCTGCAGGAGCGGCGAAGCGCGCTCCTGCGCTGCTCGCCAGCAGCGGCATGACACGCGGTGTCATGCTGGCGGGCTGGCGAGCCATAGACGCGCGCGTGATACGCGCGTCTGCACTTGCCGCTGCCCGCGAAGCGGCAGCGGGCTGCTCCGCCTGAGCGCTCGCTTCTTCCAGCGCGCTCAGGCTAGCCCTAAGGGTTCGTTCCGTTGAATCAGACAGGAAGCTAGTGGCTTCCCCCTGATTCCCCGAACCCGTCCTCGCGCGTTGCGCGCGTTCGCTCTCAGCGGCAGCAGTTTGCCGCTGAACACGCTCCACTTGCGCCATGCGCCTAACTTCCACGGCAGGCTGCTTCCGTGATTGCATGGCGCTCCCTGCCTGAACTTGAAGCTTCGCTCGTGCCTCAGCTTCTATTGATCTGCGAATCTCGTTCGGATTAGTTCTGCCTATTAAATTGAGACTTCCCAAACTTGCCTGTCCGACGATATGCCCAACCGGCTCATTACGTGGAGAATTAGCAGAACCAACCGTCCTTCTAACAAGTGGAGCAGCAGTTGGTCCCTGGCTAATCGTTCCTCTAACAACTTCAAAAGACGCACGCTGAGAACTCCCGGAAACTCCACGCTCACTCATCACTGAGCCTGATCCTGCCTCGATGGACGTGGTACGGCTTACGTCTCCAGGCGGCGTTACTTTGTCCGTCGATATGTCCCTCTCCCTTGCTCGCCAAACGGCTTGCACGGCAGATCCTTGATACGGCTTCCGTAAAATCGAACCCGCTTGCTGACTCCTAAGCCAAGCTATCTCGGCTGCTGCTGGAGCAAGACTCGGCCCCATGCTTTTCAAACTGTTCTTCGTTATTTTCGAAGCGATCTCAGCAGCAAAATCACCCAAAAACAGGGAGCTGCGAGTCCGATTACCCGCTATTCTTTCGCCCACATCTTCTGCCAGCTGACCGCTTCTGGAATGCTGACTCGATGTGGCTGGTTGTGCTGGTTGTGCTGCTTGTGCTGCTTGTGCCGCCTGCTCTGCTTGTGCCGCTTGCACTGCTTGTGCTGCTTGTGCCGCCTGCTCTGCTTGTGCCGCTTGCACTGCTTGCTCTGCTTGTACCGCTTGCGCTGCTTGTACCGCTTGCTCTGCTTGTACAGTTTGCGCTGCTTGCGCCGCCTGCTCTGCTTGTGCCGCTTGCACTGCTTGCACTGCTTGTACCGCTTGCGCTGCTTGTGCAGCTTGCGCCGCCTGTGCTGCTTGTGCAGCTTGCGCCGCCTGTGCTGCTTGTGCAGCCTGCGCCGCCTGTGCTGCTTGCTCTGCTTGTACCGCTTGCACTGCTTGCGCCGCTTGCTCTGCTTGCGCTGCTCGTGCCGCCTGTGCTGCTTGCTCTGCTTGTGCTGCTTGTGCTGCCTGCACCGCTTGCACCGCTTGCGCTGCTTGTGCCGCTTGCGCTGCTTGCGCTGCTTGCTCTGCCTGTGCTGCTTGCACTGCTTGTGCCGCCTGCACTGCTTGTGCCGCCTGTGCTGCTTGCTCTGCTTGTGCCGCTTGCGCTGCTTGCGCTGCCTGTGCCGCTTGCTCTGCCTGTGCCGCCTGCGCTGCTTGCACTGCCTGTACTGCTTGTGCTATTTCACCAGTTCCACCTGTTAGTTCGTTTTCCCCTAATCCCCGAGGGGCTGCCTGACTGCGAAAAACCCTCTCAACCCTCTGACCTGGAGAACTTAATCTGCTTAACGAATTAGCTCGTGTACCCACAGTCGGATGTCCCGGGAGTCCGTTCTCGAGTCCGTTCCCCGTGTGCTTGTTCAATCTGACTTTGGTATTCAACCCTGCCGTCCGGTTAAACACGGAGCCTATTTTTGCGATACTTGACTCTACTATTTTTGCAGATATCTCAGAAGCTAGATTAGCAGAAGGCAGTGCGCTTTTCACAGGTGCGGCATCTTGTACTTCTCTTTGGCTTTCACCCTGTTGTTCGCTAGCAGAGTCTCCTCTTCCCCTATCCATCGGAGAACGGAATATACGCTCGGCTGCTTGTAGCCGAGTACTTGCCGCAAGGCTAGCACGATACCCCTCAAAAGGACTTGACTCAGCTATCTTCCTTATGTTGTTTGCAGCTTGTCCCACTATTTTTGCAGATACCTCAGAATTTATGTTCTTTGGATAACGTGCTCCTTGCTCCGGGGACTGTGATCCATATGCTCGCTGAACATTTTGCATAACCGAACTCGCTTGTACACCGGCTCGAAAGCCTTCCATCTGTCTAACTACTGGAGTCGTTTCACTTGAAAGCTGCCTTCTACGAACGGAATGCTTCTCGTTAAGAGAATCCGGTTGTGGGCTGGTTGCATTGCTGCTTGTTCCCGATAGCTTCTGATGATTACTTTCCCTTTCCCCCCGCAACATGCGTACTTTTTGCATCGTCATGGCAGTGGAATCGGACCTTTCTGGTCTTATATATGTACTTCCAACAATTGAATCATTAGAAGATTGCTGTCTTTGTTTTTGCAGGAGCTGCTTTAACACGCTCTCATTGCTTTGAATTTTCACAGAAGCTTCTATACCATTCTCTATGGCACTGAACTTTCTATGAGTCAGCTTGGAAGAACTGAACACGGTCTCTTTCCCAGGAAAAGTCGAGATCCATTGTCCACTCAATGGCTTAACTGCACGCTGTGCAAGGCGCTCCATTACATCATCGGAGACTGCTCCCAAACTGCCAGAAAGTTCATTTCTACGCTGTACTTGACTTGGGGCATGCATTTGCCCCAAAACTTCACGTTGATTATGATCCTGCACAGCTGTTGAGCGCAACTCTTGATCCCGAACACTAGCTTGCTCCTGCACTCTCTGCTGCTCTTGCGTACCCTCTTGCTTCTGCACTCCCTGCTGCTCTTGTGTTCTCTCTTGCTCCTGCACTCTCTGCTGCTCTTGCGTTCTTTCTTGCCCCTGCACTCTCCGCTGCTCTTGCGCCCTCTCTTGCTCCTGCACTCTCTCCTGCTCTTGCGTTCTCTCTTGCTCCTGCACGCTAGCTTGCTCGCGA